>NZ_JBUEGB010000027.1:0-95071 GCF_054963695.1 Micromonospora sp. RTBAU3-60 | reverse complement strand
CAGCCCAGCCACCGCTAGGCGGAGAGCGAAACATCCGAACCGCTCAACTATGAGCAACGAGTAGGAAGCAGAATACCGAGATGGACTTCCTACTCGCCTTCGCGGTGACCGGGCTGGCGGCCTCGGGCGGCTGGATCGCCTGGGCCGCCGTCCGGAGCTGGTCCCGCATCCGCGACCGTCGGCACGAGCTGCGGCTGGCCCGCGCCCGGGCGGCGGCGGACATCCGCCGGGCCGAACTGGCCGCGCAGGTCCGCGAGATCGAACTCGCCAATGAGACCTACCAGGACTTCGTCCGGCGCCACCCCGAACGCTGAGCGCCGAGCCCGGAGCCCGACCGGGCGCCACCCGGCACGTCCGAGGCGCGGTCAGCGGGCACTCCACTTCTGGCGCGGGTCAACAGGGGCCCCTTCTCCGCAGGGTGGCGAAGGGGCCCCTTCCTGATCCTCAGGCGCCGCGGAGCGTGGCGCCGAAGCGGCGCGCCGCCTCGGCCACCGCCGCGTCCCGGGCGGCCACCGCCTCCTCGACGGTGAGCGTCCGGTCCGGCGCCCGGAACGTCAGCTTGTACGCCAGCGACTTGCGGCCCGCGCCGAGCTGGTCGGAAACGTACACGTCGAAGAGCCGCACGTCCTCCAGCAGGTCGCCGGACCCCGCCACGAGGGCCCGCTCGACCTCGTCCGCCGGCACCGCGTCGTCCACCACCAGCGCCACGTCGATCAGCGCGGGCGGGAAGGTGGAGATGGCCGGGCCGGCCACCATCGGCGCCGGGGGCAGCGCGTCCAGGTCCAGCTCCATGACGCTGGTGCGGCGCGGCAGCTCCAGCGCGGCCACCACGGCCGGGTGCAGCTCACCGGCGTGCCCGACGACCGTGCCGTCCACCAGCAGCTCGGCGCAGCGACCGGGGTGCCAGGGGGCGTACTCGGCGGCCCGGACGGTGACCCGGTCGGCCGGGATGCCGGCGGCGTCCAGGACGGCCCGGCCGGCCGCGACCGCGTCCGCCCAGCCGGCCGCCCGACCCGGGCCCCACCAGCCGGCCGGCTCGATCTCGCCGGTGAGCGCCACGGCGACGTGCCGCGGCTGGTCCGGCACCACCGCGTCGGCGGCGGCGAACTCCTCGTCGGTCGGCCGCCGGTCCACGCCCATCGCCGGCGG
The DNA here is from genome assembly GCF_054963695.1 of Micromonospora sp. RTBAU3-60. Classification (NCBI taxonomy): domain Bacteria; kingdom Bacillati; phylum Actinomycetota; class Actinomycetes; order Micromonosporales; family Micromonosporaceae; genus Micromonospora; species Micromonospora sp. RTBAU3-60. The sequence goes on along the minus strand of NZ_JBUEGB010000027.1, from coordinate 93,922 downwards.
GGTGCCGGCGCCGGGACGCGGGTGGAACACCGTGCCGATCTCGTAGATCGCCACGTCGCGCAGGCCCCGGCTCACGTTGCGCTTGAGGATGCCGAGCAGCGGGCCGAGCAGCGTGGTGCGCAGCAGCGGCTGCTCCTCGGAGAGCGGGTTCGCCACCCGCACCGCCCGGCGGCGCGGGTCGTCGGCGGGCAGACCGAGCTGGTCGGCGAGCTCCCCGGCGACGAACGGGTGGGCGAGCACCTCCACGTACCCGCGCTCGGCGAGCGACCGGGCGACCGCCCGGCGGCGCTGCTGCGGCGCGGTGAGGCCGCGGCCGGGTGGTGCGGTGGGCAGCACCGACGGCACCCGGTCGTACCCGTCGAGGCGGACCACCTCCTCGACCAGGTCGGCCGGGTCGGTGAGGTCGGGCCGCCAGCTCGGCGGCGTCACGGTGAACACCTCGCTCCGGCCGGCGGCGGCCACCCCGACCTCGCCCGGGTCCTCGCCGAGCCGGTCAGCGCCCCGGTCGACCGTGCAGCCGACCTGCTCCAGCAGCTCGACCACCCGCTCCGGGGCGTACGTCACCCCGACCCGCCGGGACGCCAGGTCCGCCGGCAGGGTGACCGGGGTACGCGGCCGGACGTGGTCGATGTCCAGGATCTCCGCGCCGACCGTGCCGCCCGCGTGCTCGGTGAGCAGCCGGACCGCCTTCTCCAGCGCGACCAGCGGCAGGGCCGGGTCGACGCCCCGCTCCCAGCGCTTCGCCGCCTCGCTGAACAGCTTGTGCCGGCGGGCGGTGCGGCCGACCATGGCCGGGTCCCAGTGCGCCGCCTCGAAGAGCACGTCGGTGGTGGAGGCGACCACCTCACTGGTCTCGCCCCCCATCACGGCGGCGAGCGAGATCGGACCCATCTCGTCGCAGATCACCATGTCCTCGGCGGACAGGGTGCGCTCGACGCCGTCCAGGGTGGTCAGCTTCTCCCCCGGCTCGGCCCGGCGGACCACCAGCGGGCCGCGGATCCGGTCCGCGTCGAAGGCGTGCATCGGCTGGCCGAGTTCGAGCATCAGGTAGTTGGTGATGTCGACCGGCAGCGAGATGCTGCGGACGCCGGCGACGGTGAGTCGCTGCTGCATCCAGCCGGGCGTCTGCGCGGTCGGGTCGACGCCGCGCACCATCCGGGCGGCGAACCGGTCGCAGCCGACCGGGTCCCGCACGTCGACCGGGTACGCCGGCTCGGCGGTGGCGCCGGGCGCCGGGACGTCGGCCGGGTCGCGGAACGGCACCCCGAGGGCGTGCGACAACTCGCGGGCGATGCCGCGCACGCTGAGCGCGTACCCGCGGTCGGGGGTGATCTCCATCTCGACCACGACGTCGTCGAGGCCGACCACCGGCCGGGCGTCGTCGCCCGGCTTGGCCGGGGTGTCCTCGGGCAGCACGATGATGCCCGCGTGGTCGTCGCCCAGGCCCAGCTCCTTCGCGGAGCAGATCATGCCGTTGGAGTTGCGCCCGTACGTCTTGCGTGCGCCGATGGCGAAGTTGCCGGGCAGCACGCCGCCGGGGAGGATCACCACCACCCGGTCGCCGGGGGCGAAGTTGCGCGCCCCGCAGATGATCTCCTGCGGCTCGCCGGTGCCGTTGGCGGCGCCGACGTCGACCTTGCAGAACCGGATCGGCTTCTTGAAGCCGGTCAGCTCCTCGATCTCCAGGACCTCACCGACCACCAGCGGGCCCTGGACGGTCTCCCGCAGGTCCACGATGGAGTCGACCTCGATGCCCAGGTCGACCAGCGCCTGCTCCAGGTCGCCGGCGGGCAGGTCGGCGGGGAGGTCGACGTACTCCCGCAGCCAACTGACAGAAACTCGCATGACTGTTAACCACCGTCTCCGTAGCTCGTGGCGCCGATCAGGCCCCGAACGCGCGGGTGAACCGCACGTCGCCCTCGGCCATGTCCCGCATGTCGCTGACCCCGTGCCGGACCATCACGGTCCGGTCGATGCCCATGCCGAAGGCGAATCCGGAGTAGACCTCCGGGTCGATGCCGCAGGCGCGCAGCACCCGCGGGTTGACCATGCCGCAGCCGCCCCACTCGACCCACTGCGGCCCGTCCCGGTGCTCCGGGAACCAGACGTCGAACTCGGCCGACGGCTCGGTGAACGGGAAGTAGTGCGGCCGCCAGCGGGTCTTCGCGCCCTCGCCGAACATCGCCTGGGCGAAGTGGTCCAGCGTGCCGCGCAGGTGCGCCATGGTGATGCCCTTGTCCACCACCAGGCCCTCGACCTGGTGGAAGACCGGCGCGTGGGTGGCGTCCAGCTCGTCGGTGCGGTAGACCCGGCCGGGCACGACGACATAGATCGGCGGCTTGCGGGTGAGCATGGTGCGCGCCTGCACCGGCGAGGTGTGGGTGCGAAGAACAAGGCCCGAGCTCGCTTCGCCGGCGGCGACGGAGCCCTCCTGCGGGGCGATGTGGAAGGTGTCCATCAGGCCGCGCGCCGGGTGGTCGGCGGGGATGTTGAGCGCGTCGAAGTTGGTCCACTCCAGCTCGACCTCGGGACCCTCGGCGATCTCGTAGCCCATCCCGATGAACAGGTCGCTGATCTGCTCCATCAGCACGGTCAGCGGGTGGCGGGCGCCGCGCGGCCGGCGGTCGTAGGGCAGGGTCACGTCGACCCGCTCCTCGACCAGCACCCGCTCGGCCTGCTCCCGCTCCAGCGTCGCCTGCCGGGCGGCGTACGCGGTCTCGATGGCGCGACGGGCCTCGTTGACCCGCTTGCCGGCGTCGGCCTTCGCGGCCGGCGGCAGCGCGCCGATCTCCCGGCGGGCGAGCGAGACCGGGGCCCGGTCGCCGAGGTGCGCGGGGCGCAACGCGTGCAGCGCGTCCGGGTCGGTGGCGATGGCGAACGCCTTCTCGGCCTCGGCCACGGCCTCGGCCAGGGCGTCCGGGTCGAGCAGGGCGACCTGCTTCGGGTCGTACGGATCGTTGCGGTAGCTCATGGCGTACGGGCACTCCCTCACGGCGGCGCCGGCCCTCACGGGCGGCTAGGCGAGTCTACGGACGCGCGGCTTCGCCGCAGCCCGCCGGTGGGAGGTACGCAGGAGGAAGGGTCACGCCCGCCGCCCGCCGACACCGGCGGGCTGGCTAAACGAACGCCGTGGCGCGTTCATCATCCGGACTACTCCCCTGCTGTGTGACCGCGCGGACCCGAGGGTCGGCGCAGTGCTCTCGCTGAAGCGTACAGGCACACGGCCGCGGCCGCAGCCAGGTTCAGGCTCTCGGCGCGCCCGTGCAACGGCACCCGGACCCGGACGTCGGCCGCCTCGGTCAGCTGCCGGGGCAGGCCGTGCGCCTCGGAGCCGAAGAGCCAGGCGGTGGGGGTGGCGAGCCGACCGGCGTCGGCCAGGTCGTCGAGATCGCTGTCGCCGTACCCGGTGGTGGCCAGCACGGCCAGCCCGGCGGCCCGCAGCGCGTCGACCGCCTGGGCCGGGTCGGGGGCGCGCACCACGTCGACGTGGAAGAGGCTGCCGGCGGAGGCCCGCACGCACTTGCCGTTGTACGGGTCGACCGCGTCCCCGGCGAAGACCACCGCGCCCGCGCCGGCCGCGTCGGCGGTGCGCAGCACGGTGCCGGCGTTGCCCGGGTCGCGGATCTCGGCGAGCACCGCGACCAGGCGTGGCCCGCGCGCGAGGGCCTTGTCGAGGGGTACGTCGAGGTGCCGGCAGACGGCGACCAGGCCCTGTGGGGCGACGGTCTCGGCGAGCGCCGTGAGGGCCTCCTCGGTGACCTCGGACACGGGCACGTCGGCCCGGGCGGCCTCGGCGGCGAGGTCGGCGTACCGGTCGAGGGCGGTCGGCGTGCCGAACAGCTCGACGACCGTTCCGGCGCGGCCCAGGGCCTCCCGGACGGCCTGCGGACCCTCGGCCAGGAATCGGCCGGTGGCCTCGCGGTCCCGGCGGCGCTGGAGCCGGCGGGCGGCGACGACGCGGGGCGTACGCGGGGTGAACGGGCCGGGAACAGCGTCGAGGCGCCTCCCGCGCGACGGTGACTGCATGGGAGACGCCTCGATCTGCTGGTGCGGGTGGGTCAGGCGGCCTGGGCCGCGGCGCCACCGGTGCCCTCGGCCGCCACGGCGGCGCGGGCCAGCTCGACGATCGCGGCGAACGCCGCGGCGTCGTTGACGGCCAGGTCGGCCAGGATCTTGCGGTCGACCTCGATGCCGGCCAGGCGCAGGCCCTGGATCAGCCGGTTGTAGGTCAGGCCGTTGGCCCGGGCGCCGGCGTTGATCCGCTGGATCCAGAGCTGCCGGAAGTCGCCCTTGCGGTCGCGACGGTCCCGGTAGGCGTACTGCATCGAGTGCAGCACCTGCTCCTTGGCCTTGCGGTAGAGGCGGGAGCGCTGACCGCGGTAGCCGCTCGCGGTCTCCAGCAGGGTACGACGCTTCTTCTGGGCGTTCACAGCCCGCTTGACGCGTGCCATCTCAACTCCTTCTTCGGTTCAGGTGGCGCGCGTCAGCGGCCGAGCAGCTTCTTGATTCGCTTCACGTCGGCCTTGGCCAGCTCGACGGTGCCGGTCAGCCGGCGGGTCTGGGTGGAGGCCTTCTTCTCCAGGTTGTGGCGGAGGCCGGCCTGCTGGGCAACGATCTTGCCCTTGCCGGTCACCTTGACCCGCTTGCCCATACCCGTGTGGCTCTTCATCTTCGGCATGTGGAACGTCTCTCCCCTGTTACTGGCCGCTGGTGTCAGCGGTCGTGCCGGTCTCACCGGCTGCTGCGGTCTCGCCGGCCTCCGGAGCGACGGATTCCTCCGCGGTCCGCTCCCGGGGCGCCCCGCCCCGGGAGGCCGTCGCGGCGACCGCGGCGGCCTTGGTGGCGCGGTGCGGCGCGAGCACCATGATCATGTTGCGGCCGTCCTGCTTCGGCGCGGCCTCGACGTACCCCAGCTCCGAGATCTCGGACTCGAGCCGGCGCAGGAGCCGGTAACCCAGCTCCGGGCGGCTCTGTTCGCGACCGCGGAACATGATCGTCACCTTGACCTTGTCGCCGGCCTTGAGGAACCGCACCACGTGACCCTTCTTGGTCTCGTAGTCGTGCGGGTCGATCTTCGGCCGGAGCTTCATCTCCTTGATGACGGTCTGCTGCTGGTTACGCCGCGCTTCGCGCGCCTTCAGTGCGCTCTCGTACTTGAACTTGCCGAAGTCCATGAGCTTGCACACCGGCGGGCGCGCCATCGGCGCAACCTCGACCAGGTCCAGGTCGACGTCCGCGGCCAGCTGCAGGGCGCGCTCCAGCGGGACGATGCCCACCTGCTCACCCTCAGGGCCGACCAGTCGGACCTCACGTGCCCGGATCTGCTCGTTCACGCGTGGTTCGACGCTGATGGGGCCTCCTCGAGTCGAGTCTCCTACGGTGCCGACTCCGCGGGCTCCCGGGCGGGAGCCGACCCGGAAAGCAGAAGGCCCCGGCACATGCCAGGGCCCGCTCGACCGGTCGGCACGATCACATGATCGCGCATCCGGCGCCGGGACGTGCCCGGAACCGGTGACCGGACCCGGCCGCCGCGTGGCGACTCGGGTGGGAGCAGGCGCTCCGCTTCGGGACCACCACGCGTCAGGGACGGGGGCAGTCTGGTCGACTCAGCAACACTACACCCTCGCCCCACCGTCCCCAAACCCGCCCCGGGCTGGTCGGATCGGCACACGGGCCGTTCATTCCGGGCAGGAGCGCCCAACCGGGAATCTGCGGTCTCGATCCCGACGCCGGGTCAGCGGGAGGTGTGGGTGAGGGCGGCCAGGTGGTCCTGGTGCAGGCGGCGCAGGGCACGCACTCCCTCGACCGCCCGCTCCTTGTCGGCGGCCTGCAGGGCGACCATCGGCAGCAGGTCGTCGTCGTGCAGTTCCAGGCTGGCCCAGGGGGCGCCCCGGTCGAAGCGGACCCCGCGGACCACCTCCCAGGGCAGCTCGTACGAGCCGATCACGTTGCGCACCCGGACGCCCTTCGCGTCGGCCACCACCCGGGGGCGGGTGAACAGCAGGATGCCCAGGGCCCCGAGGACGCCCAGCCCGATCATGGCCAACTGGTCGCCCCGCTGGAACGAGCCGTAGCCGTCGCCGGTGGCCCCGGTGAGGGAGGTGGCCACCAGGCTGAACACCACCAGCAGGGTGGCCGCCGACGCCCAGCACACCACCCGGATCCGCCGCGGCCGCACGGTCACCACCGAATCGCTCACGCCGCCGCCTCGCTCCGCTCCGCAGCGGCGCGAGGCGCCACGCTACTGAGCCTGATGGTTCGCTCGCTCCGCTCGCTCACGTGACCAGTCTGCCATCCGGCTCGGGCGAGCGGTCCGCTGCCACACGGGTCGGTGTCCGTCGTCGTACGCCTGCGAGCAGCACCGCCACGGCGGTGAGCGCCGCGCCGGCCAGCACCGGCAGCCGCGTGCCGGCCCCGCCGGGCAGCGCCACGTCCAGCACCAGGGCACCGCCGAGCTGCCCGGCGACCAGCGCCAGGCCGGTCCGCAGCACCCCGGCCGCCCGGACGCCCACCAGCAGGGCGAGCACGATGCCGACCCCGAGCAGGCCGCCGATGTAGAGCCACCACTGCCCGGGCCAGGCGGGTCGGACAGCGAACGCCCCGACCACGACCGCGACCGCCAGGATCACCGGCGTGCTGACGGCGAAGTTGACCGCGAGCCCCGCTGCGGTGCTGCTCGCGGCGGAGACCCGGCCGTTGAGCGCGGACTGCAGCGCCACCGCCAGGCCACCGGCGACCGCGAGCAGCACCAGTCCGACGGCCAGGTCGCCGACCGGGCGGCCGAGCTGGGCGAGGGTCACCGCACCGACGCCGAGCAGCGCCCCGGCGACCCGGGGCAGGGTGAGCGGCAGCCGCCCCGCCGGGGACAGCCCGACCCGGTCCACGCCCAGGCCACCGAGGCTGCCGCCGGCGACCTGGGCGATGGTGAACACGGCCACCCCGAGCACCGGCACCAGGTACGTGCCGATCACCACGATCGCCGCGCCGCCGAGCCCGCCCAGGTAGGCCCACCAGGGCAGGCCGCCGCGCCGCAGCGTGGCCAGCCCGGCCCGCATCGACGGGACGGCGAACAGCCCGACCAGGATCAGCAGGCAGCCGCCGAGGTTGTTGACCACCGCGCCGAGCACCGGGTTGCCGGTTCGCGCCCCCAGCTCGGAGTTGACCACGCCCTGCGCGGCCGAGGCCACCCCGCCGAGGACGACCACGCACAGGGCGGCCGGCGCCGGCAGGGCCCTCACAGCCGGCACGCGTGGATGTTGGTGACCAGGATGGCCCGCGCGCCCAGCTCGTACAGCTCGTCCATGATCCGGTGCACGTCGTCGCGCTGGACCATCGCCTGCACGGCCACCCAGCCCTCCCGGTGCAGCGGGGAGACGGTCGGCGACTCGATGCCGGGGGTCAGCGTGCTGGCCCGGTCGAGCAGGCCGGCCGGCACGTCGTAGGCGAGCATCACGTAGCGCCGGGCGACCAGCACCCCGTGCAGCCGGCGCAGCAACTGCTCCTGCTGCGCGGAGCCGGGCGCGCCGGCCCGGCGGACCAGCACCGCCGACGAGCGCAGCAGCGGCTCGCCGAAGACCACCAGGCCCGCCTGGCGCAGGGTGGCACCGGTCTCCACCACGTCGGCGACCACGTCGGCCACGCCGAGGCGGATGGCGTTCTCCACCGCGCCGTCCAGGCGGATCACCTCGGCCTTGACGCCCAGCTCGGCCAGGTGCCGCTCCACCAGCCCGGGGTACGCGGTGGCGATCCGGTGCCCGCCGAGCTGCTGGACGGAGGCCACGTCGTCGGGGCGGGCGGCGAAGCGGAAGGTGGCCCGGCCGAAGTTCAGGTCGACGACCTCCTCGGCCGGCGCGCCGGAGTCGACCAGCAGGTCCCGCCCGGTGATGCCGACGTCGAGGTCACCGGAGCCGACGTAGGTGGCGATGTCCTTGGGGCGGAGGTAGAAGAACTCGATGTCGTTGGGCTCGTCCCGGCAGACCAGGTCCTTCGGGTCGGTGCGCTGGCGGTAGCCCGCCTCGCGCAGCATCTGGGCGGCCGACTCGGCCAGGGCGCCCTTGTTCGGTACGGCGACACGCAGCATGACGGAGTGCTCCTTCGATCGATCAGGTGATCAGCGGACGGGGCACTCACAGATGTCGGTAGACGTCCCTGAGCTCGAGACCGGTGGCGAGCATCAGCACCTGGGCCTGGTAGAGCAGTTGGGAGATCTCCTCGGCGGCCCGCTCCGGCCCCTCGTGCTCGGCGGCCATCCACGACTCGGCCGCCTCTTCGACCACCTTCTTGCCGATGAAGTGCACCCCCTTCTCGAGCGCGGCGACCGTGCCCGAGCCCGGGGTGCCGGCGGCGGCCTTGGCCTGCAGCTCGGCGAACAACTCCTCGAACGTCTTCACGGAAGGCGATTCTTCCAGCCGCCCCGGGTGACCACGCGCGCCGGGGCCGCGTCGTCCCATCCCCGGCCGTCGGCGAGCGCGACGGCGACCTGCGCGGATTCCCCATCTGACTGGTGGGACACCCTTCGGGGGAACGCGAGGGACTCTCTACGCTGTCGGCCATGGCCAGCAGCAGCCCACGGGGCATCGCGCTCACCCTCGCCGCCGTCACCGCCGTCGCGGTGACCGGCTGCGCGCCCCAGGACGACGGAAAGACCACCACCGCCACCCCCACCGGCAGCGCCGCGGCGTCCTGCGCCAAGGGGAGCCTGCCCACGCGGACGCCGGGCAAGCTCACCATCGCGACGGACGAGCCGGCGTACGAGCCGTGGTTCCGCGAGAACAAGCCGGAGAGCGGCGAGGGCTTCGAGTCCGCCGTCGCGTACGCGGTGGCGCAGCAGCTCGGGTACGCCCGTGAGGACGTCACCTGGGCCCGGGTGAAGTTCGATACGGCGATCGCCCCCGGCCCGAAGAACTTCGACTTCGACATCAACCAGTTCTCCGTCACCGAGGAGCGCAAGCGGGCGGTGGACTTCTCCACGCCCTACTACCTGGTGCGGCAGACGGTGATCGCGCTCAAGTCGTCGAAGATCGCCGGGAAGAAGACGTTGGCCGACCTGAAGGACGCCACCCTCGGCGCCCAGGTCGGCACCACCAGCTACCAGGCGATCACCGACGTGATCAAGCCGACTCGGCAGCCGCGCGTCTACAACAGCAACGACGACGCCAAGAAGGCGCTGCAGAACGGCCAGCTCGACGGCCTGGTGGTGGACCTGCCGACCGCCTTCTACATCACCGGGGCCGAGCTCACCGACGCCACCATCGTGGGTCAGGTGCCGCAGGTCGGCGCGCCCGAGGCGTTCGGCCTGCTGCTCGACAAGAACTCCCCGCTCACCCCCTGCGTCAACGCGGCGGTCGAGCAGCTCGGCGACGCCGGCACCCTGAAGCAGTTGGAGCAGAAGTGGCTCGCCCAGGTGGCGGGAGCGGCCGAGCTGACGTGAGCCTGGCGCAACACACCCCGTCACCGGCGCAGCAGCGGCGGGCCGCGTACCGGCGCCGCCAGACGATCCGGAGCGTGCTGGTCGCCGCCTCCTCCACGGCGGCGCTCGGCACGCTCCTGGTCCTCGCCGTCACCGGCGCGCCCGGCTGGGACCGGGTCCGCGAGTCGTTCCTGGACCCCGGGATCGCCCGGGACGCCCTGCCGGCGGTGCTGTCCGGGCTGTGGCTGAACATCCGGCTGCTGGTCTGCTGCGCCGCCGGCGCGCTGCTGCTCGGCCTGCTGATCGCGCTGCTGCGGACGCTGCGCGGCCCGGTCTTCTTCCCGGTACGCGCGCTCGCCGCCGGCTACACGTACACCTTCCGCGGGCTGCCGCTGATCATCGTGCTGTACGTGCTCACCCTCGGCGTGCCCGGGTTGCGCCTGCAGGGGATGCCGTCGGTGCTGGTGCTCGGCGGGCTCGCGCTGGTGCTCACCTACGGCGGCTACCTGGCGGAGGTGTTCCGGGCCGGCATCGAGTCGATCCACCCGAGCCAGCTCGCCGCCGCCCGGTCGCTCGGCCTGACCTACCGGCAGACCATGCGACACGTGGTGCTGCCGCAGGCCGTGCGGCGGGTCGCCCCGCCCCTGCTCAACGACGTGGTGGCGCTGCAGAAGGACGTCGGCCTGGTCTCCCTGGCCGGGCCGATCGACGCCGTCCGGGCCGCCCAGATCTCCACCGCGGAAACCTTCAACTACACCCCGTACATCCTGGCCGGGGTGCTGTTCGTGCTGATGGCCATCCCGCTGATCGCGGTCACCGACTGGGTGACGCTGCGCTCGGCCCGACGCCAGTCCGGAGGCTGAGATGCCCGTGCTGACCTGCCGCGGACTGCGCAAGGAGTTCGGCGACCACGTGGTGCTCGACGGGCTCGACCTGACCGTCGAGGAACACCAGGTGGTGGCGCTGATCGGGGCGTCCGGGTCGGGCAAGTCGACCCTGCTGCGCTGCGTCAACCTGCTGGAGGAACTGGACGACGGGATCATCGAGCTGGACGGGGAGGAGATCTCCGACCCCCGGGTCGACCCCGACCTGGTCCGCCGCCGGATCGGGATGGTCTTCCAGTCGTACAACCTCTTCCCGCACCTGACCGTGCTGGAGAACGTCACGCTCGCCCCGCGCAAGGTGCACCGGCGGGTCCGGGCCGAGGCCGAGACGCAGGCCCGGGAGCTGCTCGACCGGGTGGGGCTGGGCGCGAAGGCGGACGCCTATCCGGACCGGCTCTCCGGCGGGCAGCAGCAGCGGGTGGCGATCGTGCGGGCGCTGGCCAACTCCCCCCGGCTGATGCTGCTCGACGAGGTCACCTCGGCGCTGGACCCGGAGCTGGTCGGTGAGGTGCTGGCGATGATCCGGGACCTGAAGGCGGACGGGATGACCATGGTGCTGGCCACCCACGAGATGGGCTTCGCCCGCGAGGTCGCCGACCAGGTGTGCTTCCTGGACGGGGGCACGGTGGTGGAGGCCGGGCCACCGGCGCAGGTGCTCGGCGAGCCGACGCAGCCGCGTACCCGGCAGTTCCTCCGCCGGATCATCGAGGCCGGCCGGCTCTGACGCCGCCGGCCAGGTCGGCTCCACGTCGCCGACGTGGCGGTGTCGGAGGGTGCCGGACACCGCCACCTCGGCGAACCGGCGTCGATCAGCCGCGGCCGACCACGCGACCCGGGCGGGTCAGGCGCCGAAGCCGAGCCGGTGGCCGTTGATCGCGTCGAGGCCACGGATGGCCAGGGCGGCGTCCAGCGCCGCGACGGTGGCCGCCCAGCCCTTGTCCTCCGCCGAGCCGGGCAGCCCGGCCCGGTCCCGCGCCTGCTCGATGGTCTCCACGGTGAGCACCCCGTGCGCCACCGGCTTGCCCTCGTCGAGCGCGACCCGGGTCAGCCCCTCGGTCACCGACTTGCAGACGTAGTCGAAGTGGGCCGTGGCGCCGCGGACCACCACGCCGAGGGCGACCACCACGTCGTACCGGCGAGCCATCGCCTGGGCCACCACGGGCAGCTCCACCGAACCGGCCACCCGGGCCACCACGGCCCGCGCGCCGCACGCCTCGGCGGCGGCGACCGCCCGGTCGACCATGTGGTCGGTGAGGTCGCCGTGCCAGCGCGCGGCCACCACGCCGACGGTCAGCCCGGCCGCGTCCACCGAGGTGACGCCCGGTTCCCCGAAACCCGCCATGTCTACGCTCCGATCTCGTCGCCGGCGACCGGGCGGCCCATCGGCGCCTCGGTCACCTCGTCCAGCCCCTCCAGGAGGTGGCCCATCCGGTCCCGCTTGGTCCGCAGGTAGCGCACGTTCTCCGGGTTCGACCGCACGGGCAGCCCCTCGCGGCCGCTCACGGTGAGGCCGTACCCCTCCAGGCCGGCCCGCTTGGCCGGGTTGTTGGTCAGCAGCCGCATCGAGCGCACGCCGAGGTCGTAGAGGATCTGCGCGCCGGTGCCGTAGTCCCGGGCGTCGGCGGGCAGCCCCAGGTCGAGGTTCGCGTCCACGGTGTCCCGGCCCTGGTCCTGGAGCTGGTACGCCCGCAGCTTGTGCAGCAGGCCGATGCCGCGCCCCTCGTGCCCGCGCACGTAGAGCACCACCCCGCGGCCCTCCTGGGCCACCCGGGCCAGGGCGGCCTGCAACTGCGGGCCGCAGTCGCAGCGCAACGAGCCGAAGACGTCCCCGGTGAGGCACTCGGAGTGCACCCGGACCAGCACGTCCCGCCCGTCGCCGAGGTCGCCCATGACCAGCGCGACGTGCTCGGCCGGGTCGTGTTCGCTGCGGTAGCCGAGCGCCCGGAACACCCCGTACGGGGTGGGCATCCGCGCCTCGGCGACCTGCTCCACCTGCTTCTCGGTGCGCCTCCGGTAGGCGATCAGGTCGGCGATGGTGACCAGCGTCAGCCCGTGCTCGGCGCAGAACTTCTCCAGGTCGGGCAGGCGCATCATGGTGCCGTCGTCGTTGACCAGCTCGCACAGCACCCCGGCCGGGCGCAGCCCGGCCAGCCGGGTCAGGTCGACCGCCGCCTCGGTGTGCCCGGGCCGGCGCAGCACCCCGCCCTCCCGGGCCCGCAGCGGCACCACGTGCCCGGGACGGGCCAGGTCGGTCGGGTCGGTCGCCGGGTCGGCGAGCAGCCGGATGGTGTGCGACCGGTCGGCGGCGGAGATCCCCGTGCTGACCCCCTCCCGGGCGTCCACGGTCACCGTGTACGCGGTGCCCCGCCGGTCCTGGTTGGTGTGGTGCATGGGCGGCAGGTCCAGCCGGTCGCACTCGCTCTCGGTCAGCGGCGCGCAGATGTAGCCGGACGTGTAGCGGACCATGAACGCGACCAGCTCCGGGGTGGCCAGCTCGGCCGCGAAGATCAGGTCGCCCTCGTTCTCCCGCTCCTCGTCGTCGACCACGACGACGGGCCGACCGGCGGCGATGTCCGCCACCGCCTGCTCGATGGAACCAAAGCTGGTCATGCCACGGCCTCCGAGTACGTCGGCGGGATCTCACTGCGGGCGGGCGGGGTGGCCCGGGAGGCGCGCCACCAGGCGGCCAGCCCGGCCACGCAGAACCCGCCGTAGACCAGGTACATGGCGGCCGACGGGTAGAAGCCGCCGCGCAGCAGCAACGGCACGCCGACCGCGTCGACGGCGATCCAGACCAGCCAGAACTCCACCCAGCCGCGGGCCATGCCGTAGGTGGCGAGCAGGCTGCCGACCAGGATCCAGGCGTCCGGCAGCGGCCCCCACGAGCCGAGCGCGGCCAGCACCGGATACGCGGCCGCGGTGCCGGCCACCGCGGCGGCGAGCAGGCCGAGCCGCTCCGGCCAGGTGGCCCAGCGCGGGTCGACCGCGGGCTGCTCCCCAGCACCGGCGCGACGGTTGCGGGACCAGCGCCACCAGCCGTACACGCTCACCGCGAAGAAGAAGACCTGCCGGCCGGCCTGGCCGTAGAGGTCGTGCGCCTGCGGCGTGGCGAAGACGCCGCCGAGGAAGACGGTGAACAGCAGCGCGTTGCCGATCATGCCGATCGGCCAGGCCCAGACCAGCCGCCGCAGCCCGAACAGCGCCGAGGCGAGACCGAAGACGTTGCCGACGATCTCCCGGACCAGCACCGGCGAACCGGCGACCTGGACCTGGGCGTCGAGCAGCCAGCCGAGCGGGCCCATCAGCGGTCACCGCCCGGGCCGGTCGCGCCCCCGGCGAGCAGCCGCTCGACGTACTTGGCCAGCACGTCCACCTCGAGGTTCACCGGGTCGCCGGGCCCCTTGGCGCCGAGCGTGGTGAGCTTGAGGGTGGTGGGGATCAGCCCGACGGCGAACCAGTCGTCGCCGACGTCGGCGACGGTCAGCGAGACGCCGTCGACGGTGATCGAGCCCTTCTCCACCACGTACCGGGACAGCGCGGCGGGGAGCCGGAAGCGGACCGTCTCCCACTGGGCGGCCGGCTCCCGGGAGATGATCTCGCCGACCCCGTCGACGTGCCCCTGCACCAGGTGCCCGCCGAGCCGGCTGCCGAGCGCGGCGGCCCGTTCCAGGTTGACCGGCTCGCCCGGGCGCAGCGCACCGAGCGCGGTGCGCCGCAGGGTCTCCCCCATCACGTCGGCGGTGAAGACGCCGCCGTCGACGTCGACCACGGTCAGACAGACCCCGTTGACGGCGATGGAGTCGCCGTGTCGGGCGTCCGAGGTGACCAGCGGGCCACGGATGGCGACCAGCGCGGAGTCGCCCCCGGTCTCAGTGGTCCGGACGACCTCGCCCAGCTCCTCGACGATGCCGGTGAACATTCAGCCCTCCCTCTTTCGGGGCAGCGCGGTGATCCGCAGGTCGGGGCCGACCTGCGTAACGTCGGTGATCTCCAGATCGATGGCGTCGGCGATGGTGGTCACGCCCGCGTCGAGCAGCGCGGTCGGGCCGGCGCCGAGCAGCTTCGGCGCGACGTACCCGACGACCTTGTCGACCAGGCCGGCGGCGAGGAACGCGCCGGCCAGCCGCGGACCACCCTCCAGCAGGGCGGCCCGCACGCCGCGGTGGTGCAGCTCGGCGAGCAGCGCCGGCAGGTCCACCCGGCCGTCCGGGCCGGCCCCGACCTCCGCGGCGGTGGCGATCCAGGTCCGCGCGGCGCCGTCGCGGACCCGGGCGTCGGCCGGGGTACGCCCCGAGCTGTCCACCACCACGCGCAGCGGCTGCCGGATGGCCAGGGTGCCGTCGCGCAGGTTGCGGGCGGTGAGCCGGGGGTCGTCGGCGAGCACGGTGCCCACCCCGGCGATCACCGCGTCGACGGTGCCGCGCAGCGCGTGCACGTCGATCCGGGCGGCCTCCGAGGTGATCCACATGCTGGTGCCGTCGGCGGCGGCGGAGCGTCCGTCCAGGGTGGCGGCGTACTTCCAGATCAGGTAGGGCCAGCCACGGCGCATGGAGGTGAGCCAGGCGATGTTGCCGGCCTCGGCCTCCTCGGCGCGTACCCCGACCTCGACCTCGATCCCGGCGGCGCGCAGGGTGGCCGCGCCGCCGGAGGCGACCGGGTTGGGGTCCGGGACGGCGACCACCACTCGGGCGACGCCGGCCGCGATGAGCGCGTGGCTGCAGGGGCCGGTGCGGCCGGTGTGGTCGCAGGGCTCCAGGGTGACCACGGCGGTGCCGCCGCGGGCCCGGGTGCCGGCCTGGGCGAGGGCGACGATCTCGGCGTGCGGGCCGCCGGCGTACGCGTGGAATCCCTCGCCGACGATCTCGCCGTCGGGATCGAGGAGCACGCAGCCGACCACCGGGTTGGGGCTGGTGGTGCCGAGACCCCGGGCGGCCAGCGCGATCGCGCGACGCATCGCCTCGTCGACGGAGACGCTCGCCATCGCCTGCCCCTGCCCTCTCACTCGCCGGTCGCGCGCGGGCGGGGCTGGGAGTCGGCACGGATGCCGCGGACACGCGGCGGCGGAGATCCGGGGACGGCGCAGCCGACCCCGGGAAGCCCGCGCGGCGGCTGAGGGTGTCAGCGGCCGGCAGGGGCCTCCCCGTCCCGCGCGCTGTCTCCCATCCGGACTGTCTGGGGGCGGACGAGCCGCACCCCAACCGTCGGCCCCGGATTCTCACCAGGTCCACCGGGCGGCACAGCCGTCCGGGTCGCGGGCTTACCACGGTCGGACCGTGGATCACCGCCGGTTCGGAATTTCACCGAGCCCCGCCAGCGCGTGGTGGGTACATCGGAAGTCTTACACGCGGGGTGGGGGGCCGCGCCACAGAGGCGAGGTACCTCACAGGGAAGACCGCACGATCACGTAACTCCACGCCTGCGGTCGACCGCGACGTACGACCCGGGTTGGCTCTTGGCGACCGACTTCATCTCGGAGGCGACGGCGATCGCCTCCAGGGGGTTGGTGAACCGCTTGCCGGGATCGGAGAGGGAGACCCCGATGGAGAGGGTGACCAGGGCGGCCCGGCGGATGTTGCCCCGCCGGTCCTTCAGCTCGACGAAGCCGCGTTCCCGGTCGATCGGGTCGTAGAGCGCGTCGGCCGACTTCTCGAAGTCCTCCACCGCCCGGAAGGTCAGCGGACGCACCTGCTCGGGGGTGCAGACGATGACGAAGTCGTCGCCGCCGACGTGGCCGAGGAAGGCCGGCGGCAGGCCGATCGAGACGACCGCCCGGTGCAGGCTGCGGGCCAGGGCGGAGATGAACTCGTCGCCACGACTGAAGCCGTACCGGTCGTTCACGCTCTTGAACCGGTCGATGTCGATGTATCCGACGGCGTAGTCGGCGCCGTTGCGCACCCGGTCGCTGATCTCCCGCCGGATCCGGCTGTTGCCGGGCAGCCCGGTCAGCGGGGAGACCTCGCGGAACTCCTTGTTGCGCCGCAGCGTGGAGCTGACCCGGGCGACCAGTTCGGCGGTGTCGAAGGGCTTGACCAGGTAGTCGTCGGCGCCGGCGCTGAGGCCGTTGACCTTGTCGGAGGTCATCCCCTTGGCGGTCAGCATGATCACCGGCAGGGCCGAGGTCATCGGGTCGGCGCGCAGCCGCCGGGTCAACTCCAGGCCGTCGATCCGGGGCATCATCAGGTCCACCACGGCCAGGTCGGGGCGCTGCTGCTCGATGACGTCCAGGGCCTCCTGGCCGTCGCTGGCGTGCAGCACCTCGAAACCGTGCAGGCGCAGGTTGAACTCGACGAAACGGGCGATGTCCTCGTCGTCGTCGACGACCAGGATGATGTCGGGTCGCTCGCCGGCCGGATCCACGTCAGGCCCCGGAGGCCGCGCGTTCCGCCATCGAGCGCAGGCGGCGTACCGCCTCGGCGGGGTCGTCGGCGCCGTAGACCGCGGTGCCGGCGACGAAGGCGTCGGCACCCGCCGCGGCGGCCTGCTCAATGGTGTCGGCCGCGATCCCGCCGTCGACCTCGATCCGCAGCTCCAGGTGACCGCTGTCGACGTGCCGCCGCGCGGTGCGCACCTTGTCGAGCAGTTGCGGGATGAACCGCTGGCCACCGAAGCCGGCCTTGATCGTCATGATCAGCAACGTGTCGAAGCTGGGCAGCAGCTCCAGGTACGGCTCGATCGGGGTGTCCCGGTCGATCGCCAGCCCCGCCTTCGCGCCGGCCGAGCGGAGGTCCTTGGCCAGCGCCACCGGGTCGTCGCACGCCTCGGCGTGGAAGGTGACGTTGTACGCGCCGGCGTCGGCGTACCCGGGCGCCCACCGGCGCGGGTCCTCGATCATCAGGTGCACGTCGAAGGGCAGCTCCGTCGCCGCGCGCAGGCTCTGCACCACCGGCAGCCCGATGGTCAGGTTCGGCACGAAGTGGTTGTCCATCACGTCCACGTGCAACCAGTCGGCGGCGTGCTCGACGGCGCGGACCTCGTCGGCGAGGCGGGCGAAATCGGCGGCCAGGATGCTCGGCGCGACGATCGGCGGCGGTACGGTCACCGGGCCAGTGTACGAACGCGGTCACCCGCCGTCCGCAGCGCGGCACCGACGGAGACTCGGCGTGATCCGACGGTGACCGCCGGTGCCGCATCGGCCCGCCCCGCACGGGAACGGCACGAAGAGCCATTCACCACTGGCCGAACGATCGGCAGGCGACGACACTCCAACCGGGACGGTCACCGGAACCGCACGCCCGACCGCGGGGGATCCGCCCGGGCCGCGGCGACTGACCCGCTCGATGCGCGGGGTCGGCCCGGAGGGACTACCCGTCAGCTGAGCCCCGTTGCCGTATGCTGCACCGCCGTGGCGTGAGGTGTGAGAAGGGTCCCTCCTTGACGCCTCCGGTGGAGAAGGGTCCCCTTCCCACCAGCACGCGACGGTCGGCGCCCGAGCCGACCACGACGACGGGGAGGTCGGTGCGCGATGCGGCGATGGGGGACGGCGCTCGCCGTCGGCGTGACGGCGGCGCTGGCGCTGGCCGGGTGCGGTACGGCCGGGGTGGACGGGGACCTGGCCGACGACTGGTCGGCCTTTCCGGCCGCCAAGACCTTCGTGCCCGAGGCCGGGGTCTGCCACCCCACGATCCAGGACGTCGGATACCTCAGCGGCTACAACCCGGTCGACTGCACCGCCTCGCACCGCAGCGAGACCCTGCACGTGGGCACGCTGACCGGCCCGGACGCCGACCGGGGCGCGCCCCCGCGCGTCGGGTCGGCGGGGATGCGGACCGCGCACGCGGAGTGTGACCGGCAGGTCAGCAAGGCGGTCGGGGCCGATTGGCGGTCCGGGCGGCTCCAACTCGCCGTCGTCTTCCCCTCGGCGCTGGCCTGGACCGGCGGGGCTCGCTGGTTCCGCTGCGACCTGGCCGAGGTGGCCAGCCTGGACGACCGCAGCGTGACGGCCCGCTCCGCCAGCCTGCGCGACGCCCTCGCGACGGGATCCCCACTGGCCCTCGGCTGCTACAACCCGAAGCTCGTCAAGGACGACATCGAGGAGATGCTTCCGGTCGCCTGCACGGCCAAGCACCACGCCGAGTTCGTCGGGGTCTACCAGTTCCCCGACATCACGTACGCCGAGTTCAAGCGCACCTCGCTGCGCGCGCACAAGTCGTGCCAGGGGCTGATCGCGAAGTACGTCAAGGTGCCGAACAACAACGACATGCAGTACCGGGCCGGCACGATCATCTACCACCCCTTCGAGGAGGAGTGGTCGAACGGTGACCGGGGCGTGCAGTGCTTCCTGTGGGTGTCGGACCGCACCCTCACGAAGTCGCTGAAGGGCGCCGGCAGCAAGGCCCTGCCGGTCCGGTGAGCCGCGCGGGGCGGGGCCGACCCGGTCGGTCGGCCCCGCCCCGTCGACCGGTCAGCCGACCTGCAGCGTCACGTCGTCGAGGACGAAGCTGGTCTGCAGCGAGACGTCCTCCACACCGGTCCACTTCAGCGTCACCGTCTGCCCGGCGTACGCGGCCAGGTTGAAGGTGCGCTGCTGGTAGCCGGCGGCGGCGTTCAGGTTCGAGTACGTCGCCAGCGTGGTCGTGCCGACCTGCACGGTCAGCTTGTCGTACGCCGTCGACGTCGTGGTCTCGGCGGTGTCGATGTGTAGCCAGAACGCGAGGGTGTAGCTGGCGCACCCGGCCGGGAGGGTCACCGACTGCGACAGGGTGTCGGTGTGGCTGCTGCCGTACCCGTCCAGCCACGCCTTGTACGACCCGGTGCGGGCCGCCTGGCCCGACGAGCTGGTGATCACGCCGGAGGTGGCGGTCCACGGGCTGGTGCCGGACTCGAAGCTGCTGTTGCCGATGAGCTGCCCGCCGGCGCAGCCGCCGGTGCCGGTCACGGTGAGGCTGTAGCTGGTGCTGTGGGTGACCGAGCCGGTGCCGGTCACCGTGATGGTCCAGGTGCCGGTGGCGGCGGTCGACGAGGCGGTGACGGTCATCGTGGCCGAGCCGCCCGAGGTGACCGAGGACGGGCTGAAGCTCACCGTCACCCCGATCGGTGCGCCGGAGGCCGACAGGCTGACCGGCTGGGCGCTGCCGCTGGTGGTGGCGGTGCTGACGGTCGCGGTGGTGGTGCCGCCCCGGGCCACGGTGCCCGACGTCGGGCTCACCGAGACGGAGAAGTCGTTGGTTGGGGTGCCGCCGACCGCGAGCTGCCAGATCGCGTACGCGACGCCGTCCGCGCTGCGGTTGAGGATCGTCGCGTTGATGTTGCCGGTGGTGTCGCAGGAGCGGTGGTAGCAGCCGTCGTACGCCGCGCCCGCGGTGCCGCCCCACTTGCTGGCCTGCGCCGTGGTCTTGGTGTAGCTGGCGCCGGCGGCGTAGCCGGAGGTGGGGATGCCGGCGTTGGCGAACGAGTAGTCGTCGGACCGGCCCTGCCCCTCGGTGTTCTCCTCCGGCTGCAGGTTGAGCGAGTCCCAGTACGCCTTCAGCGGGGCGGCCGTGGTGGAGGTCACCCGGTTGATGAAGTAACCGCCGTTGGGCGAGGCGACCATGTCGAAGTTGTAGTAGCCCTTGATGTAGCCCCGCTGGGTGGCGCTGAGCTGGTTGACGTAGAACTTGGAGCCCTGCAGGCCCTGTTCCTCGCCGTTCCACCAGGCGAACCGGACCCGCTTGGTCATGGTCGGGTTCTGCGCGGCGAGCACCAGCGCGTTCTCCAGCAGGGTCGCCGAGCCGGAGCCGTTGTCGTTGATGCCGGGGCCGGCGGAGACGCTGTCCAGGTGGGCGCCGAACATGACCACCTGGTCGGCGGGGCCCTGCGGCCACTCGGCGATCAGGTTGCTGCCGGGGTAGGTGCAGGTGGTGCAGGTCTGTTCGGTGACCGTGTAGCCGGCGGCCTGGAGCCTGCCCTTCACGTAGGCGACCGAGGCGGTGTAGCCGGCCGAACCGGCCCGCCGGTTGCCCCCGTTGTTGGTGGCGATGGTGTTGAGCTGGGTGAGGTGGGCCTGCACGTTGGTCACCGAGATGTCCGGCGCGGCGAGGGCCGGTGCGGCGGCCACCGGCGCGGGGGCGGCGGAGGCGGGCGCGCCGGCCAGGGTCGCCGTCATGGCGGCGAAGAGGGCGAGCGCGGGGCCCGCGGTCGGGGTGCGGCGTCTCATGAGGACTCCTCGTGGGGGTCGGGGCGAGCGGGCGGGGTGACACGACCGGTGGGCTCCGGTGGGAGCGCCGACGTCGACGGACCGGTGACGGGAACAGTGACACGCGTCAATGAATGAAGTCAACGGGGTGTCACAACCGGTGGACGTTCGCCCTCTTTCGCACCTGCCAGCGGAACGGTCGTACCGGCCGACCGGGCACCCCAGAACGGCGCGACCCGGGGCACGCTCGGCGTGCCCCGGGTCGGCGGGGTGGCGATGGTCCGCGCGGGCTCAGCCCTTGCGCAGCACCGCCAGGAACATCGCGTCGGTGCCGTGCCGCTGCGGCCAGAGCTGCACGGTCGGCCCGTCCCCGAGCCCCGGCATGCCCGCCGGCAGCAGCGACCGGGCATCGACGAAGTCGACCGGGAACCCGGCCCGGCGGGACGCCTCGGTCACCGTCACGTGCGTCTCCACCGTGTGCGGCGAGCAGGTCACGTAGGCGACCAGCCCGCCCGGACGGACCGCGCGCAGCGCCGCGGCGAGCAGCTCCCGCTGCAGGCGGGTCAGCGGCGGCAGGTCCGACGGCTGCCGGCGCCAGCGGGACTCGGGCCGCCGGCGCAGCGAACCGAGCCCGGTGCACGGGGCGTCGACCAGCACCCGGTCGAAGTGGCCCTCCGGCAACTTCGGATCCGAGCCGACCGTCCGCCCGTCGGTGTTCAGCACGGTCACCGGCAGACCCCGGGTGGCCTGCGCGACCAGCCGGGCCCGGTGCTCGGCCACCTCCACCGCGGTGAGCCGGGCGCCGCGCTGCGCGGCGAGGGCGCCGAGCAGGCCGGCCTTGCCACCGGGACCGGCGCACAGGTCCAGCCAGCGGCCGTCCGGGCCGTCCAGCGGCGCGACCGCGAGGGCGTTCGCCACCAGCTGGGAACCCTCGTCCTGGACGTGCGCGCGCCCCTCGGCCACCGCCGGCAACTCCCCCGGCGCCCCACCGGGCAGATAGACGGCGTACGGCGAGAAGGCGCCGGGCGCCCCGCCGACCTCGTCGGCCAACTCGACCGGGTCGGCCAGGCCCGGCCGGGCGCACAGGTGCACCGGCGGGCGCTCGTTGTCCTCGATGAGCAGCCGCGCCGTCTCGCCCAGGTCACCGCCGAGCGCCTCGGCGAACGCCCGGACGATCCACTGCGGATGGCTGTACGCCAGCGCCAGGTGGCCGATCGGGTCCGTCTGCTCCGACGGGGCCAGCTTCGCCACCCAGCCGTCGACATCGCGGGTGGCCACCTCGCGGAGCACCGCGTTGGCGAAGCCGGTGGCGCCCGGACCGACCGCCCGGACCAGGTCCACGGTCGAGGAGACCGCCGCGTGCGCCGGAACCCGGGTGTGCAGCAGCTGGTACGCGCCGAGCCGCAGCGCGTCCCGCACCGGCGGATCGATCCGCTGCACGTCCCGGCCGGCGGCGTCGGTGATGATCGCGTCCAGGGTGCCGGTGTGCCGCAGCGTGCCGTAGGTCAGCTCGGTGGCGAACGCGGCGTCCCGGCCGGTCAGCCCCTCGTCGCGCAGCATGGCCGGCAGCACCAGGTTGGCGTACGCGTCGTCCCGGTGCACCGCCGCGATCGCCTGGTACGCCACGTGGCGCGGCAGGTCGACGGCCGGTCGCCCGGGGCGGCGGCCGGGCCGCCGGTCGGCGCCGAAGCGCCCCTCGCGCGGCCGGGCCGGGCGCTCGGCCCGCTCGCCGCCGACCGGCCGGCGGCCTTCCCGGGACCGCTCGGGACCGGCGTACCGCCCCTCGCCGCGCCCACCGCCGGAGCGGCCGGCATCGTCGGACGCGGACCGCGGACCGCGCTCGCCCCCGGCCGAGCGGTCGCCGTCGCGGGGTCGTCCCGCGCGGTCTCCGGCGGACGGCCGGGCCGACCCGCCGCGCGGACCGGCGGCGGAGAAGCGCTCCTCGCGGGGCTCCGACGGCCCCGTCACGCGAACTCCTCGCCGGCGGCGACCCGGACGCCGCGCGCCCAGTCGCTCGCCGACATGGCCTTCTTGCCGGCCGCCCGCACCTCGCCGAGCCGCACCGGCACGGTGGCCGTGCCGGCCAGGACCCGGGACTTCTCGACCAGCAGCTCGCCCGGCTTCAGCTCCGGGCCGTCGGCCACCGGCGTGACCGGGCCGAGCTTCACCCGGTCGCCGCGGAACGTGGTCCACGGGCCGGGGGCCGGGGTGCAGGCCCGGATCCGCCGGTCCACGGCGAACGCCGGATCGGTCCAGCGGACCCGGGCGTCCTCGACGGTCAGCTTCGGCGCCAGGGACACCCCGTCGGCGGGCTGCGGCTCGGCCCGGGCGGTGCCCTCCTCGATCGCGTCGAGGACGGCCACCAGCAGGCCCGCGCCCGCGTGGGCGAGCCGCTCCAGCAGGTCACCGGAGGTGTCGGTGGCGCGGATCTCGTCGGTGACCGTGCCGTACACCGGGCCGGTGTCCAGCCCCGCCTCCAACTGGAAGACGCTGGCGCCGGTCACCTCGTCGCCGTGCAGCACCGCGTGCTGCACGGGGGCCGCGCCGCGCCAGGCGGGCAGCAGCGAGAAGTGCAGGTTGATCCAGCCGGCCCGGGGGATCTCCAGCGCCACCGGCGGCACCAGCGCGCCGTACGCGACCACCGGCACGCAGTCCGGGGCTAGCTCACGGAGCCGGTCCAGGAACTCGGGCTCGCGCGGTTTCGCCGGGGTGAGCACCTCGACGCCGTGCGCGTCGGCCCAGGCGCCGACCGGCGAACGGACCAGGCCCCGACCGCGCCCGGCGGGGGCGTCGGGACGGGTCACCACGGCCAGCAGCTCGTGGCGGGACGCGGCGATGGCGTCCAGGGCGGGGACAGCGACGGCCGGCGTGCCGGCGAAGATCAGGCGCACCCGGTCACCGCCCCAGGCCGAACGGGTTGCCGGCCGCGTGCGGGCTCAGCTTGACGGTCGGCGGGGTGGCCGGGTCGTACCAGTCGGCCTGGCGGATCGCCTTCATGGCCGCCTTCCGGCCGGCCGGGTCGAGGCGGTCGACGAAGAGCACCCCGTCGAGGTGGTCGGTCTCGTGCTGCACGCACCGGGCCATCAGGCCGGTGCCGACGATCTGCAGCGGGTCACCGTAGCCGTTGAAGCCCTTGGCGATGACGTTCTGCCGGCGCTTGGTGTCGAAGTAGAGCCCCGGGATGGACAGGCAGCCCTCCGGGCCGTCCTGCTCCTCCTCGTCGGGGAACTCCAGCACCGGGTTGACCAGGTGCCCGAGGACGTCGTCGACGTCGAAGGTGAACACCCGCAGGCCCACCCCGAGCTGCGGCGCGGCCAGGCCGGCGCCGCTCTGCTCGCGCATCGTGTCGGTCAGGTCGGCGATCAGCTTGCGCAGCTCGGCGTCGAAGTCGACCACCGGGTCGGCCGGCGTGCGCAGCACCGGATCCCCGAACAGACGGATGGGCTGAACGGTCACGCGGAGTGGCTCCTTGTCTGAAACGAGTGGTGCCGCACCAGTCTACGGAGTCGCCACCGGCGCCCCGGCCGGCGTACCGCGATCGGTGCGCGGCGACACGTCGCCCTCCGTGACGACGTCAGCGAGGGCGACGGGCGGGGTCGCGTGGCCGCGCAGGGTGAGCCGGACCCGGCGCTCGGGCGACCCGGCTCAGGCGCCGGCGCCCGGCTCCCCGGCCAGCACCGCGTCCCCGCCGAGCAGGGCGTGCTCGGGCAGCGGCAGCGCGATGCCGTGGGCGGCCGCCCAGTCGTGGATCAGGCTGGGGTTGACCTGGGCGGCGAAGTAGTCGACCGCGCTCATCCCGCCGACGACCGGCTCGTCCACCTCGGCGACCAGCCGGGCGGGCACCAGCGGGAAGCCGCTCTGCAGGGCGGCGCTGAGCCGGCGGTGCCCGTCGACCACGAAGAAGTACTCCCCCGTGTAGCCGATGGTCAGCGGTTCCAGTGCCTCGTCGCCGGCCACGGCCACGTCACCGACGAACTCCGAATCCCACAGGCCCCGCAGGGTGGCGATGTCCTCGGTCGGGTAGACCCGGGCCGGGTCGAGCAGCAGCAGCGGGGGGGCCTCGCGCAGCAGGTCCTCGCCGAGCCGTCCGTCGTACACGTCGATGACGTGCTGGATCACCTGCTCGGGGGTGGCCCGGGTGGTGTCGCAGATCACGTCGTAGTTGCGCAGCCGGGCCTTGTCGACGCCGTACCGGACCAGGAACCGGCCGCGCTCGCTCTCGCTGCGCTCCCGGAGCTTGGCCCGCGCCTCCTCCAGCGAGGTGTAGCTCTCGGCCGGGCCGGACGGGCGGGCCAGCACCCGCCGGGCCGCCTCGCTCGGCTCGGTGATCATGTGCACCTTGAGCGCGTCGGTGAAGAAGTGCCAGGCCAGCCGGGAGTCCATCACCAGGCTCTCGCCGGAGGCGGCGATGTCCCGCTGGAGCTGATCGACGTATCCGTCGACGGCCTGGTCCAGCTCGGCGTGCAGGTTGAGCTGGAGCGCGGTCATCTCACGCTCCTGGGCCATCTGCCGGTAGAGGTCGCCGACGCTGACCCGGCGCAGCCCCAGTCGCTTGGCGATCTCGACGGAGACGGTGCTCTTGCCGCTGCCGAGGTCACCGTTGAAGACGATCGACTGACGAACGGTCACGACTGGTCCACCCCTGATCGCCGGCTGATTGACATCATCGATTTGGCGCCTCGACCACTCCAGCGCGGCGCGGCTGACGCCGCACCCCGACCTGGAGCAGTCGTCCGGCCACCCCAGCTTCGCGCGGCTGGCGCCGCGTCGCGACCTGGAGCAGTCGTACGCCCGGGCATGACGGGCGATGCTACCACTCAGTCTCTACCCATTTGCCGCACGAGGTGTGCGACAAGGCCCTGGTCAACACCGCCGGCGACGAATCCGGTGCGCGACGTCACCCGGCGGCCGGGGTCAGAAGAGGCTGAGCGGGTCGACCTGGAGGCGGACCGGATCGACCGCCTTGCGGGCGCTGCGTTGCCCGGCCGCCGCGTGCAGCGCCTCGGCCAGCGCGGCGGCCCGGGCCCGGGGCACCCGGACCAGCATCCGCTCCCGCCCCTCGTCGGCGGGGACCGGGCCGAGCACCTCCGCCCCGTCCGGCAGCCGGGCCCCGGCGAGCAGGTCCGCCACCGCCTCCGCCGCGCCGGTGACGCTGGCCATCCGTACCGCCGGCGGGAAACCCAGCTCACGGCGCTCGGCCAGTTCCCGGGCGGCGAACCAGGCCGCGTCCCAGCGCAGCAGCGCCTGCACCGGCGCCAGGGCGCCGTCGGCGACCACCACCACCCGGCCCCCCGCCGCGCCCGGCCGGGCCAGGGCGGCCGCGGCCTGCCAGCGGCGCAGCGCCTCCTCCCCGGCCCGCAGGTCGGCCCGGGTGAGCAGGGCCCACGAGTCGAGCAGCAGCACCGCCCCGTAGCCGCCCTCGGCGACCGGCTCCGCGCCGGGCGTGGCGATCACCAGGCCGGCCCCGCCCGGCACCGTGCTCAGCACCTCCTCCCGCCCCGAGGTGCGGACCGGCACCCCCGGGAAAGCACGCCCCAACTCCTCGGCGGTCCGCCGGGCGCCGGTGACCGCGGCGCGCAGCCGCCGTCCACCGCACTCCGGGCAGGCGTACGCGGCGGCGACCCGGCCGCACCAGCGGCAGGCGGGCACCCCGTCGGCGGCCGGCAACGCCAGCGGGCCGGCGCAGTGCGCGCAGCGGGCCGGCGTACGGCAGTCGGCGCAGGCGACCGAGGGCAGATAGCCCCGGCGGGGCACCTGCACCAGCACCGGAAGGTCGGCGCGGAGCGCGTCCCGGGCGGTGGTCCAGGCCAGGCTGGGCAGCCGGGCGGAGGCCGCGCCGGGGTCCCGGGCCAGCTGCGGGTCGTCCCCGGCCGGCGCGATCGCCGGCATCCGGGCCCGTACGGTCGCCCGGTCGGCCACCACCTCGCGGGCCCACCCGGTCTCCACCAGCAGCTGGGCCTCGGCCGTGCGTGCGTACCCGCCGACCAGCGCGGCCGCGCCGGCGAGCTGGGCCCGGGTGAGCAGCACCTCCCGGGCGTGCGGGTAGGGCGCCCGTGGCTCGGCGTGCAGGTCGTCGCCGTCGTCCCAGATCGCCACCAGGCCGAGCCGGTGGGCCGGGGCGAACATCGCCGCCCGGGTGCCGATCACCACGGGCACGTCGCCCCGCAGGGCGGCCAGGAAGGCCCGGTAGCGCCGGGCCGGGCCGAGCGCGGCGGAGAGGCAGACGTGCCGCCCCGGCCCGAGCAAGCCGGTCAGGGCGGCGTCGAGGCGGTCCAGGTCCCGGGCGTCGGCCACCACGACCACCGCGCCCCGGCCGCCGGCCACGGTGGCGGCGACCGCGTCGGCGTAGCGGGCCGCCCAGTCCTCCCCGGGCAGCGCGGACCAGACCGCGCGCGGCGCCCGCCCGTCGGCGAGCGCCCGCAGGAGGGCCGGCCCGGCCGGGTAGTCCCGCCACCCGCGCGGGTCCACCGCGCCCGGCGCCTGGTCCCCCACGGAAGCCGGTGCGTGGTCAACGCCGGGAGCCGGCGCGGCGGGCCCGCCGGGAGCCGGCGCGACATCCCCGGCGGGAGCCGGCGCGGCAGACCCATCGGCGGCAGGCGCGGCAGACCCGTCGGCGGCGGGCTCGGCGGCGGTGACGTCCTTCTCCACCCGCGCGTGCCGGGGTGGCACGGCGAGCCGGAGCACGTCGGCGAGGCTGCCCGCGTACCGGTCGGCGACCACGCGGGCCAGTCGGGCCACCTCCGGCGCCAGCACCGGCACCGGGGAGACCACCTTCTCCAGGTACGCCAGCCGGGGGTGGTCGGACTCCGCCACCCGCTCCAGCAGCCAACCGTCGACGAGCTGGCCGGCGAAGCGCACCTTCACCCGCACTCCGGGGAGCGCCTGGGCGTCCAGCTCGGCGGGGACCAGGTAGTCGAAGGGCCGGTCGAGGTGGGCCAGGGGCAGGTCCACGCAGACGCGAGCGACCGGCGACCCGTCGGCGGGTCGCCGGTCGCTGCGCCTGGTCGCGGTCAGGCTCCCGCAGCCGACTTGAGGTCGGCGGCCCGGTCGGTACCCTCCCAGGTCAGGTCCGGCAGCTCCCGGCCGAAGTGGCCGTACGCGGCGGTCTGCTGGTAGATCGGGCGGAGCAGGTTGAGGTCCCGGATGATCGCGGCCGGGCGCAGGTCGAACACCTCGGCGACGGCCTTCTCGATCGAGGCGACCGGCACGGTCTCGGTGCCGAAGGTCTCGATGAAGAGGCTGACCGGGTGCGCCTTGCCGATCGCGTACGCGACCTGCGCCTCGCAGCGCTCGGCGAGGCCGGCGGCCACCACGTTCTTGGCCACCCAGCGCATCGCGTACGCGGCCGAGCGGTCCACCTTGGACGGGTCCTTGCCGGAGAAGGCGCCGCCACCGTGCCGGGCGTAGCCGCCGTAGGTGTCGACGATGATCTTGCGGCCGGTGAGGCCGGCGTCGCCCATCGGGCCACCGATCTCGAAGCGCCCGGTCGGGTTGACCAGCAGCCGGTAGCCCTCGGTGTCCAGGCCGAGGCCCTCCAGCTCGGGCGTGATCACGTGATCCCGGACGTCCGGGGTGAGCAGCGAGTCGAGCGAGATGTCCGCCGCGTGCTGGCTGGAGACCACGACGGTGTCGAGCCGGACGGGGCGCAGCCCGTCGTACTCGATGGTCACCTGGGTCTTGCCGTCCGGCCGCAGGTACGGGATGGTGCCGTCCTTGCGCACGGCGGCGAGGCGGCGGGCGAGCCGGTGGGCGAGCGCGATCGGCAGCGGCATCAGCTCGGGCGTCTCCGAGCAGGCGAAGCCGAACATCATGCCCTGGTCGCCGGCGCCCTGCGCGTCGAGCGCGCTCTCCGACGAGCCGGTACGCAGCTCGAACGCGTTGTCCACGCCCTGCGCGATGTCCGGCGACTGGGCGCCGATGGAGACGCTGACGCCGCAGGAGGCGCCGTCGAAGCCCTTCTTCGACGAGTCGTACCCGATCCCCAGGATGGTGTCCCGGACGATGGTCGGGATGTCCGCGTACGCCTTGGTGGTCACCTCACCGGCGACGTGGACCTGACCCGTGGTGATCAGGGTCTCGACCGCGACCCGGCTGTGCGGGTCCTGGGCGAGCAGCGCGTCGAGAATGCCGTCACTGATCTGGTCGGCGATCTTGTCCGGGTGGCCTTCCGTGACCGATTCGGACGTGAAGAGACGTGTCACGGCACTCCTAAGCATGTGAAAACTCTTTGAAAAGGTCGCTCGGCGGCAGTTTAGTCACCGTCCTCCCAGGGTGACCCAAGGAATGCACGGTGACCAATCGTCAGGATTGCTCAATCAGCCGGGCGACCACGAGGTCCCAGACCGCGTCGGCCAGGTCCTCCTTGGGTTGCTCGGGCAGCCGGTGCACCGCACCGTCCGACCCGATCACCGTGGCGGCGTTGGTCTCGGCGCCGAAGACCTTGTCCACGCCCACCTCGTTGATGACGATCAGGTCGGCCCGCTTGCGGGCGAGCTTGGCCCGACCGTTGGCCTCGGCGTCGCCGGTCTCGGCGGCGAAGACGACGAGCACCTGCTCCGGCCGGCGGCGCCGGCCCAGCTCCGCCGCGATGTCGGGGTTGGTGACCAGCTCGATGGTGGGCGCGCTGCCGTCGTCCGCCTTCTTGATCTTTCCGGGCGCGTACGTCGCCGGCCGGAAGTCGGCGGGGGCCGCCGCCATCACCACGGCGTCCGCGTCCGCGGCCGCCTCGAGGGTCGCCTTGCGCAGTTCCTCGGTGGTGCCGACCCGGACCAGGTCCGCGCCGGCCGGGTCGGCGAGCGCGACGTTGGCGGAGACCAGGGTGACCCGGGCGCCCCGGGCGACGGCGGCGCGGGCGAACGCGTACCCCTGCTTGCCGGAGGAGCGGTTGCCGAGGAAGCGGACCGGGTCGAGCGGCTCGCGGGTGCCGCCGGCGGTGACCACCACGTGCCGGCCGGCCAGGTCGGCCGGCGCGGCGACGCCCCGGGCGAGGGCCCGCCGGGCGACCGCGAAGATCTCCGCCGGGTCGGGCAGCCGGCCCTTGCCGGTGTCCTTGCCGGTGAGCCGGCCGACCGCCGGCTCGATCACCCGCACGCCCCGCGACCGCAGGGTCGCCACGTTGGCGACGGTGGCCGGGTGCTCCCACATCTCGGTGTGCATGGCCGGGGCGAGCACCACCGGGCAGCGGGCGGTCAGCAGGGTGTTGGTGAGCAGGTCGTCGGCGAGGCCGTGGGCGGCCTTGGCGAGCAGGTCGGCGGTCGCGGGAGCCACCACGACCAGGTCGGCGTGCTGGCCGAGGCGCACGTGCGGCACCTCGTGTACGTCCGACCAGACGTCGTCGGCGACGGGCTGGCCGGAGAGCGCGGCCCAGGTCGGCGCACCGACGAACCGGAGCGCCGACGCGGTCGGCACGACGCGGACCCGGTGACCCGACTCGGTGAAGAGCCGGAGCAGCTCACAGGCCTTGTAGGCGGCGATGCCGCCGCCGACCCCGAGGACGATCTCGGCGGACATCGACGCGGACGGGTATTACGGCTGGTCGGTCGGCTCGGCGGTGAGCAGACCCGCGTTGATCTCGCGCATGGCGATGGAGAGCGGCTTCTCCTGGGGGGTGGTCTCCACGAGCGGGCCGACGTACTCCAGCAGGCCCTCACCGAGCTGGCTGTAGTAGGCGTTGACCTGGCGCGCGCGCTTGGCGGCGAAGATCACCAGCGCGTACTTCGAGTCCGTCTTCTCGAGGAGCTCGTCGATCGGCGGGTTGGTGATGCCCTCGGGGTTGGTGGCGATGGATCCCACGAATAAACCTCTGCGTCTTGTGCACCGCCCGGAGGCGGTGGCCTCTCAACCGCTCAGGCGCGGTCGGGCCGGAGCCAGGAAGGAAGAACCGAGCAAGCCTACCAGCTCCTCCGCCGCACGCTCGGTCCGGTCGTGCCGCACGGCGTGTGTGAAGGCGGCCGCGACGGCCGGGTCCGGCCGGTGCCCGGGCGGGGCGAGAAGCACCAGCTGCGGGTCCGGGACGGCGGCCCGGACGGCGAGCGCGCCGGGCAGGTCCAGCGGGAGCAGCACCGGCCGACCCTCGGCGAGCCGGGACCGGACGGGCTCGCGTGGCACGCCCCGCCGGTACGGCCCCATCCGGCTCCACTCCAGCAGCCCGTCGGCGGCGATCAGCCGGTCGAACCCGGCCGGGTCGAGGAAGAGCCGGTCGATGCCGTCCACCTCGCCGGGGCACGGCGGTCGGGTGGTGGCGACCACCGGCACCCACACCAACGGAAAGCGCGCCCGGACCTGCTCGACGACACTGCGCCGGCCGGCCCCTGAAGGGCCGGCCAGGACAGTGAGCCGAGCCGCCGGGCGCGCCTCGTCATCCGTGCTCACCGCTTGTTTCTACACGGCGGGCGGTCAGTTCGCGGCGAACTCTCCAAGCAGAGCCTTGCGCTGCTGCTCGCCCAGGCCGCGCAGGCGGCGGCTGTCGGCGATCTTGAGCTTCTCCATGATCTGGGTGGCCCGGATCTTGCCGATGCCCGGCATCGCCTGGAGGACGGCCGACACCTTCAGCTTGCCGACGACGTCGTCAGACTCGGCCTGCTCGAGGACGGTGGCAAGGCTGGTCTTGCCCTGCTTGAGGTCCTCCTTCAGCTTGGCACGGGCCTTGCGGATCTCCGCGGCCTTCTCCAGCGCGGCAGCGCGCTGCTCGGGGGTCAGTGACGGGAGCGGCACCAGTTCTCCTCAGGTCCCTAGCGCGACGGGCGGAGCGCACCGTCGCTTCTGTGAAACGTGGTGTCGCTGGCAACCAAAGGGGTCCGTGGTTCCCAGCGCGGGGAAAACTAGCGGTCAACGGAGTTTTCGGCAACGTGGGCGCGCGAAGATCAACGTAAAGTGACCGAGCCGTCAGTCAGTCACGAGGTGGCCAGCGCCGTCCGGCACTGCGCCAGCACCCGCTCGGCGGCGGCTCGCAGGGCGGCCACGTCGGGCCCGGCGTGCAGCACCTCGCGGGAGTACGACGGCAGCACCGAGGGCAGGCTGGAGCCGAAGACGGTGCGCAGGTCGGCCGCGGTGGCGCCCTGCGCGCCGAGCCCCGGGGCGAGCAGCGGACCGTGCACGGCGGAGAGGTCGTGGCCGGTCTCGCCGATCGTCGCGCCGACCACCAGCCCGAGGCTGCCGAGCGGCTCGGCACCCCGGTTGAGCTGGGAAATCTCGTCGATCACGGTCTGCGCCACGGTCCGCCCGTCGGCCCCCACGGCCCGCTGCACGGCGGCGCCCTCGGGGTTCGAGGTGAGCGCCAGGACGAAGACGCCGCCACCGTGCGCGGCGGCCAGTTCGAACATCGGCGCGAGCGAACCTACTCCCAGGTAGGGGCTCGCCGTCACCGCGTCGACATACATCGGGCTGGATGGATCGAGGTACGCCGCGGCGTACGCGCTGACCGTCGAACCGATGTCGCCACGCTTGACGTCGAGGAGAACGAGCGCGCCGGCTTCACGCAACTGTCGGATAGTTGACTCAAGGACCGCGATTCCTCGCGACCCGAAGCGCTCGAAGAAGGCCGACTGCGGCTTGACGACCGCCACCCGGTCACCGATCGCCTCCACCACCGTCCGGCTGAACCGGTCGAGGCCCTCGACGTCGTCAGACAGCCCCCAGCGGGCCAACAGCCCGGGATGGGGGTCGATACCCACGCAGAGCGGTCCCCGCTCCGCCACGGCCCGGTACAGGCGGGCGCCGAAGGTCTCCATCGCGTCTCTTCCTCTCCGTCGCGCGGCGTCGCGCCGCGGCATGCCTGGGTCATCCTGTCGCCGCCGGTGGGCCGGCTCAGCCCGCCTTGACCGCCGCCTCGACACCGGCCGCGATCCGCGCCACGTCCGCGTCGTCGGTGACGTACGGCGGCATGGTGTAGACGAGGTCCCGGAACGGGCGCAGCCACACGCCCTGCGCCGCCGCGGCGGCGGTCGCCCGGGGGATGTCCACCTCGTGGTCGAGCTGGACCACGCCGATCGCGCCGAGCACCCGGACGTCGGCCACGCCCGGTGCGTCGCGCAGCGGCGCCAGGCCGGCCCGCAGCCCCGCGGAGATCCTCGCCACCTGCCCGGCCCAGTCCCCGGCCGCCAGCAGGCCCAGGGAGGCGTTGGCGACCGCACAGGCGAGCGGGTTGCCCATGAACGTCGGACCGTGCGCCAACACCCCGTCGGCCGAGATGCCGCGGGCCACCTCGGGCGTGCAGAGCGCGGCGGCCAGGGTGAGGTAGCCGCCGGTGAGCGCCTTGCCGACGCAGAGCACATCCGGGGCGACCCCGGCGTGCTCGGCGGCGAACATCGTCCCGGTCCGGCCGAAGCCGGTGGCGATCTCGTCGAAGACCAGCAGGATGCCGTGCGCCCGGGTCACCTCGCGCAGCACCCGCAGGTAGTGCGGGTGGTGGAACCGCATCCCGCCGGCGCCCTGGACCACCGGCTCCACGATCACCGCGGCGAGTTCGTCGGCGTGCCGTTCCACGGCGTCGACCAGGGCCGCCTCGTACGCCGGGTCCGGCGGGGTGTCGAAGCCGCCCGGCGGCACCGGCGCGAACACCTGCCGGGGCAGCACGTCCCCCCAGAGGTGGTGCATGCCGCCCTCCGGGTCGCAGACGCTCATCGGGTGGAACGTGTCGCCGTGGTAGCCGCCCCGCCAGGTGCCCAGCCGGCGGCGCTGCGGCCGCCCGGTGGCCCGCTGCCACTGGAGGCACATCTTCACCGCCACCTCGACGCTGACCGAGCCGGAGTCGGCCAGGAAGACGTGCTCCAGGCCGTCCGGGGCCAGCTCGACCAGGGTCCGCGCGAGGCGTACCGCGGGCTCGTGGGTGAGGCCGCCGAACATCACGTGGCTCATCCGGCCGAGCTGGTCGGTGACCGCGGCGTCCAGCACCGGGTGCCGGTAACCGTGGATCGCGGCCCACCAGGACGACATCCCGTCCACCAGCTCCCGCCCGTCGGCCAGCCGCAGCCGTACGCCCTGGGCGCTCTCCACCAGGTAGGGCGGGCTGGCCGGCGGCAGCGCGGCGTACGGGTGCCAGACGTGCCGGCGGTCGGCGGCGAGGATCTCCTCGGGCGTCATCGGCTCTCCTTCGTCTCCTCGCGGCCGGGCCGCGTACCGGGCCAGGCGGATTCCGCCCGGCCCTCGCCTCACCGGTGGCCGGCGGGCACGGGCGCCCGCCCGACGGTCTGGTTCTCCGCCGACGTCATGGGGCTGCCGGTGCTGCCCTGGCGACCGACCGGACCAGGGCCGGACCCCGGTAGATGAAGCCGGTGTAGAGCTGGACCAGGCTCGCGCCGGCGTCGAACATCCGGGTGGCGTCGTCCGGGTCGAGGATGCCGCCGACGCCGATCACCGGCAGTCGGCCGCCGGTCTCCCTGTGCACGAAGGCGACCACCTCCCGGGCCCGCCCGGCCAGCGGACGGCCGGATAGGCCACCGGTCTCCGCGCCCCGCGCCCGGTCGACCGGGGCGAGCCCGTCGCGGGCGAGGGTCGTGTTGGTGGCGATCACCCCGGCCGCGCCCCGGTCGAGGCAGACTTCCAGCAGCTCGGCGATGGCCGGCTCGGTCAGGTCGGGGGCGATCTTCACGAGCACCGGTTTCTCCCCCGCCAGGGCCGCCAGCAGCGCGTCCAGGTGGGACCGGTCCTGAAGGGACCGCAGGCCCGGGGTGTTCGGCGAGGACACGTTGACCGCGAAGTAGTCGCCGTGCCCCTGCAGCGCCCGGTAGGACGCCAGGTAGTCCTCGACGGCCTCGTCCAGTGGGGTCACCTTGGACTTCCCGAGCGAGATCCCCAGTGGTACGCCGATCGGGCGCGGCAGCGCCGCCAGCCGGGCCGCGAGGGCCTCGGCGCCGGCGTTGTTGAAGCCCATCCGGTTGACCACCGCCTCGCTGTCCCGCAGCCGGAACAGCCGGGGCCGGGGGTTGCCCGGCTGGGCGTGCGCGGTGACCGTGCCGACCTCGACGAAGCCGAAGCCGAGCGCCGGCCAGGCCGGCAGCGCGACGCCGTTCTTGTCCATTCCGGCCGCCAGCCCGACCGGGTTCGGGAAGTCCACCCCGAACACGGTGCGCGGCGCGGACCGGAGGTATCGCGCCCGCAGCGCCGCCAGCACGGCCGGCCGCCGGGACACCGAGGCCAGCCGGTCCAACGTCCACTCGTGCGCCCGCTCGGCGTCCCCACCCCCGATTCGGAACAACCGCGGCCGCACCACCCGCTCAAAGATCACGCCCGACCTCCCCGCCCGGGTCCCCGTCGATCATGAGGCTGACGGCGATGTCGATCTCCTCGACCGCCGCCAACCTCATGATCAACGCGGGGGTGCCGGCGGTCACTCCCCGGCCCGCAGGGCGGCGTGGAGTTCCTGGAGGGGGCGGACGCGCATGTCGCCACGGATCCTCGCCTCGATGCCCATGACGGCGGCAGCCGCGCCGGGGACGGTGGTGATGCAGGGGATGTCCGCGGTCACCGCGGCGCTGCGGATCTCGTACCCGTCGGAGCGGGCGCTCGCGCCCGAGCCCTGCGGGGTGTTCACCACCAGGGCCACGTCGCCGCCGAGGATGAGCGACACGGCGTCCTCGCCCTCGCCGGCCTCGTAGTGCTTGCGGATCTGCTCGCAGGCGATCCCGTGCCGGCGCAGCACCTCGGCGGTGCCGGTGGTGGCGACGATCTCGAAGCCCAGGTCGGCCAGGCGCTTGATCGGGAAGATCATGCCGCGCTTGTCCCGGTTCGCCACCGAGACGAAGATCTTGCCCGCGGTCGGCAACGACCCGTACGCGGCCGCCTGCGACTTGGCGAAGGCCTGGCCGAAGCCGGTGTCGATGCCCATCACCTCGCCGGTGGACTTCATCTCCGGGCCGAGCAGCACGTCGATCCCCTTGCCGGCCGGCGTGCGGAACCGCTTGAACGGCAGCACCGCCTCCTTGACCGCGATCGGGGCGTCGGCCGGCATCGTGCCGCCATCCCCGGTGGGCGGCAGCATCCCCTCGGCGCGCAGCTCGGCGATGGTGGCGCCGAGCGCGATCCGGGCCGCCGCCTTGGCCAGCGGCACGGCGGTCGCCTTGGAGACGAACGGGACCGTCCGGGACGCCCGCGGGTTCGCCTCCAGCACGTAGAGCATGTCGCCCTGCAGGGCGTACTGGACGTTCAGCAGGCCGCGCACGCCGACCCCGCGGGCGATCGCCTCGGTGTAGCGGCGTACCTGGGCCAGGTGGGAGCCGGCCAGGGTGATCGGCGGCAGCGCGCAGGACGAGTCGCCGGAGTGGATGCCGGCCTCCTCGATGTGCTCCATCACGCCGCCCAGGTAGACCTCGCCGTCGGCGTCGCAGAGCGCGTCCACGTCGATCTCGATGGCGTCGTCGAGGAAGCGGTCCACCAGCACCGGGTGGTCGGGCGAGATGTCGGTGGCCCGGCCGATGTAGTCGCGCAGGGTGGCATCGTCGTAGACGATCTCCATGCCCCGCCCGCCGAGCACGTACGACGGGCGGACCAGCACCGGGTAGCCGATCTCGTCGGCGATCGCCTTCGCCTCGTCGTACGAGGTGGCCGTGCCGTGCGCCGGAGCGCGCAGCCCGGCCCGGGCCAGCACCAGCCCGAACGCGCCCCGCTCCTCGGCGAGGTGGATCGACTCCGGGGAGGTGCCGACCACCGGCACCCCGGCCTGCTTGAGCCGCCGGGCCAGCCCGAGCGGGGTCTGCCCGCCGAGCTGCACGATCACCCCGACGACGCCCGGGCCGCCGGCCGCCTTGCCGGAGGAGTCCTCGGCGTGCCAGACCTCCAGCACGTCCTCGAAGGTCAGCGGCTCGAAGTAGAGCCGGTCCGCGGTGTCGTAGTCGGTGGAGACGGTCTCCGGGTTGCAGTTGACCATCACCGTCTCGTAGCCCACCTCCCGCAGGGCCATGACGGCGTGCACGCAGGAGTAGTCGAACTCGATGCCCTGCCCAATCCGGTTCGGCCCGGAGCCCAGGATGATCACCTTGGGCCGGTCCGAGGGCGCGACCTCGGTCTCCTGGTCGTACGTCGAGTAGTGGTAGGGCGTGGTCGCCTCGAACTCGGCGGCGCAGGTGTCCACCGTCTTGTAGACCGGGCGTACGCGCAGCCGGTGGCGCAGCGCGCGGACGCCGTCCTCGCCGGCCAGCTCGGGGCGGAGCGCGGCGAGCTGCCGGTCGGACAGGCCGGCCCGCTTGGCCCGGCGCAGCAGGTCGCCGTCGAGCACCGGGGCGTCGACGAGCTCGGCACGCAGCTCGACCAGCGCCGCGACCTGGTCCAGGAACCACGGGTCCATCCCGCCGGACGCCTCGGCGACCTCCGCGATCGAGGCACCGAGCCGCAGCGCCCGCTCCACCGTGTAGAGCCGGCCGTCGTGCGGCATACGCAGCGCGGCGAGGGTGTTCTCCCGGGTGGCGCCGGCCGGGTCCGGCCGGGTCCAGAATCCGCCGCCCTTGGTCTCCATCGAGCGCATCGCCTTGTTCAGCGCCTCGGTGAAGTTGCGGCCCAGGCTCATCGCCTCGCCCACCGACTTCATGGTGGTGGTCAGCTCCGGGTCCGCGCCGGGGAACTTCTCGAACGCGAACCGGGGGATCTTCACCACCACGTAGTCCAGGGTCGGCTCGAACGCCGCCGGGGTCTTCAGGGTGATGTCGTTGGGGATCTCGTCCAGGGTGTAGCCGATGGCCAGCTTCGCGGCGATCTTGGCGATCGGGAAGCCGGTGGCCTTCGAGGCCAGCGCCGAGGAGCGGGACACCCGGGGGTTCATCTCGATCACGACGATGCGGCCGTCCGCCGGGTTCACCGCGAACTGGATGTTGCAGCCGCCGGTGTCCACCCCGACCTCGCGCAGCACCGCGATGCCGAGGTCGCGCAGCCGCTGGTACTCCCGGTCGGTCAGGGTCATCGCCGGGGCGACGGTGACGCTGTCGCCGGTGTGCACGCCCATCGGGTCGAGGTTCTCGATCGAGCAGACCACCACCACGTTGTCGTGCCGGTCGCGCATCAGTTCGAGCTCGTACTCCTTCCAGCCGAGCACGCTCTCCTCGATGAGCACCTCGTGCACCGGGCTGGCGGCCAGCCCGGCGCCGGCGATCCGCTCGAGGTCCTCGTCGGTGTGCGCCATGCCGGAGCCGAGGCCGCCCATCGTGAACGACGGCCGGATCACCACGGGCAGGCCCAGCTCGCCGACGGTCTCGCGGACCTCGTCCATCGAGTGGCAGACCCGGGAGCGGGGCACCAGCGACGACGGGTCGTCCAGGCCGAGGCGTACGCCGGCCTTGGCCACGATGTCCTTGAACAGCTGCCGGTCCTCGCCCCGGTTGATGGCGTCGATGTTGGCGCCGATCAGCTCCACGCCGTACTTCTCCAGGACACCGGCCTCGTGCAGGGCGACGGCGGTGTTCAGCGCGGTCTGCCCGCCCAGGGTGGGCAGCAGCGCGTCGGGGCGCTCCTTGGCGATGACCAGCTCGACGAACTCCGGGGTGATCGGTTCGACGTACGTGGCGTCGGCGAACTCCGGGTCCGTCATGATCGTCGCCGGGTTCGAGTTGACCAGGCTGACCCGGATCCCCTCGCTGCGCAGCACCCGGCAGGCCTGGGTGCCGGAGTAGTCGAACTCGCAGGCCTGCCCGATCACGATCGGCCCGGAGCCGATCACCAGGACGTGCTTGAGGTCGGTCCGCTTAGGCATTCTTTCCGCCTTCGATGAGCTCGGCGAAGCGGTCGAAGAGGTAGTCCGCGTCGTGCGGGCCGGCCGCCGCCTCCGGGTGGTACTGGACGGTGAAGGCGGGCACGTCCTTGGCCCGCAGCCCCTCGACCACGTTGTCGTTGAGGCAGACGTGCGACACCTGGACGCCGCCGAACGCGGTGTCGATCACCTGGTCGGGCACGACCGCGCCGTGCGCCGCGCCCGGGACCTCGACCGCGAAGCCGTGGTTGTGGCTGGTCACCTCGACCTTGCCGGTGACCCGGTCGAGCACCGGCTGGTTGATGCCGCGGTGCCCGTAGCCAAGCTTGTAGGTGCCGAAGCCGAGCGCCCGACCGAGGATCTGGCTGCCGAAGCAGATGCCGAAGAGCGGGATCCGCCGGGTCAGCACCTCCCGGGCCAGCGCGACCGGACCGTCGGCGGTGGCCGGGTCGCCCGGACCCGGCGAGAAGAAGACGGCGTCCGCCCCGGTGGCGAGCAGGTCCTCGATGCTCGCGGTGGCGGGCAGTACGTGGGTGGTCACCCCGCGGGCCGCCAGCCGGCGCGGCACGTTGCGCTTGATGCCCAGGTCCAGCGCGGCGACGGTGAACCGGTGCGGGCCCTGCGCCTCGACCACGTACGGCTTGGCGGTGGTCACCTCGGCGGAGAGGTCCGCGCCGACCATCTGCGGCGACCGGCGCACCCGGTCGAGGAGGCCGTCCGCGTCGTCGTCGACGCTGGAGATGCCCACCCGCATGGCGCCCCGCTCGCGCAGGTGCCGGGTGAGCGCGCGGGTGTCCACGCCGCTGATGCCGACCACGCCCTCGGCGGCGAGCCGGTCCTCCAGCCCGCCGGTGGCGCGCCAGTTGGAGCCGATCCGGGCCGGGTCACGCACCACGTACCCGGCGACCCAGATCCGGCCGGACTCGTCGTCCTCGCCGTTGACGCCGGTGTTGCCGATGTGCGGCGCGGTCTGCACCACCACCTGCCGGTGGTACGAGGGGTCGGTCAGGGTCTCCTGGTAGCCGGTCATGCCGGTGTTGAAGACCGCCTCGCCGAAGGTCTCCCCGACGCTGCCGTACGCCTCGCCGTGGAAAGTGCGCCCGTCCTCTAGGACGAGGATCGCGCTTCTGCGCTTCGCCATTTACTTGACAGCCTTTCCGTCCAGGACCGTCGGCTCGCCGCGCAGGAAGGTCGCCACGATGCGACCCGGCAGCGTCATGCGGGCGTACGGGGTGTTGCGACTGCGACTGGCCAGTTCCGCCGGTTCGATGACGCGGCGGGCGGCCGGGTCGACCAGGGTCAGGTTGGCCGGCACGCCGGGGGCGGGGTCGAGGCCGTGCCCGTCCAGCCCGGCGATCCGGGCCGGGGCGCGGGACATCCGCTCGGCGATCAGGTCCCACTGCGGCCCGAACACGTCGAGCGCGATCGACAGCGCCGTCTCCAGGCCGAGCATGCCCGGCCGGGCGTACGCCCACTCGCACTCCTTGTCCTCCACGGCGTGCGGGGCGTGGTCGGTGGCGATGATGTCGATCACGCCCTCGGCCAGCGCGGCCCGCAGCGCGGCGACGTCGGCCGCGGTCCGCAGGGGCGGGTTGACCTTGTAGACCGGGTCGTAGCTGGTCGCCTTCTCGTCGGTGAGCAGCAGGTGGTGCGGGGTCACCTCGGCGGTCACCTTCACCCCGCGCGCCTTGGCGTGCCGCAGCACCTCCACGCTGCCGGCGGTGGAGACGTGGCAGATGTGCAGCCGGCTGCCGACGTGCTCGGCCAGCAGCAGGTCCCGGGCGATGATCGCCTCCTCGGCGACCGCCGGCCAGCCGGTCAGCCCGAGCCGGGTGGAGACCTCGCCCTCGTGCATCTGCGCACCCTCGGTGAGCCGGGGCTCCTCGGCGTGTTGGGCGATCACCCCGTCGAACGCCTTGACGTACTCCAGGGCCCGGCGCATCAGCATCGGGTCGGCGACGCAGTGTCCGTCGTCGGAGAAGATCCGCACCCGGGCCGCCGAGTCGGCCATCGCGCCCAGCTCGGCCAGGCGCTCGCCGGCCAGACCGACGGTGACCGCGCCGATCGGCTGCACGTCGACCAGCCCGGCCTCGCGGCCGAGCCGCCAGACCTGCTCGACCACGCCCGCGGTGTCGGCGACCGGCGAGGTGTTGGCCATCGCGCAGACCGCGGTGTAGCCGCCGAGCGCCGCCGCCCGGGAGCCGGACTCGACGGTCTCGGCGTCCTCCCGGCCGGGCTCGCGCAGGTGGGTGTGCAGGTCGACCAGGCCGGGCAGGGCGACCAGGCCGGTGGCGTCGACCACCGTGGCGTCCGGCGCGGTCAGCCCCGCGCCGGTCTCCGCCACGACGCCGTCGCGGATCAGCAGGTCGGTCGGCGCGGCGCCGACCACGCTCACGTTCCGGATCAGGTACGCGGTCACCGGTTGTTCCCTCCGAGCAGCAGGTAGAGGACGGCCATCCGCACGGAGACCCCGTTGGCGACCTGTTCGACGATGGTGGAGCGGGGTGAGTCGGCGACCTCGGGCGTGATCTCCATGCCCCGGTTCATCGGGCCGGGGTGCATGACGATCGCGTGCTCGGGCAGCCGGCGCAGGCGCGGCCCGTCGAGCCCGTAACGGCGGGCGTACTCGCGGGCCGAGGGGAAGTAGGAGTCGTTCATCCGCTCCCGCTGCACCCGCAGCATCATCACCACGTCCACACCGGGTAGAACGGCGTCGAGGTCGTACGAGACGTCGGTGCCGGGAGCGAGCGCCTGGGCGATGTCCACCGGGATGAGGGTGGGCGGGCCGACCAGGGTGATCTTGGCGCCGAGGGTGGAGAGCAGCAGCACGTTGGACCGGGCCACCCGGGAGTGCAGCACGTCGCCGACGATCGCCACGTGCAGGCCGGCCAGCCGGCCCAGCCGGGAGCGCATCGTGTACGCGTCGAGCAACGCCTGGGTGGGGTGCTCGTGGGTGCCGTCGCCGGCGTTGACCACCGAGCCGTCCACCCAGTTGGCCAGCCGGTGCGGGGCGCCGGAGGCCGGGTGCCGGACGACCACCGCGTCGGCGCCCATGGCCTGGAGGGTGAGCGCGGTGTCCTTCAGGCTCTCGCCCTTGGCGACGCTGGAACCCTTCGCGGAAAAATTGATCACGTCGGCGCTGAGCCGCTTGGCCGCCGCCTCGAACGAGATCCGGGTCCGGGTGGAGTCCTCGTAGAAGAGGTTCACCACGGTGCGGCCGCGCAGCGCGGGCAGCTTCTTGACCTCGCGGCCGGCGACCGTGGCCATCTCGGCCGCGGTGTCGAGGATCTGGGTGGCGGTGGCCGCGTCCAGGTCGGCGCCGGAGAGCAGGTGCCTGATCATGCGGGCGTACCCCCGTAGAGCTTGACCTCGTCGCCGCCGTCGGTCTCGGCGAGGGTGACCTTGACGCTCTCGGCGAGCGCGGTCGGGATGTTCTTGCCGACGTAGTCGGCGCGGATCGGCAGCTGCCGGTGGCCGCGGTCGACCAGGACGGCGAGCTGCACGGAGGCCGGGCGGCCGACATCGCTGAGCGCATCGAGGGCGGCCCGCACGGTACGGCCGGAGAAGAGCACGTCGTCGACGAGGATCACCCGCTTGCCGTCGATCCCGCCGGCGGGCAGGTCGGTCGGGCCGACCGCGCGGGTGGCATGCCGGCGCAGGTCGTCGCGGTAGAGCGTGATGTCGAGCACGCCGACCGGGACGGTCACGTCCTCGAAGGTGCTGATCCGGGCGGCGAGGCGCCCGGCGAGCGGGACTCCGCGGGTGGGGATGCCGAGCAGCACGGTGTCGGCGGCGCCCTGGGTCTTCTCCAGGATCTGGTGGGCGATGCGGTCGACCACCCGCGACACGTCGGCTGCGGTGAGGATCACCTTCACCGAGGGTTGTCGCGGCGGTGACGTGCGGGCAGCCGGTGGGTAGGCCACGGCGGACCTCCTTCCCCGCCTCACGGGACGGGTCGTTAAAGGATGTCTGGTCTTTCCGGCGGGCCGCGCGCGGCCGGACCGGGGCTTCATGCCACGTTACCAGCGGTCACCGGCCCGGCCGTCGCCGGCACTGACCCCCTGGTCAGCCCGGTGAAATGGGGACAAGTCCCCCGGCTGCCCCAACGGTAACGTCACGACCACTTGACCCCGTGTCGCAATCCCCGTACCGTCACGCTCCGTAGCGATAGCTGGGAGAACCCCGAGCAGCACTGGGAGTGTCCGAATGCCCTCTGAATACGCCAAGTCGCTGGGCGCCCGCCTGCGCTCCATCCGCCAGCAGCAGGGCCTGTCCCTGCAGGGTGTGGAGGAGAAGTCGAACGGGCGGTGGAAGGCTGTGGTGGTCGGCTCGTACGAGCGTGGCGACCGCGCCGTCACCGTGTCCCGCCTGGCGGAGCTGGCCGACTTCTACCGCGTTCCCGTCTCGGAGCTGCTGCCCGACGGCAGCGGGGTGCGCCACGAGCCCACCAGCAAGATCGTCCTGGACCTGGAGCGGCTCTACGACGAGGCCTCCGAGGACCTCGCGTACGTCGCCCGGTACGCCCGCGCCATCCAGCAGCAGCGCGGCGACTACAACGGCCGGGTGCTCTCCATCCGCGCCGACGACCTGCGGGCCCTCGCAATCGTCTACGACGCCTCGCCGTCGGGCCTGATCGAGCGGCTCACCGAGCACGGTGTGCTGGTCGCCGACCCGCGCGCCTTCTTCGCGTCCTGACCGCTGTCGCCACGATTGAGGGCCCGTGCCGTCCGGCACGGGCCCTCAATCGTCGTCGCTGGTGATGCCGCCGGTCAGCGGGTGGCGTACTCGGCGATCCGGCCGAGGATGCCGTTGAGGAAGCGCGGCGAGTCGTCGGTCGACATCTGCCGGGCCAGCTCGACGGCCTCGCTGATCGCCACCGCGTCGTCGATCTCGTCGACGTAGAGCAGCTCGTAGACCGCGATCCGGGCGAGGTTGCGGTCGACCACCGGCATCCGGTCCAGCGTCCAGCCCTCGGCGTAGCTGGCGATCAGCTCGTCGATCCGGTCGAGGTGGGCGGCGACGCCCTCGACCAAGCCAACCGCGTAGCCCAGGTGCTCGGGGCGGGGCTTCTCGATCCGCTCGATGTAGCCGGCCAGCACCTCGACCGGCGGCCGGTCCCGCAGGTCGGCCTCGAAGAGCACGTCCAGCGCCCGCTTGCGCGCCTTGCGGCGCGCCGGCATCTGCTGCTTGGGACCCTCGGCCATCAGGCGCGGCCGAGGTAACGGCCGTCGCGGGTGTCGACCTTGATCTTCTCGCCGGTGGTGATGAAGAGCGGCACCTGGACCGTCGCGCCGGTCTCGACGGTGGCCGGCTTGTTGCCGCCGGTCGACCGGTCGCCCTGCAGGCCCGGCTCGGTGTAGGTGACCTCGAGCACGACCGAGGTCGGCAGCTCGATGTACAGCGGCACGCTCTCGTGGGTGGCGACGGTCGCCTCGGCCTCCGGGAGGAGGTAGTTGGCCGCCTCGCCGACGGTGCCGCCGGGGACGGTGATCTGGTCGAACGTCTCCAGGTCCATGAAGACGTAGTCCTCGCCGTCGGCGTAGAGGTACTGCATGGTGCGCTTGTCAACGGTGGCGGTGTCGACCTTGGTACCCGCGTTGAAGGTCTTGTCGACCACCTTGCCGGACAGCACGTTCTTCAGCGTGGTACGCACGAAGGCACCACCCTTACCGGGCTTGACGTGCTGGAACTCGACGACGGACCACAGCTCGCC
Source organism: Micromonospora sp. RTBAU3-60 (assembly GCF_054963695.1). NCBI lineage: Bacteria > Bacillati > Actinomycetota > Actinomycetes > Micromonosporales > Micromonosporaceae > Micromonospora > Micromonospora sp. RTBAU3-60. The sequence continues at coordinate 50,134 of NZ_JBUEGB010000027.1, read as the reverse complement.
GTCGAGGTTGAGTACCAGGCCGTTCTTGAGGTCGTTGGTGGTGGCCATTTCCTGCCTTGATCATCAATTGGCGGACAGACCTAAGAATTCTACTAGGGCCTGTTTCATAAGGCTCGCCCGAGCGAGCCGAGGCCCAGGCGGCGTCCGGCAAGGCGGAGGTTCGTCCGGATACCGGTGTTGTATCCGGACGAACCGACAACGCCGCTGGGCGTCGCCTGGGTCCGGCGCAGGCGGGCACGGTCTTATGAAAACAGGCCCTAGCTGTGTCGAACCGGGTCCGCCGCGCCTGCGCGGGGCCGGCGCGGGGCCGGCCCGCCGACCGGCCGAACGTGCCGAACATCACTCAGCGCAAGCAACCGAGGTGCCGCCGACACCTCCCCCGCGCCGCCTTTGCTCTGCAGCCATCGGCGCAGCAGGCACCCACCGTGACGGGCCCAGCCGACCGGCCACCTCGGGCCGGGCCAGGTCTTCGCAGCTCAACCAGGTGTTGCGTGGATGGCTGCAGAGCAAAGGGCGGCGACCACCCGGTGCCGGCGCGGCAGACCCTACAACGGAGCGTGACGAAGGCGGCGAACACGGAGAGTCACCGGGCGCACGTGCCCGGGGCAGGCCCCAGACGCCGGCCCGGGCGGTGGTGGCGCCGACGCCGGGGCGGCTCGGACGAGGACCGGAACCGCACGACCGGACCGGACCGCACGAGCGGACCAGACCCGGGCGGTCAGGCGTCGGCGGCCAGCCGGGTGGCCAGGTGGCGCAGGGCGAGCCGGTAACCGTCCACGCCCAGGCCGCAGATCACCCCGGTCGCCACCGCGGAGACCACCGAGTGGTGCCGGAACTCCTCCCGGGCGTGGATGTTGGAGATGTGCACCTCCACCAGGGGGCCGCGGAGCATCGCGCAGGCGTCCCGGACCGCGATCGAGTAGTGCGACCAGGCGGCCGGGTTGAGCACCACCGCAGCCTGATCGTCGGCCGCCTCGTGCAGCCAGCCCAGCAACTCGTGCTCGGCGTCGGTCTGCCGGACCACCACGTCCAGCCCCAACTCCCGGCCGGTGTCCACGCACATGGCGACCAGGTCGGCGTAGCTGGTGACGCCGTACACGTCGACCTGGCGGGTGCCCAGCCGCCCCAGGTTCGGCCCGTTGAGCACGTACACCCTCATGAGCTGATCTCCCGGTAGGCGGCGTGCAGCAACTCGTCGTCGGGGCCCTCGAGGATCGCCGGGCGGGCCAGGCCGTCGAGCACCACGAAACGCAGGGTGTTGCCCCGGGCCTTCTTGTCCACCCGCATGGTGGCCAGCAGCCGCTGCCAGGCGTCGGCCCGGTAGGTGGTGGGCAGGCCGAGCAGGCCCAGCACGGCGCGGTGCCGCTCGGCGGTGGCCGGGTCCAGCCGGCCGGCGAGCCGGGCCAGCGTGGCCGCGTAGACGAGCCCCACCGCGACGGCGTGACCGTGCCGCCAGCGGTAGCCCTCGACCTTCTCGATCGCGTGGGCCAGGGTGTGCCCGTAGTTGAGCACCTCGCGTACCCCGGACTCGCGCAGGTCCCCGGAGACCACGTCCGCCTTGACCCGGATCGCCCGCTCGATCAGCTCCCGGGCCACCGGCCCGGTCGGGTCGAGCGCGGCGGCCGGGTCCCGCTCGACCAGGTCGAGGATCACCGGGTCGGCGATGAAGCCGCACTTCACCACCTCGGCCATCCCGGCGGCCAGGTCGACCGGCGGCAGGCTGTCCAGGGTCGCCAGGTCGCAGATCACCCCGGCGGGCGGGTGGAAGGCGCCGACCAGGTTCTTGCCGGTCGCGGTGTTGATCCCGGTCTTGCCGCCCACGGCGGCGTCGACCATGCCGAGCAGGGAGGTCGCCACCGGCACCCAGCGCACCCCGCGCAGCCAGCAGGCCGCGACGAAGCCGGCCAGGTCGGTGACGGCGCCGCCGCCCACTCCCACCACGGCGTCGGTACGGGTGAACCCAGCCTCCCCGAGCCGGTCCCAGCAGGCGGCGGCCACGTCGATGTGCTTGCCCGCCTCGGCGTCCGGCACCTCGATCAGCAGCGGCGCGACGCCGGCCGCTCGCACCTGCTCCGCGATCCGCTCGGCCAGGCCCTTCAGCGGGGGCGCGTGCAGGAAGGCCACCCGCTCCGCACCGGGCAGCAGGCGCGGCGGCGGGTCGAGCAGGTCACGTCCCACGAGCACGTCGTACGGCCGCTCGCCGCCGACCGCGATCCGGGTCACCTCGTCCGTCACCGCGCCGCCCGCCCGTCGGCCGTGAGCAGGGCGGCGAGCTCGTCGGCGATCTCCTCCGGGGTACGCCCGTCGGTGACCACGGTGGCGGTCGCCACCTCGGCGTAGAGCGGCCGGCGTTGCTCCATCAGGTGTTTCAGGGTGGCCCGCGGGTTGAGCGCCAGCAGCGGCCGGCCGGCCCCCAGGCCGACCCGCTTCACCGCGTCGGGCAGCTCCACCGACAGGTGCACGACGGTGTGCCCGATCAGCGCGGCGCGGTTGTCCTCGGCGAGGACCGCGCCGCCGCCGAGGGCGAGCACCCCGGGATGCGAGGCCAGCGCCGCCGCCACCGCCGCCCGTTCGAGGGTACGGAAGTGGGCCTCCCCCTCGTCGACGAAGATCTCCGGGATCGGCTTGCCGGCGAGCTGCTCGATGTCGGTGTCGGTGTCCCGGAACGCCACGCCCAGCGCGGCGGCGAGCGCCAACCCGACCGTGGTCTTGCCGGAGCCGGGCGCCCCGACCAGCACGCAGACCGGCCGGGTGCTCATTTGATCACCAACGCGTCGAGGTATCCGGCCAGGTTGCGGCGCATCTCGGCGACCGAGTCGCCGCCGAACTTCTCCACCGCGGCCTCGGCGAGCACCAGGGCCACCATGGCCTCGGCCACCACCGCCGCGGCCGGCACCGCGCAGACGTCGGAGCGCTGGTTGATCGCCGTGGCCGGCTCGCCGGTGGCGACGTCGACCGTGGACAGTGCCCGGTTGAGCGACGAGATCGGCTTCATCGCGGCCTTCACCCGCAGCGGTTCACCGGTGGTGATGCCGCCCTCCAGGCCGCCGGCCCGGTCGGTCACCCGGCGTACCCCGGCGGCGGTGGGCAGGATCTCGTCGTGCGCCTCCGAGCCGCGCGAGCGCGCCTGCTGCCAGCCGTCGCCGATCTCCACGCCCTTGATGGCCTGGATGGACATCAGCGCGGTGGCCAGCCGGGCGTCGAGCTTCCGGTCCCACTGGACGTGACTGCCCAGGCCCGGCGGCACCCCGTACGCGAGCACCTCCACCACGCCGCCCAGGGTGTCGGCGTCCTTCTTCGCGGCGTCGACCTCGGCGACCATCCGGGCGCTGGCCTCCGGGTCGAGGCAGCGCAGCGGGTCGGCGTCGATCCGCGCGGCGTCCTCCGGGGTCGGGCGCAGGCCGGGCTTCACGGCGACCGGACCCAGCTCCACCACGTGGGAGACGATCTCGACCCCGAGCGCCTGCTTCACCAGGGCCTTGGCGACCGTGCCCACGGCGACCCGGGCGGCGGTCTCCCGGGCGCTGGCGCGCTCCAGGATCGGCCGGGCGTCGACGTGGCCGTACTTCTGCATGCCAGCCAGGTCGGCGTGGCCCGGGCGGGGGCGGGTGAGCGGGGCGTTGCGGGCCTGCCCGGCCAGCTCCGCCGGGTCGACCGGGTCGGCGGCCATCACGGTGCGCCACTTCGGCCACTCCGAGTTGCCGACCCGGATCGCCACCGGGCTGCCCAGCGTGACGCCGTGCCGCAGGCCGCCGATGATCTCGACCTCGTCCTGCTCGAACGACATCCGGGCGCCCCGGCCATAGCCGAGCCGGCGCCGGGCCAGCTCACCGGAGATCTCCGCGGTGGTCAGCTCGACGCCGGCGGGCACCCCGTCCAGCATCGCGACGAGGGCGGGTCCGTGGGATTCACCTGCAGTCAGCCAGCGCAACACAGCGGTCAGTCTGTCACGCCCGGTGGCCGCCCCGGTGCTCCGCCCACCGCGTCCCGCCCTGCGGACGCGCCCGTCCGCGCGGCGGGCGTCAGCCGGCGCGGGTGCCGGCCAGCGCGGCGGCCATCGCCTCGCGCGGCGCCGGCACGCCGGTGAACTGCACGAACTGGTCGACCGCCTGGGCCAGCAGCAGGTCCAGGCCGGAGACCACCCGACAGCCGGCCGCGAGCGCGGCCGTGGCGAGCGGGGTGGGCCAGGGATCGTAGAGCGCGTCGAAGAAGACGGACCCCGGCCGCCAGTCGAAATGCCCGGCGAGCGGATCGGCCACCCCCTTCGGCACGGTCGAGATCACCAGGTCGGCGCGGGCGTGTGCCGGGGCGCCGTCCCAGTCGGCGCCGGCGAGGGGCACCCCGACCGCGCCGGCCACCGGGCGCAGCTCGTCGATCGCCTCCGGCCGGCGGGCCACCACGGTCACGTCGGCCGCGCCGATCCGGGCCGCCGCGGCGATCGCCGCCCGGGCGGTGCCGCCCGCGCCGAGCACGGTCACCGTGGCGCCGGCCGCGCAGCCGACGGTGGTGAGCACGTCGACCATCCCGGTGACGTCGGTGTTGTCCGCGTACCAGGTGCCGTCGGATCGGCGTACCAGGGTGTTGGCGGCGCCGACGGCGGCGGCGACCGGCGAGACCTCGTCGGCCACCGCGAGCGCCGCCTCCTTGCCCGGCATGGTCACCGACAGCCCGGCCCACTCCGGGCCCAGGCCGGCGACCAGGCCGGCCAGCTCGTCGGCCGCGCACTCGATCCGGGTGTACGACCACCCGGTGAGCCCGGCCGCCGCGTAGCCGGCCTCGTGGATCACCGGGGAGAGCGAGTGCGCGATCGGCTTGCCGACAACGGCGGCCCTCACGTGCAGTTGCTTCCCGTCAGGACCTTGTTGTCGCACATCTGCTTCTGCAGCTTCCGGAAGTCGGCATCGTTGGAGCCGTAGCCCATCGTGCCCTTCTGGTCCACCGTCATGAAGTAGATCCAGTCCCCGTTCGGCGGCTCCAACGCGCCCTTGAGCGCGCCCTCACCGGGGTTGCTGATCGGGGTGATCGGCAGCCCGGCCACGTTGTGCGTGTTGTACGGGTTCTTCAGGTCGTTGATCTCGCTCTGCAGCAGTTTGTCCGAGTCCTTCGGGTCCTTGCCCTGCAGGCGGAACCAGTAGTTGATGCCGCTGTCGATGCCGAGGCACTTGCAGCCGATCTTGCCGGCGTAGACCCGGTTGTAGATCACCCGGGAGACCTTCGGGAAGTCCTTCGGGTCGACCGCCTCGGCCTGCGCGATGGAGGCGGTGATCAGCGCCTCGTACGGGGAGATCTGGCGTTCCTTCTGCGCCCGGTCGACGAAGTCGAGCTGCTGGGTGACCCGGAGGAACTCGGCCACCATCATTTTCAGGATCTGCTCGGCGGTGGCCTTCGGCGGGATCTCGTAGGTGGACGGGTAGAGGAAGCCCTCGATGCTCTTCGGGCCCTTCTTGCCGTCCTCGCGCTTGAACCAGAAGGCCGGTACGCCCAACTTCTCCGGGTCCTTCGCGGCCTCCTGGAACTCGGCGACCGGGATCTTGGTCTCCTTGGAGAGTTTCGCGTAGATGTTCAGGCTGATCGTGCCCTCGGGGATGGTCACCCCGTTGACCACCCGGCTCTTCGGGTCGAGCAGCAGGATGACCACGTCGGCGGCCTTCATCTGCTTGCGGACCTTGTAGCTGCCGACCTGGATGTTCTTGCTGCGGGAGTTCGCGTCGGCGGCCTCGATGAACGCCTTGGTGCTCTTCACCACCCCGGCGTCGTAGAGGGTGTTGCCGATGTCGGTGAGGGTGTCGCCGGCCTTCACCTGCACGAGCACCTCACCCGAGCCCGGGCCGTCGTAGTCCGGAGTGACGAGGTAGCTGCGGATGCGGTCGAAGCCGACGTACGCGCCGCCGCCGATGCCGCCCAGCAGCACGAGCGCCATCAGGAGGGCGAAGATCGTCTTGCCCCGGCCGCCGCCCGAGCGGCCGTTGCGCTTGCGTACCGCGCTGCGCCGGTGCCGTCCCTTCTCCCCCCTCTCCTGCTCGTCGAACACCAGGTCAAGGTCGTCGATCATTGCGTCCGCCTCCGCTGTGCATCCAGCCAGCTCTGCAGAATCTCCACCGCGGCGGCCTGGTCGACCACCGCCCGTTGGCGCTTACCCCGGACGCCCCGTTCGGCCAGCCTACGACTCGCGACCACGGTCGACATCCTCTCGTCCGTGAGCGTCACCGGAATCGACCCCATTACATCGGCCAATCGGGCAGCGTACGCCGAGACGTTCGTTGCCGCAGGGCCATGCTTTCCGGCGAGGTTGACCGGCAGGCCCACGACGATCTCGACCGCCTCGTGCTCGGCGGCCAGCCGGACCAGCTCGGCCATGTCGGTGGGCACCGCGTCCGGCGCCGCGGTCAGGTCGCGGGCGAGGGTGACCAGCGGCGTGGCCAGGATGCCGTGCGGATCGGAGCGGGCCACCCCCACCCGGACCTGCCCGACGTCGACCCCGAGTCGGACACCGCGGGACAGCTCAGCCATCTACCGGACACCTTCCCGCCGGTACGGGCCAGGGCGGACCGCACGGTCCGCCCTGGCCTCGATCGATGCGACCATCACGCCTCGGCGATCGCCTTCTCCACCGTCTGCAGCAGGTTCGGCGCCTCCGCGGCGGGCAGGCCGCCGCCCTGGGCCAGCTCGTCACTGCCGCCGCCCCGGCCGGAGAAGGCCGCCTTCACCAGCTCCTTCGCGCTCAGGCCCCGGCCCCGGGCGGCCTGGTTGACGGCCACCACCAGGGACGCCTTGCCGTTCGCCCGGGCGGCCACGGCGACCACCGCCGGCCGGGCCGGGTCGATCCGGCCCCGGATCTCCTGGGCCAGCGTGCGCACGTCGTTGACGGCCGCACCCTCGGGCGCCTCGGTGCCCACGTACGCGACGCCCCGCACGTCCCGGGCCTGCCCGGCGAGCGCCGCCGCCCCGCCCAGCACCAGCTGGGCGCGGAGCTTCTCCAGCTCCTTCTCCGCGTCGCGGAGCTGGGTGACGGTCTGCTCCACCCGGTCGGCGACCTGGTCGCCGGGCACCCGGAACAGCTCGGCCAGCCGGGAGACCAGCAGGTGCTCGCGGGCCAGGAAGCCGAACGCGTCCATGCCGACCAGGGCCTCGATCCGGCGCACGCCGGAGCCGACCGACGCCTCGGAGAGGATCTTGACCAGGCCGAGCTGGGCCGAGCGGGCCACGTGCGTGCCGCCGCACAGCTCCCGGGCGTAGTCGCCCACCTCCACGACCCGGACGCGCTCGCCGTACTTCTCGCCGAACAGCGCCATCGCGCCGATCCGGCGCGCCTCCTCCTGCGTGGTGATGAAGGCGTGCACCTCCAGGTCGGCCAGGAGCACCTCGTTGACCTGCTGCTCGACGTCGTGCAGCACGCTCGGCGCCACCCCGGTCGGAGTGTTGAAGTCGAACCGCAGCCGGCCCGGCGCGTTCAGCGAACCCGCCTGGGTGGCCGACTCGCCGAGGAAGTTACGCATGGTCTGGTGCACCAGGTGGGTGGCGGTGTGCGAGCGGGAGATGGCCCGCCGGCGGGACACGTCGATCTCCGCGTACCCGGTCTCGCCGGCGCGCACCTCGCCCCGGACCACCTTGGCCCGGTGCACGATCAACCCCGGCACCGGCTGCTGCACGTCGAAGACCTCGAGCTGGCCGCCGCCGACCGTGATCAGGCCCTGGTCGGGCTGCTGGCCACCGCCCTCGGCGTAGAACGGGGTGGTGTCGAGCACCAGCTCGACGGTGTCCCCCTCGGCCGCCGCGGCGATCTCCGCGCCGCCGGCGAGCAGGGCGCGCACCCGGGACTCCCGGTTCAGCTCGGTGTAGCCGGTGAACTCCACCGGGCCGCCCCCGTCGAGCACCGACCGGTACGCCGACACGTCGGTGTGGCCGGTCTTGCGCGCCTGCGCGTCCGCCTTGGCGCGGTTGCGCTGGTCGGCCATGAGCCGGCGGAAGCCCTCCGCGTCCACCTGGAGGCCCTGCTCCGCCGCGATCTCCAGGGTCAGGTCGATCGGGAAGCCGTACGTGTCGTGCAGCTGGAACGCCTTGTCGCCCGAGATCGCGGCCTGCCCCGCCGACTTGGTCTCCGCGATCGCGGTGTCCAGGATCGTGGTGCCGGCGCGCAGCGTGGCGAGGAAGGCGTCCTCCTCCGCGTACGCGTACTGGGAGATCCGACCGAACTCCGCGGTCAGCTCGGGGTACGACGGGGACATGCAGTCCCGGGCCACCGGGAGCAGCTCCGGCAGCGCCCGGTCCTGGTAGCCGAGGAGACGGACGGCCCGGATGGCCCGGCGCATGATCCGCCGCAGCACGTAGCCGCGCCCCTCGTTGGACGGGGTCACGCCGTCGCCGATCAGCATCAGCGCGGTCCGCACGTGGTCGGCGATCACCCGCAGCCGGACGTCGTCCGGGTGCGACTCGCTGGCCGCGTGGCCGGAGCGTGCGCCGTACCGCTTGCCGGTCAGCTCGGCGGCCTTGTCGAGGATCGGCTTGACCTCGTCGATCTCGTAGAGGTTGTCGACGCCCTGAAGGAGGGACGACATCCGCTCCAGGCCCATGCCGGTGTCGATGTTCTTCGCCGGCAGGTCGCCCAGGATCGGGAAGTCCTCCTTGCCGACGCCGGGACCCCGCTCGAACTGCATGAAGACGAGGTTCCAGAACTCCAGGTAGCGGTCCTCGTCCACCTCCGGGCCGCCCTCCCGCCCGTAGGCGGGGCCCCGGTCGTAGTAGAGCTCCGAGCACGGACCGCACGGGCCGGGGATGCCCATCGACCAGAAGTTGTCCGCCTTGCCGCGCCGCACGATCCGCTCGACCGGCACGCCGGTGCGCCGCCAGATCTCGAACGCCTCGTCGTCGTCCAGGTAGACCGTCGCCCAGATCCGCTCGGGGTCGAGCCCGAAGCCGCCCTGGTCGACCGGCTTGGTGGCCAGGTCCCAGGCGAGCGGGATCGCCCCCTCCTTGAAGTAGTCACCGAAGGAGAAGTTGCCGTTCATCTGGAAGAACGTGCCGTGCCGGCTGGTCTTGCCGACCTCGTCGATGTCCGGGGTACGGATGCACTTCTGCACGCTGACCGCGCGGGAGAACGGCGGGGTCTGCTGACCGAGGAAATAGGGGACGAACTGCACCATGCCGGCGTTGACGAACAGCAGGTTCGGGTCGCTGATGGCGGGCAGCGGAGCGGACGGCACCACGGCATGGCCGTTCGCCTCGAAGTGGGCGAGGTACCGCCGCTTGATCTCCGCCGTCTTCATCGCTGGTGCTCCTCCGGGAAAATCTCTCGGTCGCCGATGCGCGGGTCCTCCCGCAACTCGGCGAACTGGTCGTCATACACCTCGCCGCGGGCGAAGGCCTCGTGGATCTCCTGCTCGCGCTCGGCCATCCCGATCCGGACGTCCTCGACGAAGCCGCGGACCGACTCGACGAGGCTGCCGGCGGATTCGGACAGGCCGCTGGCGATGCCGGCCGGCGTGTACGCCTGCGCGGTGCGGGTCGCCTTGCGGACCACCAGCACGCCCACGGCCAGCCCGATGCCGAGCCAGAACAACCGCTTCATGTCACACCCTCCCGCTCGGCCGGGTCACCGGTTGGCGCGCTTCTCGGCGCGGCGCCGCTGCTTGATGATGTCGCGGGCCTCCCGCTCGTGCTCCGCGTGCCGGCGGGCGGCCGCGGCCCGGCGCACGCCGTAACCGAAGGCGGCCACCTTGACCAGCGGGTTCGCGGCGGCGGCGGAGACCACGGCGGCGAGGTTGGCCACGTTGGCGGTGACGTTCTGCGCGTGGGTGGTCATGGTGTCCACCTTGGCGAGCTGGATGTTGACCCCGTCGAGGGAGGTCTGCACCTGCTCGAGGGCGGTGTTCACGTTCTTCACCGTGCTGTTGACGTCACCGAGCAGCGGCGCGGTGCGGTCGTTGAGGTCGTTGATCATCCGGGTGGCGGCGTCCACGGTGTGCCGCAGCCGCAGGATGGGCAGCGTCAGGATCAACACGAGCATCGCGAAAGCGATCGCCGCGATCAGCGCCGCGACCTCCATAAAACTCACGCCTGTCCTCCTCGACCAGAGTCCCGGGGCCTGACGCCCCGAGACGCCCCACCGTCCCACGCAATCCGCCTCGGCCCGACCCCGCGACCGACCGCATCGCCGGGCCCGCCAGCCCCAGACCCTACCGTCCGTGATGGAGAGCTGCTCACGACGGTGAGGGTGTCAACTCGCCGAGTGGATCGTCGGTGAGCGTCGGGAAGGGATCCTCACCGGTGAGTGACGGATCGGTGCTCGGCTGCGGCCCGGTCCGTTCGTCGTCGATCGCGTTGCGGACCTTCACCGACACCAACGACCCGGTGCACGTCTCCGCTGCGGGCGTGGGCGCGGGAGACGGCGCGGGCGCCCCGTCCACCGGCGGCGGCACACAGGTCGGTTCGCGTACCCAGAGGTCGAGGGTGAGCTCGTCCCGCCGCCAGCAGGTGTAGTTGCCCTTGGCCGGCTGCCCCGGGAGCTGCTCCGGGCAGCGGTCCACCTTCCAGCGCCGCCAGCCGTCCTTGGCCAGCGCCTGCTCGTACGCCTGGGCGGTCTCCTTCGGCGCCTTCTGCGACTCGATGGTCCGTTCCCGCAGCCGGCAGTCCTGCAGGCACCAGCGGCTGCCGCTGACGTTGTCGACGGTCTTCACCGCCGCCCAGGAGGGCACGTCCAGCGCGTCGAGGCTGTCGAAGACCGGGTCACGGCTGAGCGTGCGCACCCCGAAGTAGAGCGGGACCGCACCGAGCAGCACCAGGCTGACCAGCGCGAGGATGCCCATCCGCAGGCGTCGCCGCTCGCGCATCTGGCGGCGTAGCTCGGAGCGGGCACCACGCAGGCCGGCGGTGGGCGCCGCAGCCGGCTCCGCCTCGGCCCGCCGCAGTGCGCCAGCCCCGTCGGCCGGCCCCGGTCGCGGTCCGGCCGGCTCTTGAGGCGGTACGACCGCAGCCGCCCGGGCCACCGCCGGCTCGCCGGCCCGCCCCGGCGCCGGCACGGCCCCGGTCGGGGCAGGCCGGATCGGCTCGGGCGCGGGCGGGTGTGCCCGGCCGGCCGATCGCTCGTCGGGGTCGGCGGGCCGGGTCACGGACGCGGCTGCCCGGGCCACCGCCGCACCGCCGGCCGCTCCGCCCGGCTGCGGCGCGCGCCTGTCGTCCCCCGGCGTACGCGGCGGGACGGGACCGTCCGGCCCCGGTCGGGCCGCGCCCCGGGCCGGGCCGGCGGTCCGCGGGTCACCGGCCGCCGGCCCCGGTCCGGGCCGCTCGGCCTGGGCGGGAGCCGGTCCGCGCCGGCCATCCGTACCGTCGTTCCGGGTCGCCCCCGGGTAACCCGGGCCGCCCGCCTGAGCGGAAGCCGGTCCGGGTCGTCCGCCGTGAGCCGGAGCCGGTCCAGGGGGCGCGGCCGGACCCGGGGCGCCGCGGCCGGCGTCGCCACCGACCGGCAGGCCACCCGTCCGGCCAGGGTCGCCAGTGGACGGGTGCCGCCCGGGCCGCCGCTCCGGATCGCCGCCGGCGGGACTGCCACCGGTCCGCGCCGGATCACCGGAGACGGGGAAACCGCCGGTTCGACCCGGGTCGCCGCCGGTCGGCAGGCCGCCGGTGTGGTCGGGGCCGGTGCCGGTGTGTCGGCCCGGAGTCTGGCCGGCGTCGGTGGATCGGCCGGCCGGACGTGCGGCCCCCCGGACGGGCCCGGACCGGTCCGGCTTGACCGGGGGCACGGCAGTGGCGCCGGCCCGCCCGGTCGCGGTGCGGTCAGGTCCGGCGGCGGGACCCTGCCCCGCCGTCGGCTCGTCCACCGGAGCGGCGGGGCGGCCCACCACCGGCATGGCCGGGTCGGTGCGCTGGACGCGGCCCGCCTGCCGGACCCAGTCGGCGGGTCGATCGGGGCGCTGCGCCGGCGGTTCGTCGGTGCTCTCCGGGGCCGCGCGGCGCGGACCCGTCCGCGGTCCGTCGGCGGTGGACCGGCGTCCGGCCGGCGCCTCCGGGGCGGCCCGGCGACCGGTCGCGCCGGATCCGTCGTCCGGCGCGGCGCGATTTCCGGCCGGCGCGTCGTCCGGAGCCGCCCGCCGACCGGCGGCCGGTCCCCCGGCCCCGGGAGCACCGCGGCGCGGGGCCGGCGTCGACGGGTCGGCCGCGCGACGACCGGTCGAGGTCACGGCATCGTCCGGCGCGGCCCGGCGACCGGCCGACGTGACGGCATCATCCAGCGCGGCCCGACGACCCGTCGACGTGACGGCGTCATCCGGCGCGGCCCGACGACCCGTTGACGTGACGGCGTCATCCGGCGCGGCGCGACGACCCGTCGACGTGACGGGGTTGCCGGGAGCGGCGCTCCGTCCGGCCGGCTTCACTCCCTCGTCGGGTGCGGCCCGACGACCGGTCGACGTGACGGCGCTGTCCGGCGCGGCGCGACGGGCGGCCGGGGCACCCGGGCCGCCCGCCTGGCGGCCAGGGGGAGGAACCTCGGACGGGACGCCCGGCACCGGCGGGGCGTTCCCGCTGCGCGGCACCACGGCGGGCTGGTCCGGTTCGGCGTGGCGGCGGCCGCCGCGCCCGCCGCCCGGTGCGGTGGGGGCGTCCAGCCGCGACATGCCGGCGGTGGCATCGGGTTCTGCCGGGCCCCGGCGCCGACGGGGCTCGGGGGCGCCCGGAGGCGCGGCGCCGGTTGGATCGGCGGCGGGGCGGCCGACACCGGAGGTGGCGGCCGTGGCGCGGGCCGTGGCTCCGCCGGGCCGCCCGGCGTCGGGATCGGCGCCGTCCGGCAGGACGCGACGCCCCCCGCCCGACACGGGCTGGACCGCCGGGTCGACGCCGGCCGCCCGCGGCCCGCCGGGGGACGGGGCGCCGCTCGGTCCGCCGGGACCGTCGGACCCGTGCCGACCGCGCGGAGTCGGGGGAGCCGCGGCGCGCGGCCCCTCATGGCCCGGGGGCTGCCACCCGGGAGCCGGGGCGGCGGGGGCCCGCTCCGGGCCGGGTGCACGCCCGGCGGGGTCCGGGCCGGGGCCGGCCATGCGCTGGCCCGGGGGGCCACTCATCCGGCCGGGCGCCGGCGTAACCGGCCCCTGCTGGCCGGTCGGCTCGTCCCCGCCCCGGCGCGGCGGCCGGGACGGCTCGGCGGGGTGCCGGATGGGCTCGGGCGCGCCGGGCCACGGGCCGTCGACGGGACCGCGCCGAGCCGCGGCGGGGCCGGGGCCGGGGCCGCCGGGTCGTACCGGGGGCGTGGCGGGTCCGGCGTCGGCCGGGCCACGCCGGACGGGCGGACCGTCGGGCCCGGATCGGCCGGCGCCGGGCGGCGGCACCGCACCGGGCCGGGGACCGTGCGGCGGCTCGGGCGAGGGGCCGCCGGGTCGGGCCGCGGGGGCCGCCGGCGGCATTCCGCCGCGCGGCGGCGGCACCGGGCCGGCATCATCCCCGTCCGGGCCGAGGTCGGCCCGCTGCTGCTTCGCCGTACGCAGGTCGTCGATCCAGCCGAACTCCTCGCCGACGGTCGCCTCGTCCGGCTCGGCGTCGGCCTTGCCGCGCCCCCACCGACGGCCCTTGGCACGAGGGTCGCGCCGCTCGTCGGGGCCGTCCTCCGGCCGCTCCGGACCACGCGCCATCACTACTGACCCTCTCCGACGGCGTCGCCGCCCTCATTCGCCCCGTCGACCTGCTCCGCTCCCGCCGGGCGGCCACCGTTGACGGCGGCCTCCACTCGCGCCGCCGGTGCCGGCAGCCCGCGGACGATCCGGCGCAACAGCGGCAGCCGGCCGGCCACCGCCCGCTCCGCGCCGTGCCCGGTGGGCCGGTAGTAGTCGGTCCCGACGAGATCGTCCGGAGCGTACTGCTGGGTGACCACCCCACGGTGGTCGTCGTGCGGATAGCGGTAACCGGTGCCGTGCCCGAGCCCCCGGGCACCGGCGTAGTGGGCGTCGCGCAGCCCGCGGGGCACCGGCCCGCCCCGGCCGGCGCGTACGTCGGCGATGGCCGCGCCGATCGCCGTGGTGGCCGAGTTGGACTTCGGTGCGGTGGCCAGGTGGATCACCGCCTGGGCCAGGTTGAGCTGGGCCTCGGGCAGCCCGACGTACTCGACGGCGTGCGCGGCGGCGGTGGCCACGGTCAGCGCCGTCGGGTCGGCCATGCCGACGTCCTCGCTGGCGAAGATGACCAGACGCCGGGCGATGAACCGGGCGTCCTCGCCGGCCACCAGCATCCGGGCCAGCCAGTGCAGCGCCGCGTCCACGTCCGAGCCGCGCATGCTCTTGATGAACGCGCTCGTCACGTCGTAGTGCGCGTCGCCGTCGCGGTCGTAGCGGACGGCGGCCACGTCGACCGCTTGCTCGGCGGTGGCCAGGTCGATCCCCCCGGTGCCGAGCGCGGCCGCGGTGGCGGCCGCCGCCTCCAGCGCGGTGAGCGCCTTACGTACGTCGCCGCCGGCGAGGCGGACGAGATGGTCCTCGGCCTCGGTCTCCAGGGTGAGCGCGCCGGCCAGGCCACGTTCGTCGGCGACCGCACGGCGCAGCAGGCCACGCACGGCGTCGTCGTCCAACGGCTGGAGGGTCAGCAGTACGCAGCGGGACAGCAGCGGTGAGATGACCGAGAAATACGGATTCTCCGTGGTCGCCGCGAGCAGGGTGACCGTCCGGTCCTCCACGGCGGCGAGCAGCGAGTCCTGCTGGGTCTTGCTGAACCGGTGCACCTCGTCGATGAAGAGCACGGTCTGCGGGCCACCGGCGCGCCGCTGCCGGCGGGCGGTGTCGATCACCGCACGGACGTCCTTCACGCCGGCGGTCAGCGCGGACATGGCGACGAAGCGCCGGTCGGTGGCCCGGGCGACCAGGTGGGCGATCGTGGTCTTGCCGCTGCCGGGCGGCCCCCAGAGGATCACCGACATCGGCGCCGCGCCCTCGACCAGCTGGCGCAGCGGCGCACCGGGGGCGAGCAGGTGGTCCTGCCCGACGAGCTCGTCGATGCCGGCCGGCCGCATCCGGACCGGCAGCGGGGAATCCGCGCGTGCGGCGGTGAACCCGTCGACGCCGCCGGACCCCGCGGGGGCGCTGGGCGCTCCGGCGGGTTCGCCGAGGGTGAAAAGGGCGTCGGACTCCATCACGAGAACAGTACCGGGCCGGCCCGACGACGCTGGAATCGCGCCGCTGGCCCGGCCCGGGGTGATCGGTTCCGGTCAGCCGCGACCCGGACGCCGACCGCGGTACCAGCGGCCGCCGCCGGTGCCGCGGCCGACTCCGGCCAGGTAGAGGGAGAGCAGCAGGAAACCGATCAGGCTGAGGGTCTGCCCGTTGAACAGGTCGGGGGCGCCGAGGTTGGTGTTCAGGAAATCGAGCAGCAGCGCGAAGCCGAACACGACGGCCGCGAGAATGGCGAGCATGGTCGTTCCTCCGGTGGGGGATCCCAGTAGGTCGGCGACGGATGTACCCGATCGGACTCTTCGTCAATCTCCACCCTGGACGGGCCCCGCTCAGCCGGCCGACCACCGGTCGGTGGCGAGGACGCCGTAGCGCACGGAGTCCCACCAGGCGCCTCGGACGAAGAGGTGGTCGCGGCTGATCCCCTCCCGCCGCATGCCGACCTTCTCCAGCACCCGCCACGAGGCGACGTGGTCGGGGCGGGTGGTGGCCTCGACCCGGTGCAGGCCCACCTGCGCGAACGCGAGGCGCAGCAGCAGGCCGGCGATCTCCGTGCCGAGGCCCCGCCCCCAGTGGTCCGGGTGGATCACGTACCCGATCTCCCCGCGACGGTGCTCAAGGCTGGTCACGGTGAGGGTGCCCAGACCGACCAGCCGGTCGGCCGACACCGCGACCAGCCGGTACGACAGGCGGGGCGCCTCCTGCGCCGCCCGGCGCCACGCCGGCAGGGCCGCCCGGATCTCCGCCAACGACGGCGGCGCCTCGTCCAGCACCCGCTCGACCACCCGGGGGTCGCTGATCAGCGGGTGCAGGGCGACCAGGTCGGCGTCGTCCCACTCGCGCAGCAGGCAGCGGTGACCGGGCAGGCGCACCGGGTGCAGGGAGTCGATGCTGGTCACGGGGTCTCCTCTCGTAGGCTGGCCGCATGATCACTACCGACCAGGTCCTGGTGGGTCGGGACGCGCTGCTCGCCGCCGCTGGCCACCATCCGTACGCCCGGCACGCCCTCTGGCGGGGTCACGAGGCGCGCGGCTGGCGGCGGGACGGTGCGGTGGGCTGGTTGCTGCCGCCGGACCAGGGCCCGGCCGCCGGGGCGCTCGGGGCGGCGGGTGCAGCGCTGGACGCGTGCGCCGACCTGGTGGCGGACGGGACGCTTGGGGCCGGGCAGTGGCTGCACCTGCCCCGCACGGCGCCGGAGGAGCTGACCGGCCGGCTGACCGTGGCCCGCCTCGACGAGTGGGACTTCCTCTGGACCACCAACCCGCCGCCCCGCCAGCCGGAGGAGGAGCGGGTGGTCCGCCTCACCGAGGCCGACCACCCGGCCCTGGCCGCGCTGATCGAGGAGTCCTTCCCCGCCACCACGTCCCGTCCCGGTGACCCTCGGGTCGTCGACTGGTACGGCATCCGCGACGGTGACCGCCTGGTGGCCTGCGGCGCCGACCGCAGCCGGGGGGACATCGGCTTCCTGGCCGGGCTGACCGTGGCGCCCGACCGCCGGGGCGGCGGCCTCGGCGCGGCGCTCACCGCCGGGATGACCCGCGCCCTCTTCGCCCGGTACGACCACGTGGCGCTCGGCGTCTTCACCGACAACCTCGGGGCGATCCGGCTCTACCGCCGGCTCGGCTACACCGGCACCGAGCCGCGCAGCTCCGTCCACCTCGGCTGAGACCCCCTCCCCCGGCCCGCCCGACCCCGCCACCTCGCCGACCTGGTGCCGGCCCGGTCGGCCCGACCCCGCCACCTCGCCGATCTGGCGTCCCGGCCGGCCCGACACCACCACCTCGCCGAACCAGCGCCATCGCGCCCGCCCCGACACCACCACTTCGCCGATCTGGCGTCCCGACCCGCCCGGCGCCGCCGCCTCGCCGACGTGGCTCGCCAGGCGCCGCCCATATCGCCGACCTGGCGGTGTCCGGCGGATCAACGACCTGGCGCTGGCCGGCCGGGCGGCGCCGGGCACGGTCAGCCCGCCCGGACCGCGCCGGCCGCCGGGGCGACCGGACCGTCGGCCACCTGCGCCGCGGGGACCGGCACCGTGGCCGGATCGTCCGGCCCAGCGCTGGAGCCGCCCGGGGCGGTGGTGGACACGTCCGGGTCGGATGCCGACCCCGCCATCGTCGGGGCGGTCCGGCCGGCGCGCCAGGCCGGGAGGTAGAGCGGGGCGGCCAGGGCGAGCACCACCGCGCCGACCAGCATGGCGAGGCTGACGCTGGTGCGGTCGGCCAGCGCGGTCAGGACCACCGCGCCGAGCGCGCCCGCCGGCTGGCCCATCATCGAGTTCAGCGAGATGACGCTGGTCCGGTACGGTCCGTCGACCTGCCGGTGCAGCAGCCCCATGTGCAGCGGGTTGGACGCCCCGTGCACGGTGTAGCAGGCCAGGTAGGCGACCAGCACCCCGACCGGGCCGGCGAGCAGGCCCATCCCGACCACGGTGACGCCCTGGAGCACCCGCATCAGCGCGGCGGCGGGCGCCGCGCCCAGCCGGCGCAGGAGGAACGGGGTGAGCGCGGCGCCGGCCGCGTTGGCCAGCCAGGCCGCCGAGCTGGCCGGACCGAGCAGGGCGGCCGCGCGGTCGGCGTTGCCGACCACCTCGGCGAGGCGGACTGGCAGCAACGACTCGAAGGTGACCATGCCGAAGCCCCAGAACAGCTCGACGGCGACCAGGGCGAGCAGCACCCGGGAGCGGCGCAGCAGGCCGATCGCCTGCCCGACCATCCGGGGCGCCTCGACCACCGAGGCGCGCAGCGCGGCGGTGCCCCGGGCCGGCCGGTTCTCCGTCATCAGCATCAGCAGGGCGACCAGCGAGACGGCCTGCAGCACGATGGCCACCAGCACGGGCAGGGCCAGCGCGCTGACCGGCCCGACCGGACCGAGCGCGACCAGGCCGCCGGCCAGCAGCGCGCCGGCGCCGATGGCGAGGCCGATGACGGTGCCGGCGTAGCCGAGGCCGCGCTCGTACTCGGCCTTCGGGTCGGCCGCGAGGGTGGCATCGACGTACCAGGACTCGAGGGGGCCGCTGTCCAGCGCCCGGTAGACGCCCTGCAACGCCCAGACCAGGAAGAACAGCCAGAACGAGTCGGCCACCGCCAAGATGGTCAGCGAGATCAGGCAGATCACCCAGGCGGTGACGAGCACCGGCTTGCGGCCCAGCGCGTCGGCGAACCCGCCGGTGGGCAGCTCCAGCGCGAGGACGACGAGGCCCTGGGCGGTGGCGACCAGACCGATCTGGGACAGCGACAGGCCCCGCTCCTGCATCAGCAGGATCATCACGGGGATCAGCAGGCCGCTGGGCAGCCAGCGCAGCCCGTAGAGGGTGAGGTAGCGGAACCGGACCTGGCGTACGGACAGGGTGCTCACCGGAACTCCTTCAGCAGCGGGTAGGCGGCGAGCCAGAGCTGCACCTGCTCGGCACCAGGCTCGGCCGGATCGGCCTCGTTGCGGTAGCGCTCAAGCACCTGCCACAGCTCGGCCTTGAGCGCTTCCAGTCGGGCGGGCGGGACGGTCATGAAGACGTCGCCCATGCCGAAGGCGTCCCGCCAGGCCGGCGACCACTCGTGCTGGACCGCGAACCACTGCTCGGCGTGTTCGGCCAGATGGCGCACCTGGTCGCTCTGGATCCACTCGATGGCGGCACGAGCATCCGGGTCGTCGTCGAAGTCGGTGGCCTCCCAGCTGGTGACGTCGTGCGCGGATCGCCAGAACCGCTGCCGGCCGGTGCCCCGGTCCGGGTCCTCGGCGACGAGGCCGACCTCGGCGAGCTGGCGCAGGTGGTAACTGGTCGCCCCGGTGTTGGTGCCGAGCAGGTCGGCGAGGCGGGTGGCGGTCGACGGCCCCTTGACCCGCAGCGCGCCGAGCAGGCGCATCCGCAGCGGGTGAGCCAGCACCCGCACCTGCCGGTGATCCAGCCGGACGGCCCGTGGCGCGGGACGCGCCCCTTCGTTCTCCATGCCTTGCACAATATCTGTGCACACTTTCTATGCACAAGAGTTGTGCATAGAAAGTGTGCATGATCCGACAGCGGCGCGGTGACGCTCAGGAAGCGAGGAGTTCGGTGACGCCGCGCAGCCGGGTACGCAGCAGGCCGGCGGCACGAGAGGAGTCGAGGCGTACCTCGGTGGGGCGCTGCACGCCGGCGGCGACGGCGGTCGTGGTCTTCAGGCCGGCCGGGTCGAGCCCGGACTGCCGGGCGACCAGGAGGCCCAACTCGGCGCGGCTCACCGGATCCGGCCCGGCCACGTTGAGCAGGCCGGCGTACCCGGAGGGCACCAGCTCCAGCACGGCGGAGGCGAGGTCCACCACGTCGATCGGGCAGCGGAGCTCGTCGGTGAAGAGGGTCGCCCGGCCGGCGAGCGCGTCGCGGCACAGCTGGATCTGCTTGCTCCCCTCCCCCACGATCAGCGAGGTACGCACCAGCGCCGCGCCCGGGTCGATCGCCCGCACCGCGGTCTCCGCCGCCGCCTTCGCCGCCCCGTACGCGTGAATCGGGGTGGGCACGTCGTCGTCGAGGTACGGCGTCGGGCGCCCGCCGTGCAGCGCGTCGCTGGACAGGTGCACCAGCCGGGCCCCCACCTCGGCGGCGGCGTACGCGATGTGCGCCGCCCCGTCGGCGGTGACCGTCCAGTCGTCGTACCGGTAGGGGGTGGCGACGACGGCGTCGGGGCGTACCTCGGTCAGCAGCGCGCGGACGGCGGACCGGTCGGTGACGTCGAGCCGGCGCGGCTCGACGCCGGCGACTCCGACGGCGGCCGAGTGGTAGGTGCCGACCACCCGCTGTCCCGCCGCCACCGCCTGCCGGCACACCTCGGCGCCGAGGAAGCCGCTGGCCCCCACCACGAGCAACGTCACGCCGCCCACCTCTCCGCCTCGTCGATCATGAGGTTAGCGGGGCGACCCGCCGGAGCGGTGCCCGCCAACCTCATGATCGACGTCGAGAAGCAGCCGATCAGGTCGGGTCGGCGACCGGGGCCACCGGGCCGGCGGTGCCGGCATGCACCCCGGTCGGCGCCTTCGGCTTGGCGTCAACGCCCGCCTCGGCGCGCTGCTGCGCGGTGATCGGCGTGGGCGCACCGGTCAGCGGGTCGAAGCCGCCCCGGGTCTTCGGGAACGCGATGACCTCGCGGATCGAGTCCGCCCCAGCCAGCAGCATGCAGATCCGGTCCCAGCCGAAGGCGATGCCGCCGTGCGGCGGCGGGCCGTACTTGAACGCCTCCAGCAGGAAGCCGAACTTGTCCTGCGCCTCCTCGGGGGTGATGCCGAGCAGGTCGAAGACCCGCTGCTGCACGTCGCCCCGGTGGATACGGACCGAGCCGCCGCCGATCTCGTTGCCGTTGCAGACGATGTCGTACGCGTAGGCCAGGGCCCGGTCGGGCGCCTCCTCGAACCGGTCCACCCAGTCGGCGTTCGGCGAGGTGAACGGGTGGTGCACGGCCGTCCAGCCGCCCTCGTCGGTGCGCTCGAACATCGGCGCGTCGACCACCCAGCAGAACGCCCAGGCGGTCTCGTCGATCAGGTTGGCCCGCTTGGCGATCTCGATCCGGGCGGCGCCGAGCAGCTCCTGCGCCTCGCGCGTGTTGGTGCTGGCGGCGAAGAAGATGGCGTCGCCCGGCTTGGCGCCGACCGCGTCGGCCAGCCCGGCCAGATGCGCCTCGGAGAGGTTCTTGGCCACCGGGCCGCGCGCCTCGCCGGTCTCCGCGTCGAGCACCACGTACGCCAGGCCCCGGGCGCCGCGCGCCTTGGCCCAGTCCTGCCAGCCGTCCAGCTCCTTGCGGCTCTGCGCCGCGCCGCCCGGCATGACCACCGCGCCGACGTAGCCGCCCGCGTCGATCGCGCCGGCGAACACCCGGAACTCGGTGCCGCGCAGGTAGTCGGTCAGCTCGGTCAGCTCGACGCCGTAGCGCAGGTCCGGCTTGTCGGAGCCGTAGCGGGACATGGCGTCGTGCCAGGTGATCCGGGGGATGGGCCGGGGGATCTGGTAGCCGGCCAGGTCCGACCAGAGCGCCGAGACGATCGCCTCGCCGAGCTCGATCACGTCGTCCTCGGTGACGAAGGACATCTCGATGTCGAGCTGGGTGAACTCCGGCTGCCGGTCGGCGCGGAAGTCCTCGTCCCGGTAGCAGCGGGCGATCTGGTAGTACCGCTCCATGCCGCCGACCATGAGCAGCTGCTTGAACAGCTGCGGCGACTGCGGCAGCGCGTACCAGCTGCCGGGCTGGAGGCGGACGGGGACCAGGAAGTCGCGGGCACCCTCGGGGGTGGAGCGGGTCAGGGTCGGCGTCTCGATCTCCAGGAAGTCCCGCTCGTGCAGCACCGTGCGGGCCAGCTGGTTGGCCCGCGAGCGCAGCCGCATCGCCTTCGCCGGGCCGCTGCGGCGCAGGTCCAGGTAGCGGTACTTGAGCCGGATGTCGTCGCCGGCCTCGATCTGGTCGTCCACCGGCAGCGGCAGCGGCGCGGCCTCGGAGAGCACCTCCAGCGCGCTCGCGGTCACCTCGACCTCGCCGGTGGGCAGGTCCGGGTTCTCGTTGCCCGCGGGGCGGCGGGTCACCTCGCCGGTGACCTTCACGCAGAACTCGTTGCGCAGCGCGTGCGCGTCCTCCTCCCGGAAGACCACCTGGACCACGCCGGAGCCGTCGCGCAGGTCGACGAAGATGACACCGCCGTGGTCGCGCCGGCGGGCCACCCACCCGGCGAGCGTCACCGTCGAGCCGGCGTCCGCGGCGCGCAGGCTTCCGGCGTTGTGGGTACGGATCACGGCTTGCGTCTCCTCATCTGCGGTACACGTCTGCTCCCCGCATTCTGTCAGCACCCCTCGGCGTGGGCTGTCACCGGGCGTGGAAACGTGGAGCGGGCCGCCGGTCGCCCGGCGGCCCGCTCGCGGGATCGATCAGTAGACGCTGACGCCGTAGACGCTCAGCGCCTCGGTGACCGGCTGGAAGTAGGTGGTGCCACCGGAGGAGCAGTTGCCGCTGCCGCCCGAGGTCATGCCCAGCGCGGTGTTGCCGGCGAAGAGCGAGCCGCCGCTGTCGCCGGGCTCGGCGCAGACGGTGGTGCGGATCAGGCCGTACACGCTGCCCTCGGCGTAGTTCACCGTGGCGTTGGTGGCGGTCACCGACCCGCCGTGCACACCGGTGGTGCTGCCGGAGCGGGACACGCTCTGGCCGACGTACGCGTTGCCGGCGCCGGTGATGTCCCGGTAGGTGCCGTTGTACAGGTAGACGTTGCCCGGCTGGGTGGTGGTCTGGTCGCTGTACCGCACGATGCCGTAGTCGTTGCCCGGGAAGCTGGTGCCGGCGCGGGCGCCGAGGTACGCGGTCTGCGACGAGTTGCTGTACCAGCTCGACGAGATGTTGGTGCAGTGCCCGGCGGTGAGGAAGTACTTCACGCCGGAGCTGCTGCGCACGTTGAAGCCGAGCGAGCAGCGCCCGCCGCCACCGGCGTAGATGGCGTTGCCGCCGGAGATCCGGGTGCTCAGCACGCCGGGCTCGGCCTCGACCCGCACCGTGCCGCCGGTGCGCGCGGCGGCCGCCTTGACCCGCTCCAGCTTGGCGCCGGTGACGGTGCTGTCGACGGAGACCACGACCTGGTTGGTGGCCGCGTCGACCCACCAGGCGGTGCCCGGGATCTTGGCGGAGCGCTCCAGCTCGTCGGTGGCCGCCTTGAGCGTGTTCGCCCCGCGGGTGACGAGCTTCGCGGTGGCGCCGGCGGCGCGGACCTGGCGGGCGGCCGCAGCGTCGGTCACCGCGACGACCATCTTGCCGCTGGCGTCGGCGTACGTGCCGGCAGCGCGGTCGCCGAGCTTGGCGACGAGCGCGGCGGCGGCGTCGGGGGACGCGGGCGAGGCGGGGGCCGCCTGGGCGGGTGCGCCGAGGAGCGAGCCGGTGACCAGGGTGCCGGCCACGGCGATGGCAGCGGCGCGACGGAGCGAGGACCTCGTGGGTCGCATGTAACAACCTCCAAGGAGGGGGTGACGGGCGCCGTCATGCGGACGCGCCCGGGGACAACTCGGCCGACCTGGGGGAACCGGCCGAGTGAGCAAAGTATTCACATATTTAAGATCCTGCGCAAGACATCACTTTGCCCGAATTGGCCCGGCCCGAAAAGCAACCAGTACGCAACATTGTGGACACAGAGCATCGTCTATACCATCTGGCCACCGCAGCACGCCGGCACCCGTGATCCGGAGGCCACCATGACCCTCGTCCGACGCGCGCTGGCTACCCTCGCCAGCGCCACCGCCCTCGTCCTGTTCGCCGCCACCCCCGCCGTCGCCGCCGGCCCGCCACCCAACTCGATGGCCAGCCTGGGCGACTCGATCACCCGCGGCTTCAACGCCTGCGGCTGGTACGTCGACTGCACGTCGCGGTCGTTCAGCACCGGCGACTACTCCAGCGTCAACAGCCACTACCTGCGGATCCGCGCGGTCAACCCGAACATCCAGGGCCGCAACTACAACGACGCGCGCAGCGGCGCCAAGTCCGCCGACATGTACGGCCAGGCGGGCACGGCCGTCAGCCAGGGCGTC
This sequence comes from Micromonospora sp. RTBAU3-60, assembly GCF_054963695.1. Classification (NCBI taxonomy): domain Bacteria; kingdom Bacillati; phylum Actinomycetota; class Actinomycetes; order Micromonosporales; family Micromonosporaceae; genus Micromonospora; species Micromonospora sp. RTBAU3-60. Next base: position 26,476 of record NZ_JBUEGB010000027.1, on the reverse strand, counting down.
GAGTACGTCACCCTGCTCATCGGCGCCAACGACGCCTGCACCAGCTCGGAGTCCACCATGACCCCGGTGGCCACCTACCGGGCCAACATCGACAGCGCGCTGAACCGGATCAAGGCCGGCCTGCCGAACGCCCGGGTCGCCGTGATCAGCATCCCGGACATCTACCGCCTCTGGTACGTGGGCAAGGACAGCGGCAGCGCCCGCTCCGCCTGGTCGGCCTTCGGCATCTGCCAGTCCATGCTGGCCAACCCGACCTCCACCAGCCAGGGCGACGTGGACCGGCGGGCCCGGGTCCGGCAGCGCGTGATCGACTACAACACCCAGCTCGCCCAGGCCTGTGCCGCGTACGGGGCCAACTGCGACTTCGACGACAACGCGGTGTTCAACTACCCGTTCGCGCTGAGCCAGGTCTCCACCTGGGACTACTTCCACCCGAACACCAGCGGGCAGGCGGTGCTCGCCAGCGTCTCGTACGCCAACGGCTTCGGCTGGTAGTCCCTCCCCCGCCCGGCGCGCGGCCCCTCCCGGTGGTCCGCGCGCCGGATCGCGCCTCAGGTCCGGCGGCGCGCCCCCGGCCCGGGGCGGGGCAGCACGTCGCGCGGTTCGGTCACCTCGTGCCCCTCGGCGCAGCGCAGCGCGACCCGGACCTCGGCCCCGCAGTCCCGGTGGGCGACCGCCAGCGGCGAACCGTCCGGGTCGGCCAGGTAGCGGTCGCCCCAGCCGAGCACCGCCACCAGCACCGGCCACAGGTCGAGCCCCTTGTCGGTGAGCCGGTACTCGTGCCGCATCCGGCTGCCCGGTTCCCGGTACGGCACCCGGCGCAGCACGCCCTGCTCGACCAGCATGGCGAGCCGGTTGGTGAGCACCTGCCGGGGGATGCCGGTGCGGACCCGCATGTCGTCGAAGCGGCGTACGCCGTTGAAGACCTCGCGGAGCACCACCAGGGTCCACCGCTCGCCGAGGATGGCCATCGCGCGGGCGATGGTGCAGTTCTCCACCGACCAGTCCAGTGCCGCGGGTCTCATGCCGACCAGGCTAGGTCTGATTGACAGACTCAGCAACGCGCTGCGAGGCTGAGTCCATGACACAGACGCAGGACCGCAGCCGCACCTTCTCCTGGTCCGACCCGCTGGCCGGGGCCGCGCACGTCGGCCGGCGCAGCGGCCTGGAGCTGCTGCGCGCGATGATCGCCGGGGAGTTGGCCGCTCCGCCGATCATGCACCTGATCGACATGGCCCGGATGGAGGCGGACGAGGGCCGCGTCGCGGTCGAGCTGGTGCCGCAGGAGTTCCACTACAACCCGCTCGGCACGGTGCACGGCGGGGTCATCTCCACGCTGCTCGACACCGCCGCCGGGTGCGCCGTCCACAGCACCCTGCCGGCCGGCGTCGGTTACACCTCGCTCGACCTGAACGTGAAGTTCCTCCGGCCGGTCACGGTCGACAGCGGCCGGCTGCGCTGCGCGGGCACCGTGCTCCAGCGCGGCCGGCGGACCGCCCTGGCCGAGGCGCGCCTGACCGACACGAGGGACCGCCTCATCGCCCACGCCACGTCGTCCTGCCTGCTCTTCCCCCTCGACGCCCCGGCCTGACCGCGCTTCGCCAGCCCCACCATGGCCGCTCTTTCCAGGGAGAGTGTGGCCATGGCGCGCGGGATGAGCACCGCGCCCTCGTCGAGGCGACGAGGGCGCGGCGAACGGGGAAAGGGGTCAGCTGGCGGCAACGAGGCGGGCAGCGCGGGCAGCCCGCTTCTCCTCGAAGCGGGCCGCCTGGGCCTCCAGGGTGTCCAGGTGGGCGGCGATCTGGTCGCGGGCGGCCTCGCCGTCCGCGTCCAGCCCGGTCGCCTCGAAGAGGTTCCACTGCCGCAACACCGGGACGACCACCTCGTCCCGGTGCTGGCGCAGGTCGTAGATGCCGGCCAGGGCGATGGCCACCGACTTGCGGGCGAAACCCTCGATGCCGACGCCCGGCATCTGGAAGTCAGCCAGCACGTCGGCGACCGCGCGCATGGCCTGGCTCGGCGCCAGCTCGAAGGCCGCGCCGAGCAGGTTGCGATAGAAGACCATGTGCAGGTTCTCGTCGGCCGCCACCCGGGCCAGCAGCGCCTCGCAGATCGGGTCGGCGGCGGCCCGGCCGGTGTTGCGGTGCGAGATCCGGGTGGCCAGTTCCTGGAACGAGACGTACGCCAGCGAGTGCAGCACCTCGTCGTCGTGGGTGTTGCGGTAACCCGCCGACATGTGCACCATCCGGGCCCGCTCCAGGGCCACCGGGTCCACCGCCCGGGTCACCGTCAGGTAGTCGCGGATGGCGGTGCCGTGCCGCCCCTCCTCCGCGGTCCACCGGTGCACCCAGGTGCCCCACGCGCCGTCCCGGCCGAAGAGGCTGGCGATCTCGTGGTGGTACGAGGGCAGGTTGTCCTCGGTGAGCAGGTTGACGATCAGCGCGGTGCGGGCCACCTCGGGCAGCTTCGAGTCCGCCTCCGCCCACGGTTCCCCACCGAGCGGGCCGTCGAAGGTACGCCCCTCGCTCCACGGCACGTACTCGTGCGGGAACCACTCCTTCGCCAGCGCCAGGTGCCGATCGAGGTTCTTCTCGACGACGGGTTCGAGTTCGTGGAGCAGGGCGGTCTGGCTGAGCACGGTCACAGGGTTCTCCCTACGGTGGCGTAACTTACGCCACCGTAGGTCGAATCTTTCTCACGCGCCAGTCGAGGGTCCCACCAGCGGCTTCAGGTCCGCCCGGGGCGGGGTCCACTCGCCCGCCGCCGCGGCCACCTGCTCGCCCGAGCGGATGTCCTTCACCTGATCGCCCTCGGCCCCCGGGAACCAGACGTACGGGATACCCCGCCGCTCGGCGTACCGGATCTGCTTGCCGAACTTGGCGGCGCTGGGCGACACCTCGGTCGGGATGCCCCGGGAGCGCAGCGCCTCGGCGACCCGGTTGCTCGCCGGCCGCTCGTCCTCGGTGGTGACCGCGACCAGGACGCAGGTCGGCACGCTGCGGGAGACCGACAGCGCCTCGGCGCCGAACAGCAGGCCGAGCAGACGGGTCACCCCGATCGAGATGCCCACCCCGGGGAACCGGACGTTGCCCGAGCTGGCCAGGTTGTCGTACCGGCCGCCGGAGCAGACCGAGCCGAACCGCTCGTAGCCGATCATCTGCGTCTCGTAGACCGTGCCGGTGTAGTAGTCCAGGCCGCGGGCGATGCGCAGGTCGGCGACGCAGAGGCCGGGCGAGTGCGCGGCCGCGGTCTCCACCACGGCGACCAGCTCCGCGATGCCCTCGTCGAGCAGCGGGTCGCTCACCCCGAGCGCACGGACCGCGTCGGCGAAGGAGGCGTCCGGCGCGGAGATCTCGGCCAGCGCCAGGACTGCCTTGGCCTGGGCCTCGCTCGCCCCGGCGGTCTCCGCCAGCAGCTCGGCCACCCGGGTCGGGCCGATCTTGTCGAGCTTGTCGACGGCGCGCAGCGCCGCCTCCGGGTCGGTCAGCCCGATGCCCCGGTAGAAGCCCTCGCAGATCTTGCGGTTGTTGACCTGGATGCGCACCGGCGGGATCGGCAGCGAGCGCAGCGCGTCACCGATCACCAGGGGCATCTCGGCCTCGTAGTGGGCCGGCAGGGTGTCCCGGTCGACGATGTCGATGTCGGCCTGCAGGAACTCGCGGTAGCGCCCCTCCTGCGGGCGCTCACCCCGCCACACCTTCTGGATCTGGTAGCGGCGGAACGGGAACTGCAGCTTGCCGGCGTTCTCCAGCACGTAGCGGGCGAACGGCACGGTCAGGTCGAAGTGCAGGCCGAGGGCGTCGTCCCCGGTGGCCGACTCCGGGTCGGCCTGGAGCCGGCGCAGCACGTAGACCTCCTTGGAGGTCTCCCCCTTGCGCAGCAGCTGGTCCAGCGGCTCGACCGAGCGGGTCTCCAGCGAGGCGAATCCGTACAGCTCGAAGGTGGCCCGGATCCGGTCCAGGACGAACTGCTCGATCATCCGCTGGGCGGGCGTCCACTCCGGGAAGCCGGAGATGGGCGTGGGCTTGCTCATGGCGTACTCCTTGGGCGCCGCGCGGACCGCGCGGACAGGTCGTGGTCGCGGCGTCAGAGGCCGCGGGTGGGCGCGGCCGGGCGCGCGTCGCCGATCCCCGCCACCTCGATGAGGTACGGGTTGGTCGCGCGCTCGCGGCCGATGGTGGTCGCGGGGCCGTGGCCGGGCAGCACGACGGTGTCGTCGGCCAGCGGGAGGACCTTCTCCCGGAGGCTGGCCAGCATGCGGGGCATGCTGCCGCCCGGCAGGTCGGTGCGGCCGATCGAGCCGGCGAAGAGCACGTCACCGGAGAGGCAGATCTGGTCGGCCTCCCAGCGCGAGCCGGCGCCGGGCATCCGGAACAGCACCGACCCGCCGGTATGGCCGGGCGCGTGGTCGACGGTGATCTCCAGGCCGGCGAGGCTGAGAGTGGCGCCGTCGGTCAGCTCGGCCACGTCGTCCGGCTCGGTGTACGGCAGCCGACCGCCGAAGAGCTGGGTGAGGTCCATGGAGAGCGCCTTGGCCGGGTCGGCGAGCAGCTCCCGGTCGTCCGGGTGGACGTACGCGGTGATGCCCCGCGCGCCGCAGACCGGCGCCACGGAGAAGGTGTGGTCGAGGTGGCCGTGGGTGAGCAGCACGGCGGCCGGGTGCAGGCGGTGCTCGGCGAGCACGGCGTCGAGCCGGTCGAGCACCCCGATGCCGGGGTCGACCACCACGCACTGCTCCCCCGGCGCGGTCGCCACCACATAGCAGTTGGTGCCGAAGGCGTCCGCGGGAAAGCCGGCCACGAGCACGTCCGCTCCCCTTCCGTTCGAGTCGTCGTCCCCGTTCAGCAGCCTAGTCGCCCCGCCTAGCGGGTTCCGTCGACCCACTCGTCCCACCGACCCCGCCGGGCACAGCGACAACGTCCGATCGACCGCGGTCCGACCTCGTACACCACTTTCCCAGCCGGTACCCGTACACTCTGGCGGGCGTGTGGCGTGGCGCACCTCCCGCCGGTCGGGCGGACGACGACCCGTCGGCGAGGACCAGGGTAGAGGAAGGGGAGCACGGGTGGCTTCCAGCAGGGACCGGCAGCGCAAACTGGCGCGGGCCAAGCTCGACCGGCAGATGGCCCGGCGGGCCGCCGCCGCGAAGCGCCGCCGGCAGATCCAGGCCGGAATCGGCACCGCGGTGGTGCTCGCACTGATCGTGGTCGGTTCGGCCTGGGCGCTCGGCGCGTTCGACTCGAAGCCGGAGCAGAAGGCCGCCGAGGACGTCTGCGTCTGGACCCCGCAGGACGCCGCCGCCAACACCAACCTCAAGGACGTCGGCACGCCGACCACCACCGGGCTGCCGACCTCGGGCACCCGGGCCATGACGGTCACCACCAACCAGGGCGCCCCGATCACCGCGGAGCTCGACCTGACCTCGGCGCCGTGTGCGGCGGCGAGCATCTCCTTCCTGGCGGGCAAGTCGTTCTACGACAACACCAAGTGCCACGAGATCACCGCCGAGGGCGCGCTGCACTGCGGCGACCCGAGCGGCACCGGCCTCGGTGGCCCGACGTACTCGTTCTACGACGAGAACGTCCCGGCCGCCCCGGAGCCGAGCCCGTCCGCCTCGCCGGCCCCGAACGAGCCTCCGGCGTACCCGAAGGGCACGGTCGCCATGATCGCCAACCCGCCGGGCGCCAACGGCAGCCAGTTCCTGATCTTCTTCAAGGACTTCAACCCGGCGAAGCCGGCCTACCCGGTCATCGGCAAGGTCACCGGCGGCCTCGACGTGGTGGAGAAGATCGCTGCCCTGCCGACCGTGGACAATGGGAGCGGGGCCAAGGTCAAGCCGCAGACGGACGTGGTCATCCAGAGCCTCACCGTCGGCGAGCCGAACGCCGCGCCGGCCGCGACCGGCGCACCGGCGACCAGCCCCAGCGCCGGCTGACCCGGCGCACCACCCGAGCAGCAGCGGCAGCGCCGCATCAAGAGCACCGAAGGAGTGACCGTGACGTCCACGAGAGAGCGGCAGCGCGCGGCGGCGCGGGCCCGACTCGAGCGGGAGATGGCCGAACGCGCCACCAAGGCCCGCAAGCGCCGGCAGACGCAGGCCATCGTCGGCGCCGCGGCCGTGCTGGTGCTCGTGGTCGCCGGCACCGTCTGGCTGGCCACCTCGCTCGGCGGCGACGACAAGAAGCAGAACGCGGCCGGCACGGCCGAGGGCTACGCCCAGTGCGCCTACACGGAGGTGCCCAAGGAGGGGCGCACCAAGCAGATCAAGGACGTCGGGCTGCCCTCGGTCCAGCAGGACAACAAGGGCACCCAGACCATGACGATCGACACCAACCTGGGCGCGATCACCGCGAAGATCGACCGGAGCAAGGTGCCCTGCACCGCCGGCAGCTTCACCCACCTGGCCAGCAAGGGCTTCTTCGACAACACCAAGTGCCACCGGCTGGTGACCCAGGGCATCCAGGTGCTCCAGTGCGGCGACCCGAGCGCGACCGGCAACGGCTGGCGCGAGACCGACGGCACCGGCGGCCCGAGCTACAACCTGGCCGAGGAGAACCTGCCCACCGACAAGCGGCCGCCGTACCCGGAGGGCGTCATCGCGATGGCCAACTCCGGCCAGCCGGGCAGCACCGGCAGCCAGTTCTTCATCGTCTACGGCGACTCCCAGCTCGACCCGAACTACACCGTGCTGGGCACGATCACCGGCGGCATGGACGTGGTGAAGCAGGTCGCGACGGCCGGTGACGACGGCGCCTTCGCCCAGCAGGCCGGTGGCGGTCACCCGAAGAAGGAGATCGTCATCAAAAAGCTGACGATGAGCGACATCCAGGGCGGCTGACGCCGTACGACGCACGAAAACGCCCGCCGGCTGACCGCCGGCGGGCGTTTCGTTTTGTCGGCGCCTCGGGCGCTTGTCGGCGCCTCAGGCCGTTGTCGCTGCCCTCGGGCCCTTGTCGGTGCGTCAGGCCCTTGTCGGCGCGCCCCGGGCGCTTGTCGGCGCGTCAGGCCCCGGAGGTGACCCGGTACGCGTCGAAGACGCCGTCGACCTTGCGGACCGCGGCCAGCAGGTGCCCCAGGTGCTTCGGGTCGGCCATCTCGAAGCTGAACCGGCTCACCGCCACCCGGTCCCGGGTGGTGGTGACGGTGGCAGAGAGGATGTTGACCCGCTCGTCGGAGAGCACCCGGGTGACGTCGGCCAGCAGCTTGTGCCGGTCCAGCGCCTCCACCTGGATGGCGACCAGGAACGTCGAGGCGGAGGTGAGCTTCCAGTTCACCTCGACCACCCGCTCGCTCTGCGCCTTGAGGTCCTCGGCGTTGGCGCAGTCGTCGCGGTGCACGCTCACCCCGCCGGAGCGGGTGACGAAGCCGAACACGGCGTCCGGCGGCACCGGCGTGCAGCAGCGGGCCAGCTTGATCCAAACGTCGCTGACCCCGCGGACCACCACGCCGGGGTCGTGGCTGCTGGACCGGCTGCGCGGCGGCCGGGTCGCCACGGCGGTCTCGGCGATGTCCTCGGCCGCGCCCTCCTCGCCGCCGTACGTGGCCATCAGCTTCTGCACCACCGACTGGGCGGAGACCTGGCTGTCGCCGACCGCGGCGTAGAGCGAGGCGACGTCGGCGAGGTGCAGGTCCCGGGCGATCGCCATCAGGTTGTCGGAGGTGAGCATCCGCTGCAACGGCATGCCCTGCTTCCGCATCGCCTTGACGATGGCGTCCTTGCCGGCCTCGATCGCCTCCTCGCGCCGCTCCTTGTTGAAGTACTGGCGGATCTTGGTGCGGGCGCGCGGGCTCTTGACGAAGCCGAGCCAGTCCTGGGTCGGGCCGGCCGTGTCGGACTTCGAGGTGAAGATCTCGATCACGTCGCCGTTGGAGAGCGTCGACTCCAGCGGCACCAGCTTGCCGTTGACCCGGGCGCCGATGCACTTGTGCCCGACCTCGGTGTGCACCGCGTACGCGAAGTCCACCGGCGTCGACCCGGTCGGCAGCGGGATGACGTCGCCCTTCGGGGTGAAGACGTACACCTCCTGGCTGGACAGGTCGAACCGGAGCGCGTCGAGGAACTCGCTCGGGTCGGCGGCCTCCCGCTGCCAGTCGAGCAGCTGGCGCAGCCAGGTCATCTCGTCGATGTGCGCCGGCGGGCCGACGATCTGGGTGCCCTTGTGCTCCTTGTACTTCCAGTGCGCGGCGATGCCGAACTCAGCGGTGCGGTGCATCGCGTAGGTGCGGATCTGCATCTCCACCGGCTTGCCGGTGGGCCCGATGACCGTCGTGTGCAACGACTGGTACATGTTGAACTTGGGCATGGCGATGTAGTCCTTGAACCGGCCCGGCACCGGCTGCCAGTTGGCGTGGATGACCCCCAGCGCCGCGTAGCAGTCCCGCACCGTGTCGACCAGGATCCGCACGCCGACCAGGTCGTAGATGTCGTTGAAGTCGCGACCCCGCACGATCATCTTCTGGTAGATCGAGTAGAGGTGCTTCGGCCGGCCGGTGACCTCCGCCTTGATCTTGGCGGCCTTCAGGTCGGTGCCCACCTTCTGGGTCACCTGGCGCAGCAGCGCCTCCCGCTGCGGCTGGTGCTCCCCGATCAGGCGGTTGATCTCCTCGTACCGCTTCGGGAACAGGGTGCCGAAGGCGAGGTCCTCCAGCTCCCACTTGATGGTGTTCATACCGAGGCGGTGCGCCAGGGGAGCCAGGATCTCCAGCGTCTCCTTCGCCTTCTGCTCCTGCTTGGGCCGGGGCAGGAAGGTGAGGGTACGCATGTTGTGCAGCCGGTCGGCCAGCTTGATCACCAGGACCCGCGGATCCTTGGCCATGGCGACGACCATCTTGCGGATCGTCTCCGCCTTGGCCGCGTCGCCGAGCTTGACCTTGTCGAGCTTGGTCACGCCGTCGACCAGCAGGGTGACCTCGGGGCCGAAGTCGGCGCGCATCTGGTCGAGGGTGTATTCCGTGTCCTCGATCGTGTCGTGCAGCAGCGCCGCCACCAGGGTGGTGGTGTCCATCCCGAGGTTGGCCAGGATGGTCGCCACCGCCAGCGGGTGGGTGATGTACGGGTCGCCGGACTTGCGGTACTGACCCGAGTGCCAGCGCGCGGCCGTGTCGAAGGCGCGCTGGAGCAGCCGGGCGTCGGCCTTGGGGTGGTTTTCCCGGTGGGTGGCGATCAGCGGCTCGAGCACCTCGCTGACCTGCGAGGTCTGCCACGGCGCGTTGAACCGGGCCAGCCGGGCGCGCACCCGACGGCCGGTCGGGGCGTTGGAGAGGGCGAAGCCTCCGCCGGGGGACGGCTCACCCGTGGCGTCGGCCCGCAGCGGCACCACGACCGCCCCGGACGACGCGCCGCCGTCCGTCCTGGCGTCGGGCCCGCCGCCGGAGCCGGTCACCCGGGCCTGCGGGTTGCCGCTCCGCTCGGTCACCGAGCCGTCCGCGTCGCCTGTCGGGTGCACCGTGCCCTCCATCGGAGGGACGACATCGTGGGACACCGGCCTCCTCACCGCTCGCCGGGATGCGTCGGCCGTCCGGCCGACGTACTGTGCAACCGGCCCGGGGGCCGGTGTTGTTCCGCGCCGACCTGCCACCCCGCCCGGTCGGCAAAGGGCAATGCTACCCGTACGCAGGGTCCGTCGCCCCTCCGCCGGACGGACCGCACGGGGGCGGTCCGACCGGCTCATCGGGTCAAACGGTCAGCAGGGCATGGACCGGACGCGGGGCGAGCCGCTCCCGGCCCTTGAGGAAGCCCAACTCCAGCAGCACGGTGAAGCCGGCGACCGTGCCACCGGCCCGCTCCACCAGGTCGAGGGTGGCCTCGGCGGTGCCGCCGGTGGCGAGCACGTCGTCCACCACCAGGACCCGGTGGCCGGCGGTGAAGGCGTCCTGGTGCACCTCCAGGGTCGCCTCGCCGTACTCCAGCGCGTACGAGGCGGAGTGCGTCGCGCGGGGCAGCTTGCCGGCCTTGCGCACCGGGACCACGCCGACCCCGCAGGCGTACGCGATGGCGGCGGCGACCACGAACCCTCGCGCCTCGATGCCGGCCACCGCGTCGAACGAGTCCCGCCCGTGGTACGCGATGATCCCGTCGGTCACCTCGCGGAAGACGGCACCGTCGGCGAAGAGCGGCATCAGGTCCTTGAACATGACCCCGGGCTGGGGGAAGTCCGGCACGTCCAGCACCCGGCTGGCGACCAGCTGGGCGACCTCCAGGCCGCTGTCTCCCCGTACCCCGGTGGTGTGGGTCTCCGTCACGATACGTCCCGTGTCCCTTCGTAACGACGACGGCGTCCGTCATGCCGCTCGCACAACATGACGGACGCCGTCCGGTCGGTTCCTACCGGGTGTCCCCGGGCAGGTCGGAGGTCGCCCCCGGTCAGCGGCGCTTGGCGCCGCCCGGCCGGTTGCCTCCGCCGCCGGGGCGACCGCCCCGGGTGCCGGCGGGACGCTTGCCGGCCGGCCGGGCGCCCACCTTCGGCGCGGCCCCGGCGAGGGCCGCCGCCTCCGGGTCGATGGCGTCGTCGCTGGCCACGGCGGCCCGCGGCGTGCCCTTCGGGGCGACCTCGCCCCGGGCGATCGCGCCACGCCGGGCCAGCACGCGCTTGTTGTGCGCGCTGATCCGCGGGTCCTGGTTCTTCATCAGCACCAGCAGCGGGGTGGCCAGCAGGATCGAGGTCAGGAACGCCACCGCCATACCGACGAAGAGCACCAGACCCAGGTCCTTGAGCGTGCCGGCGCCGAGCAGGCCCGCCCCGATGAACAGCAGACCACCGACCGGCAGCAGGGCGACCACCGAGGTGTTCAGCGACCGCATGAGGCTCTGGTTGAGCGCCAGGTTGGCCGCCTCGCCGTAGGTCATGTTGTTGTTCGCGGTGATGCCCCGGGTGTTCTCCTGGACCTTGTCGAAGACCACCACCACGTCGTAGAGCGCGAAGCCCAGGATGGTAAGGAAACCGATGATCGTCGACGGGGTGACCTCGAAGCCGACCATCGAGTAGATGCCGGCGGTGAGGACCAGGTTGGTCAGCAGCGAGGCGATCGCCGCGACCGCCATCCGCCACTCGAAGCGGAGGATCAGGTAGACCGCCACCACCGCGATGAAGATCAGCAGACCGAGCAGCGCGCGAGAGGTGACCTGGCTGCCCCAGGCCTCGGAGACCTGGCTGCCGCTGATCTGGTCGGCGTTGATGCCGAACTCCTGGGCCATCTCGGTCTTGACCGCGTTGGCCTGCTCGGCGCTGAGTTGCGCGGTGCGCAGCTCGTAGTACTCGCCGCTGGTGCTGCCGACCTTCTGCGCGGTGACCACCTCGACGCCGCCACCCTTGGCGAGCAGGGCGGCGTTGACCTTCGCCTCGGCCTGGTCCAGGGTGCCGACGCTGGCCGGCACCTGGAAGGAGTTGCCACCGGCGAACTCGATGCCGAGGCGGAAGCCCTGGATCGCGAAGCTGAGCACGGCGACCAGCACCAGCACTCCGGCGACGCCGAACCACAGCTTGCGCCGGCCGACGATGTTGAGATCGGCCTCGCCCCGGTAGAGCCGGGACGCCAGACCAGTCTTAGCCATCTCAGGCCTCCTTCACGCGCGGGTTGCGAACGGTGGCCTGCTCGGCCGACCGGGCCGGCAGGGCCCGGCCGAGACCGCTGACCCGCGGGGACAGGAACGCCCGGGTCCGGGCGAACATCGTCATGATCGGGTGCCGGAAGAGGAAGACGACCACCAGGTCGAGGACGGTCGCCAGGCCGAGCGCGAAGGCGAAGCCCTTCACCGCGCCGACCGAGACGAGGTAGAGCACCACGGCGGACATCAGGGTGATCGCGTTCGCCGAGATGATCGTCCGGCGGGCCCGGACCCACGCCCGCGGCACCGCGCTGCGTGGGCTGCGCCCCTCCCGGATCTCGTCCTTGAGCCGCTCGAAGTAGATGACGAACGAGTCCGCCGCCACACCGAGCGAGACGATCATGCCGGCGATGCCGGCGAGGGTGAGGGTGAAGCCGATCGACCGGCCGAGCACCACCAGCGCGCCGAAGACCAGCAGCGCGGAGAGCACCAGGCTCAGGAAGATGACCGAGCCGAGCAGCCGGTAGTAGAAGAACGAGTAGATGATGACCAGCAGCATGCCGATGCCGGCCGCGAGCAGGCCCGCCTTGAGGTGGCTGTCGCCCAGGGTCGCGGTGACGTTCTGCTGCTCAGCCTGGTTGAAGGTCACCGGCAGCGCGCCGTAGCGCAGCTGGCTGGCCAGCTGGTTGGCGGTCTTGCTGTCGAAGCTGCCGGTGATCTGGGAGTCACCGGTCAGCACGCCCTGGATCTCCGGCGACGAGATGATCTCGTTGTCCAGCACCACGGCGACCCGGCACTTGCCGTCCTGGCCGAGCGCGGTCTGGTCGCAGGCCTGGCCCTCGTTGTTGAACGACTCGCGGGTCAGCGCGGTCCACTTCTCCTGGCCCTTGCCAGTGAACTGCAGGCTCACCACCCAGGCGCTGGTCTGGTCGAGCTGAGCCGAGGCGTTCTTGACGTCGCGGCCGACCACCTTCGCCTTGTCCAGCAGGTACTTGGCGCCGGACTCACAGGCGACCGCCTGCTGGTTCTCGTCCTTGATCGACGCCGGCGGCCGCTTGTCGAGATGGGCGCAGGTGATGGTCGGGACGTTGTACTGCATCTCGACCGGCAGCACCGCGATCTCCTGCGGGGAGAGGGTGCCGAACGGCTTGAGCTTCTCGGCCAGCGAGGGGTCGGCGGTGACGTCGGCCGGGGCCTTCAGGCCGGTGGCGGCGCCCCAGGCGGCGGCCCCGACCTTCTGCTCGACGGCCTTGCGCTGCTCCTCGATGCCCTGCGGCACCGGCGCGGCGCTGGCGCTCGCGCTCGGGGACGGTGCGGCGGCGCTCGGCGACGCCGACGGGGTCGGCGCGGCGGCGCTGGCGCTCGGCGCCGGGGCCATGCCGCCCTGACCGCCCGCGCTCGGCGAGGCGGTGGCCTGCGGCGCGGCGCTGCCGGACGGCGCCGGCGTCGCGCTGCCGGACGGGGCCGGGGTGGCGCTGCCCGACGGGGCCGGGGTGGCGCTGGCGCTCGGGGCCGGGGCGACGGTGGCGCCGCTGCCGTCGGTGGCCTTGAGGACCTTGCGGAAGCGCAGCTCGGCGGCGCTGCCGACGTCGGTCAGGTCCCGGTTCTGGCCGGGCAGGGAGATGACGATGTTGCGGTTGCCCTCGGTGACCACCTCGGCCTCGGCCACGCCGTACGCGTTGACCCGGTTCTCGATGATCTGGCGCGCCTCCTCGAGGTTGGCGGCCGTCGGGGGCTTGCCGTCCACGCTGTTGGTGGCCTCCAGCGTCAGCCGGGTGCCGCCGATCAGGTCCAGGCCGAGCCGAGGCTCCAGCCGGTCCTTCCAGCCACCGCTGGCGCCGCCCGAGAAGAACACCAAAAGATAGAGGACGACGAAGACGAGCCCGAGCACGGCAAGCTGCCGTCCGGGGCGCATCTGTCCCTGAGGTGGTGCCACGGCTGTCCTGTCTCCCTGTACGGTCGCGCCGCTGGGCAGCGGCGACGAAAGTCGGGCCGGGGGTGTCCGCCCGACGGCTCTGGCGGGTCGACGCCACCGGCCGACACGCCTCCCCCGGTACGACGCGGCCGCGTCGCTCGGGATTCCCATGCGTGTCGGCGCCGGGCGCCGACCCAACTATCCACTTGTGCGGCTGAATCCGCTGCCCCGTCCGGGGCCCACGGTCACTCCTTGACGGGCTCGGCGTCCTCGGTTACCGGCTCGATCGTCTCGGGGCGCTCGGCCTGCTTGATCACGCGGGCGACGGCCGGGCGCGCGTACCGGGTCTGCACACCCGGGGCGACCTCCAGCAGGACCGTCTCGTCCTCCACGGCGGTGACCGTGCCGTGGAGCCCGCCGATGGTGACGACCTCGTCGCCCGGGGCCAGCGCGGACTGCATCTGCTCAGCCTCGCGGCGGCGCTTCTGCTGGGGGCGGATCATCATGAAGTACATGACGCCGAAGAGCAGAGCGATCATGAGGATCGGCATCAGACCGCCGGCTCCCCCGCCACTCGCTGCTGCGTAAAGCACGGTTGTCGACCTTCCCATTGGCCTCCCCACCAGCACGAGGGGTGCCGGAGCGGAGGCGGATTCTCACGTCCTGTAGACCGCGCGAAGTCTAGTCCCTGCACCTGAGAAGACCGAATGCGGCACAGATCACGTTCGGATCACGGCTGATCGGTCTGCACGGAGAACAGATCGGGCGCGGGCGGCGTCTCGGTGCCAAATGTACCATTCGGCGGCGTACGCCCCAGATGGTGCCAGGCAGCCTCGGTCGCGACCCGCCCCCGGGGCGTACGCGCCAGCAGCCCGGCCCGCACCAGGAACGGCTCGCACACCTCCTCGACCGTGTCCGGCTGCTCGCCCACCGCCACGGCGAGGGTGGAGAGCCCCACCGGGCCGCCCCGGAACGAGTCGACCAGCGCGGTGAGCACCGCCCGGTCCAGCCGGTCCAGCCCGAGCGCGTCGACGTCGTACACGGTGAGGGCGGCCTGGGCGGTCTCCCGGTTGACCACGCCGTCGGCCCGGACCTCGGCGAAGTCGCGGACCCGGCGCAGCAGCCGGTTGGCGATCCGGGGCGTCCCCCGCGACCGGCCGGCGATCTCGATCGCGCCCTCGTCGGTGATCGGCACGCCGAGGATCCGCGCCGAGCGGCGCAGCAGCGCCTCCAGGTCGGCCGGGGCGTAGAAGTCGAGGTGGGCGACGAAGCCGAACCGGTCCCGCATCGGCCCGGTGAGCAGGCCGGAGCGGGTGGTCGCGCCGACCAGCGTGAACGGCTCCACGTCGAGCGGGATGGCGGTCGCGCCGGGGCCCTTGCCGACCACCACGTCGACCCGGAAGTCCTCCATCGCGCTGTAGAGCAGTTCCTCGGCCGGCTTGGCGATCCGGTGGATCTCGTCGATGAACAGCACGTCGCCCTCGGCGAGGCTGGTCAGGATGGCGGCCAGGTCGCCGGAGCGCTCGATGGCCGGCCCGCTGGTCACCCGGATCCCCGAGCCCAGCTCGGCCGCCACGATGTTGGCCAGGGTGGTCTTACCCAAGCCGGGCGGGCCCGACAGGAGGATGTGGTCGGGCGGGGAGCCCCGCCGCATCGCGCCCTTGAGCAGCAGGTCGAGCTGGTCGCGGACCCGGTGCTGGGCGATGAACTCCTCCAGCCGCTTCGGCCGGACGCTGACCTCCGCGTCCCGTTCCGCGTCGCTGACGTACGCCGAGACCAGGTTCTCCCCCGTCATGAGTTGATCTTCATTCGTGACTGCGGGGCGCGCAACCCTGACTCAAGCGCGCATTCCGGCTCGGCCGCGTCCCACGCGAGCCGCCCCGGAACGCGCATCCTCGCGCTCGTCATCGGGTGCGACCCAGGAGGCGGATGGCCTGCTTGAGCAGGACCGGCACCGGCGGGGTCTCCCCGTCGACGGTCTCGGCGACCGCGGCGACGGCCTGCTCGGCCTGGGCGGCCGTCCAGCCGAGCCCGACCAGGGCCTGGCGCACCTGCTCCGGCCAGGCGCCCGCGGTCACCCCGGCGGCGCCGTCCGGGCCGACCGGGATCGGGCCGATCCGGTCGCGCAGTTCGAGGACGAGCCGCTCCGCGCCCTTCTTGCCGATGCCGGGCACCCGGGTCAGCGCGGCGGTGTCAGCGTTGGCGATGGCCTTGCGGACCGCGTCCGGGGTGTGCACGGCCAGCACCGCCTGGGCCAGCCGGGGGCCCACCCCGCTGGCGGTCTGGAGCAGCTCGAAGAGCTGCTTGGCGTCGTCGTCGGCGAAGCCGTAGAGGGTGAGCGAATCCTCCCGGACGACCAGGCTGGTGGCGAGCCGGGCCGGCTGGCCGACCCGCAGCTCGGCGAGGGTGCCGGGGGCGCACTGCACCGCCAGGCCGATGCCGCCCACCTCCACCACCGCGTGGTCCGGACCGGTCGCGGTCACTGTGCCGCGCACGCTGGCGATCATCGAGCTCCTCCTCGTCGTGCCCGCTCGGCCGCGGCGGCCAGCTTGGATCGGGTGCCACCGCGCCAGACGTGGCAGATGGCCAGGGCCAGGGCGTCGGCGGCGTCGGCGGGCCGGGGCGGCTCGGGCAGCCGCAGCAGCCGGGTGACCATCGCGGTCATCTGCGCCTTGTCGGCCTGACCGGAGCCGGTCACCGCCGCCTTGACCTCGCTCGGGGTGTAGGTCTGCACCGGCAGCCCGACGCGCGCCCCGGCGAGCACGGCGATCCCGCTGGCCTGGGCCGTGCCCATCACAGTGCGGACGTTGTGCTGGCTGAACACCCGCTCCACGGCGACCGCGTCCGGCCGGTGCTCGGCGATCAGGTCGGTGAGCGAGCGGTCCAGGTGCAGCAGGCGCAGCGGCAACTCGTCGGCGGGATCGGTGTAGACGACGTAGTAGGCGACCAGCGTGCAGGGCCGCCCCGGCACGCCCTCGACCACGCCGACCCCGCACCGGGTCAGCCCCGGGTCGACGCCGAGCACCCGCACGCCGCCTCCTCCCCGACCGCCAGCAGTACGTGTGTTCGACACCCTACCGATCCACTCCGACGCTCGCCCGCGCGGACACGCCGTCGAGCAAACCGCCGGGCACCGGCGGGGACACGCCGGGGGCGGGGCTGGCCCGGCGAGTCCCCAACGCCACGGACGCGTCCACCCAGCCCGCCGGGACGGCGACCACCGGTCCGGCGGTCCGTGCCCTCACCACCGGCCGTGGTCGATCTCGATCGCCGCGGTGACCACGTCCCCGTCGTCCTTGCCGGCGCGGATCCGCGCCGGCACCGCCAGCAACCAGCCCGCCTTCCGATCCCGCCAGACGCTCGTCGACCAGGTGCGGCCGTCCACCGTGGCGATCACCGGGACGCGGCCGAACGGTCCCGCCGCAGGTGGCGCGCAACCCGCCGGCACCGGGGCGAACACCCATCCGCCGGCGCCCGACCAGCGGACCAGGGTCGCCTCGAAGGTTGCCCCGTCGGCATCTGTCGGCTCCCGGCGATCGTCGTCAGCCGGCTCGGCCCGGCGCTCCGGCACCACCGTCGCCATGTGCACGTTCCTTCGGTCGGGTCGGCCGCACGGCGGGCGACCGGGCGGGAAGCCGTCCCGGCGACTGTGCCACGTCCCACCGACATCTCCGGGTGTGGCCGGCCAGGATGACGAGCGGGACGTCCGCCTCCTGGTTGGCCACGGCGGCCCGACGAGGGTGCCGCGAGGCCGCCCTCGTCCGGCACCGACCACGGGCGTTCCCGCCTCACAGCCCGGCCTCCCGGGCACGCAGCGCGGCCTGGGCACGATCCGCCACCCGCAGCTTGGCCAGGATGTTCGACAGGTGGTTCCGGACCGTCTTGAGACTCAGCGACAGGGCCGTGGCGATCTCGTCGTTGGTCCGGCCTGCGGCCAGCAGGCGCAGCACCTCCTCCTCCCGCTCGGTGAGTTCGGGGAAGGCGCGTTCCGCCGGACGCAGGCTGGCCGACGCCACGAGTCGGGCGACGAGTCCCGGCGCGAGCACGCTCTGCCCCTGGGCTACCGCCTCCACGGCGACGCGTACCGCCTCCCGGCTCGCGTCCTTGCGCAGGTAGCCCCGTGCCCCGGCCCGGACGGCCGCGAGCAGTGAGGCGTCGTCGTCCAGCATCGTCACCACCAGCACGGCCACCGCCGGCGCCACGTCGCTGATCTCCGCTGTGGCGGCGATGCCGTTGACCCCGGGCATCGCGACGTCGATGAGCATGACGTCGGGCCGCAGTTGCTCAGCGAGCGCGACCGCGGCCGCGCCGTCACCGGCCTCACCCACCACCTGCATGCCCGGCAGCGACTCCAGCAGCCCCCGCAGCCCGTCGCGGAACAGCGGATGGTCGTCCACCACGACAACCCTGATCACCCGGTCACCGCCCATCCGCGATCCACGGGCAGGCACGCCCGTACCGACGTGCCGCCCCCCGGACCTGGGGTCACCAGGAAGGTGCCGCCCAGTTCCTCGGCCCGCTCACGCATGCTGGTCAGCCCAACGCCGGCCGGCCGGTCCTCGGCCAGCCCCGCCCCGTCGTCGTCGACCTGCACCACCAAGCCCCCTGGGTCGATGGTCAGCCGGATGGCGCAGGCCCGGGCGGCGGCGTGCCGCGCGGCGTTGGTCACCGCCTCGTCGGTGATCCGGTACGCGGCAGCCTCCACCGCTGCGGGCAGCCGTCCGACGGGCGGGTCGCCGACCAACTGGACGCTCAGTCCGTCATGACTGTGCCGGGCGGCCAACTCGCGGAGCGCGCCGACCAGCCCCAGCTCGTCCAGGCTCGGCGGGCGCAGCCCCCGCACCACCCGCCGGACGTCGGCGACCGCCTCGCGGGCCAGCGCGGCCAGGTCGGTCAGCGCGGCGACCACCGCCGGTTGGCCGGCGAACCGGGCCTGGGCCGTCTCCAGTCGCAGCACCAGCGCCGCCAGCCGCGGCCCGGTCCCGTCGTGCAGGTCGCGGCGCAGCCGGCGCCGTTCCTCCTCCCGGGAGAGCACCAGGCGTTCCCGGGAGGCGCGCACCTCCTCCGCCAGCTGGGCGGCATGGGCGGCGACCGCCACCTGGCGGCCGAGTTCGGCGAGCAGCCGCCGCTCCGACTCGGTGAAGGCCTCCCCCGGACCGCGGGGGCCCAGCTCCAGCTGGCCCACGGGTCGGCCGCCGTGGATCAGCTCGATCGCGTACCGCCCGTGCCGGGGCGTGCCGTGTTCCGCCTCACGAGTCACCTCGCCATCCTGACCGCAGAGGGCCAGTCGGGCGTACGGCAGGCGCAGGCCGTCGGCGATCGCGGTGACCACGCTGTCCAGGTCGGCGTCCGGCTCGGCGGCCTGTCCCAGCCGGCGTCCGATCCGGGTCAGCGTGCCGTACGGGTCCCGCCGCCCCCCGTGCAGCAGGCGGTCGACGGTCGCCTGCAACCGATCGCGCAGCGGGGCGAAGGCGACTGCCACCCCGGCGGTCGCCACCAACCCACCGAGCCGACCCGTCTGGGCACCGAGGATCTCCCCGAGGTAGCCGACCACCGCCACGTAGAACGCGGTGAGCAGCGCGGTCAACGACCCGTAGACCAGGGCCGCGCCGAGCACCGCCTCGATGTCGAAGAGACGGTGGCGCAGGATCGCGAGGCCCAGGGCGACCGGGAAGGTGACGACGGCGACCAGGAACAGCACGTCCGCCAACCATCCGGGCAGCGGCAGACCGAGCGCCCCGGCCACCGGGTGGGCGGCGAGCACCCCGATGAAGACCAGGGCCGCCGCGACAACCCAGGACAGCCGCCGCCGTTGGTCGGCGTCGCCCCGGCGATGCCGGACCAGCACGGACGCCGCCGCGGCGAGTACCAGCGCCGCGGTCACCGGCGGTTCCACGGCGGCGAGGACCGCCGCCAGTCCGGCCAGGGCGCCGATGCCGAGCGGATTGTCAACGCCCGGCGCGCCCCCGACCGCTCCCGGGGCAAACGCCGTGACCACGCCCTTCACCGCGAGCAGAGCGGCACCCCCGGCGAGCGCCGGCCGCCAGCGTCGCGACGGCAATCGCCCGTCCGGGATCAGGAGCATCGACAGGATCAGCAGGCCGACGCCCATCGGTGCCAGGACGGCACCGGCCCAGGCCGCGGCGGTCCTCGCCGCGCCGTCTGCCACCGCCGCGTACGCCGAGGTGGCGTCGGCCGCGACCATCGCCGCCGCGGAGGCCGTCAGCAGCGGTCCAACCGGATGCCCGGGACGGCGGGCCAGGACCAGCGCGCCAACACTGGCCAGGGCAACCGGCACGACCAGGGTGAAGCCGACGTCGGACCAGAGCGGTCCGGCCGGCGCCTGCCGGCGAAGCACCAACGCCACCAGCGCGAGAACGACGACACCGCTCCAGAGCGCGCCGGCGCGGGCCGGTCGGTCGAGCATGTTCCTCCCCTTCCCGCGCCCGCTCATGACGGCGCCGCCAGCGTGGCGACACCGACGTCGACAGCGCCGATCCGCACCGGGCCGACCCGGCACGGTCGGCCCGGCCGCGTGGCGGACATTCTGCCCGGCTGGCGACTCAACCTACGGCCGGAACCACCTCCGGCGCGGCACGCCGCGACATGGCCCAGCCGATCGCGACGTAGAGCAGCCCGAAGGCGATCTCGCCGTAGACCGGGACCCCGCTGAGCACGATGCCAAGCAGAACTCCCACCCCCGCCCAGACCGGCAGGGCCCGCGACCGCAGGCAGGCGATGCCGAGCAGGAGCAAGCCGACCAGCAGCGCCAGCAGCGAGGCCGGCGCCGCCGGGGACTCGAAGAAATCGCCCACCCCGGCCAGGTTCAGCAGCAGGATCACGGCCTGCACCAGGGACCCGAGCACCCCAACGACGGCCCCGGTGGTGGCCAGTCGGGCCGAACGGGGACGGCAGAGCGCGGCGAGGGCGACGATCGCGACCGGCAGGAGGAGGCCGCGGCCGAGGTACCCGAGCGCCGACAGCGGCCCGCCGTCCGGGTCCGCCAGGTGGTCCAGGCCCAGCAGGACGGAGCAGAGGCCACCGGCGGCCGCAGCGGCGGCGCCCAGACGGATGAGGCTGAGGTTCATGACGTGTTCTCCCTTGTCCGATTCGACGAACGGCGATGCAGGGATGGTCGGTCGCGGAGGTGTCCCGCCACATCGGCCCGGATCCCGTTCGGCCCGGGATTTCCGTCCCGCCGCTCAGGACCGCCGACAGGCCCACCCGGGAGGCCTCGGCTGCCACATAGGAAGGCCGTCGAGTATGTGCCGCCACCCCATGTGCGCCCGGCCACACAGCTCGTAACTTCTTGCGCCATGACGGCAGAACCCGTGGCGGTCCCCCACGTCGTACGCGTCGACCTCTCCGGTCGTAGCGCCCTGGTGACCGGTGGTGGCAGCGGCATCGGACGGGCCTGCGCCCTGCGGCTGGCGGCAGCCGGCGCGGCGGTGCTGGTGGTCGACCGCAACGTGGAGGCGGCCAAGGCGGTGGCCGCCGAGGCGGGCGGTCGCGCCGAGGGCATCGACCTGGCCGACCCGGCCGCCGTGGACCGGCTGGACGTCAACGTCGACATCGTGGTCAACAACGCCGGCCTGCAGCACGTCGCGCCGGTGCAGGACTTCCCCGTCGAACGCTTCGAGTACATCCAACGGGTGATGGTGGAGGCGCCGTTCCTGCTGATCCGGCGGGCGCTGCCGCACATGTACGCCAACGACTGGGGCCGGATCGTCAACATCTCCTCGGTGCACGGGCTGCGCGCCTCGCCGTACAAGGCGGCGTACGTCTCGGCCAAGCACGCGCTGGAGGGGCTGTCGAAGGTGGTCGCCCTGGAGGGCGCCGCGCACGGGGTGACCGCCAACTGCATCAACCCGGCGTACGTGCGGACGGCGCTGGTGGAGAGCCAGATCGCCGACCAGGCGGCCAGCCACGGCATCGGCGAGGACGAGGTGGTCGAGAAGATCATGCTGGCCCGGGCGGCGATCAAGCGGCTGATCGAGCCGGAGGAGGTGGCGGAGCTGGTGGCGTACCTGTGCTCCCCGCCGGCATCGTTCATCACCGGCGCCTCGATCGCCCTCGACGGGGGCTGGACGGCGAACTAGTGGCGCCCCGCACAATGACGGTCATGTCGTCACCCGTCGAGTTTCTCGAGCTGCTGGCCCGGGAGGCCGCCGCGGTGGAGTTCGAAGGGCCGCTGGTCGCGGCCCGCGCCGCCGGCCTGCCCGCCGAGCGGCTGGCCGAGCTGGAGCAGGCGAAGGTGGTGGCGCTGCGGGTCCGCGCGCTGCTGGAGCGCCGGCGCCGCCGGGAGATCGAGCTCTCCGGCCTGTACGACACGGCCAGCGACCTGGCCGGGCTGCGCGACCTGGACGACGTGCTGCGGGCCATCGTGCACCGGGCCCGGAACCTGCTCGGCACCGACGTGGCGTACATGACGCTCAACGACGAGGAGCGCGGCGACACGTACATGCGGGTCACCGACGGCTCGATCTCGGCCCGGTTCCAGCAGCTGCGGCTGCCGATGGGCGCCGGCCTGGGCGGGCTGGTGGCGCAGACCGGCACCCCGTACGCGACGGCCAACTACCCGGAGGACGAGCGGTTCCACCACACCGGGGAGATCGACGCCGGGGTGGGCGAGGAGGGCCTGGTGGCGATCCTCGGCGTGCCGCTGCGGCTCGGGTCGAGCGTGATCGGCGTGCTGTACGCGGCCAACCGGTCGGCCCGGCCGTTCGCCCGGGAGGAGGTGTCCCTGCTCGTCTCCCTCGCGGCGCACGCGGCCGTGGCGATCGACACCGCCCGGCTGCTCGCCGAGACCCGCGCGGCGCTAGCGGAGTTGTCGTCGGCGAACAGCACCATCCGGGCGCACAGCAGCTCGGTGGAGCGGGCCGCGGCCGCCCACGACCGGATGACCGCCCTGGTGGTGCGCGGCGGCGGGATGGAGGACGTGGCGGCGGCGGTGACCGAGGTGCTCGGCGGGGAGCTGCTGGCGCTGGACGCCGAGGGGCGGCGGCTGGCCCGGGTGGGCGAGATCGAGGAGCCGGAGCGGGCCGACATCGTGGAGGCGGTGGCCGCGTCCCGGACCGAGGGGCGCAGCGTCCGCCGCGGCCCGCTCTGGTACGCCGCCGTGGTGGCCGGCGCGGAGAACCTGGGCGCGCTGGTGCTGCGCCCGGACGGCGAGCTGGTCGACGCCGACCAGCGGATCCTGGAGCGGGCCGCGCTGGTGACCGCGCTGCTGCTGCTGTTCCGGCGGACAGTGGCCGAGGCGGAGGGGCGGGTCCGGGGCGAGCTGCTGGACGACCTGATCGCCCGGCCGCTGCGGGACGCCGACGCGCTGCGCAGCCGGGCTCGGCGGCTCGGGGTGGACCTGGACGCCCCGCACGTGCTGGTGGCCGTGGGCGACGACGCGATCGCCGCGACCGGCTCGGCCCGGCAGCGGGTGCTCTCCTGGGCCACCACGTACGCCTCCACGCGGGGCGGGCTGGCGGCGGCGCGGGACGGCCGGGTGGTGCTGATGCTGCCCGGCAAGGATGCCGGCGGCGCCGCGCGCGCGGTGGCCCGGGACCTGTCGCGGGTCACCGGCCGGCCGGTGACCGCCGGGGCGAGCGGGCCGTCGACCGGGCCGGCGTCGCTGGCCGCCACGTTCGCCGAGGCGGAACGCTGCCTGACCGCGCTGGGCGCGCTGGGCCGCGCGGGGCAGGGCGCGAGCACGGCCGAGCTGGGGTTCGTCGGGCTGCTGCTCGGGGCGGTCGGCGACTCGGGCGACCGGGACGTGACCCGGTTCCTCATCGCGACGGTGGGGCCGGTGGTGGACTACGACGCCCGGCGGGGCACGGCGCTGGTGAAGACGCTGGAGGCGTACTTCGGGGTGGGCGGCAGCCTGGCCCGGGCGGCGGAGCTGCTGCACGTGCACGTCAACACGGTGACCCAGCGGCTGGAGCGGGTCGGGCAGTTGCTCGGCGCGGACTGGCAGAAGCCGGAGCGCGCCCTGGAGGTGCAGTTGGCGTTGCGGCTGCACCGGCTGCGTACCCCCGCCGGCTGAGCTGCCCGGCCGAGGTCGCCGACCCTGCCGTGTCCGGGGTGACCGGGACGCGGCGGACGGTGCCCCGGCCGGGGACCCGGGTCAGCGGGCGCGGAGGCCGTCCAGGACGGCGTCGACGATCCGCTCCGGCAGGATCCTGCCGTCCAGCTCCGGCTGCCACCGCAGCATCCGCTGCATCAGCATCGGCCCGCTCAGCAGCGCCATGGCCAGCTCGATGTCCAGGTCGGCGCGGAGTTCCCCGCTGCGTACGCCGCGCTCGAGCACCTGCCGCATCAGCTTCCGGCGCGGCTCGACCATGTTCCGGTAGAGCTGGTAGTGCACCGGGCTGCGGTTCACCTCCGGCACCAGGCAGGGCATGATCTTCGCGGCCCGCGGGTCGACGTTGTGCCCGATCGCGCCGACCAGCAGCACCAGGTCGTCCCGGACGGAGTGGCCGGCCGGCTCGGGCGGGATGCCCTTGAGGGTGCGCAACGCGTCGAGCAGCAGGGCTTCCTTGCCCGGCCAGCGACGATAGATGGTGGCCTTGCCGACCCCGGCGCGGGCCGCGATCGCCTCGATGGAGAGCGCCTCGATGGTGCTGCCCTCGGCCAGCAGGTCCAGGGTCGCCTGCACGATCGCCTCGTCCGCGCGGCTGCTCCGCGGTCGCCCGGGCGACCGCGGAGCATCGGCGGTGGAACTCATGTCAGACATTGTCGCCGAACCTACGCGGTCCCGGCCAACTCAGGTTCGGCGGTCGGTCGAGCGTCGGCCGCGGCGGGCACCGGACGGCCCGGCATCCAACGGAGCACGATGACGGTGCCGAACGCGGCCACCAGCGCGGA
This sequence comes from Micromonospora sp. RTBAU3-60, assembly GCF_054963695.1. NCBI lineage: Bacteria > Bacillati > Actinomycetota > Actinomycetes > Micromonosporales > Micromonosporaceae > Micromonospora > Micromonospora sp. RTBAU3-60. Next base: position 2,162 of record NZ_JBUEGB010000027.1, on the reverse strand, counting down.
GAGCGCCGCCGCCCAGTGCATCGCCGACACGAACGAGTCGTTGGCCGCCGCGATCAGCCGCGGCGCGACCGGCCCGAGCTGCGCCGCCGCCGCGTACGCACCGGAGATCGACTCCCGGGCGGCGTCCTGCGCGGGACCGGGCAGCCCGGTCAGCGCGGAGGCCACGTCGCTGCGGTAGACCGCGGAGAGCACCGAGCCGAGCACCGCCACGCCGAGCGCGCCGGCCACCTGGCGGACGGTGTTGCTCACCGCGGAACCGACGCCGGCCTTCTCCCGGGGCAGCGCCGACATGATCGACTCGGTGGCCGGGGGCATGATGTTGGCCATCCCGGCGCCCTGGATGAAGCCCAGCGCCGAGAAGATCCAGATCGGCGTGTCCGCGTCGATGAGGACGAACGCGCCGAGCGCGGCGGCGGTGAGCAGCAGCCCGACCGCGGAGACCGCCCGGCCGCCGTAGCGGCGGACCATGGCGGCGCTGCGCGGGGCGAAGATGAGCTGGGCGAGGGCGAACGGCAGGAAGAGCAGGCCGCTCTCCAGCGGGGTGTAGCCGCGCACCAGCTGCAGGTAGAACGCGCCGAAGAACATCACGCCCATCGCGGCGAAGAAGACCAGGCCCACCATCGCCACCGGGGCGGCGAACCGGGGCACCCGGAACAGCCGGACGTCCAGCGACGGGTGGTCGCTGCGCAGCTCGTGGGCGACGAACCCGGCCAGCACCGCCAGCCCACCGGCGATGGCAACCCAGACCGGCAGCCGGTCGAAGCCGTGCTCGCCGCCGTCGATGATGCCGTAGGTGAGCGCGACCAGGCCGACCACGGACAGCAGCACGCCGAGCACGTCGACGCGGCCCGGCTTCGGGTCGCGGGACTCCGGCACCAGCGCGGCGACCAGCACCAGGCCGAGCAGCACCACCGGCACGTTGATCAGGAAGACCGAGCCCCACCAGTAGCGCTCCAGCAGGGCGCCGCCGAGGACCGGGCCGATCGCCACGGCGAGGCCGACGGCACCGGCCCAGACGCCGATCGCCCGGGCCCGCTCCCGCGGGTCGAAGACGTTGGAGATGATCGACAGCGTCACCGGCATGATGGCCGCGCCACCGACCCCCATCAGCGCGCGGGCGGCGATCAGCTGCCCCGGGTCCTGGGCGTACGCCGACAGCAGCGACGCCAGCCCGAACAGCGCCAGGCCGACCAGGAGGAAACGCTTGCGGCCGAGGCGGTCGCCCAGGACGCCGAAGGTGAAGAGCAGGCCGGCGAAGACCAGGGTGTAGGAGTTGATCGCCCACTCCAGCTCGCCCTGGCTGGCGCCGAGGCCGTGCACCGGATCGGCGAGGGTACGCAGGGCGACGTTCAAAATAGTGTTGTCGAGGACGACCACGAGGAGGCTGATCACCAGCACCCCCAGGATCGCCCACCTCCTCGGGTGTCCGGTGTTCTCGTGCGGTTCCATCCCGGTTCTCCCCCCGGTTCACCCGCGTCGAAATACGATACGGGCCAGACTCGTAACGAGCCTGAGCCTAAGCGAGCGATTTTCGATACGGAACCGGTTCGTATCGTTTGTGCCCCAGCTCACGCGCCACCCCTCCCCGCCCCAGGTAGAACCCTTGAACGACTCCATGTACGGGATGTGGCGGTGCCCGCGGCTGCCGGATACCGCCGTTTACGCGACCTGGAGTGGATCACCAGAGTCTGTTGGTCGCCTGCCGGCGTGTTGTGGTGGGTGATGTCCGGTTTGCGGGCGTGACCGGCGGCATCCTGGGGCCGGAATGGCGGGCGGCCGGGGGTCGTTGAACCCGGGTGCACGGCCGAGGAAAGCCCCCGTAAGGCGGGGCTGCCGGGGTCGCCGCCCGAAATCTGAGGCGTCGGCGCGGGCGCGGAATGATGGTGGCGCCCAGCACACGATCGCCCCGGTGAGCCGAGGTGGCCGGCCCGGAATGTTGGCGGGCCGCCGGTCGTTGCACATGAGCCACGCGATCGAAGCGCCCCGGTGGGGTGGCCGGCCCGGAATGTTGGCGGGCCATCGGTCGTTGGATATGGTCCCGGCGCCGCGAAGAGGCGACCCCCCTCGCCCCGCGAGTCGCTGGCTTGAAGACTTTCCCCCTTTTGAGCGCCTGACGGTGCTTGCGTGCCCCGCCCGACCCCCATGGGCTGTTTGGCACGCCA
>NZ_JBUEGB010000026.1:0-95224 GCF_054963695.1 Micromonospora sp. RTBAU3-60 | reverse complement strand
GGATCAACCGGCACATCACACACGGCCACCTGTGGTCACCGTCGTACTACGCCGGATCATGCGGTGGGCCACCCCTCACCGCCATCACGAGTACATCGAAAACCAAAAACGTCCAGGCTCCTGACGCGATTCCTCCCGGCCCTGAAGGGGCCGGGAATCCTCGCTAGGCCACGTTGAACAGTCGCTTCGACCAGAGGTATCCGCCGAGCGCGATGACGGCGCACCAGATGATCGCGATCCACGCGTTGTTCCCGATCGGCTTGTCCATCAGCAGGCCGCGCAGGGTTTCGATGATCGGCGTGAACGGCTGGTACTCGGCGAACCAGCGCAGACCCGCCGGCATGGAGTCGGTGGGGACGAACCCGCTGCCGAGGAAGGGCAGCAGAATGAGCGGCATGGGCAGGTTGCTCGCGGTCTCGACGCTCCCGCTCACCTGGCCGAGCGCGACGGACAACCAGACGAGCGCGAAGGTCACCACCACCAGAAAACCGGCCGTGGCCAGCCACTCGCCCAGCCCGGCGGTGGGCCGGAAGCCGACCAGCAGCGCTACGCCGATCACGACCGCCAGGCTGATCACGGCCTGGATCATGCTGCCCAGGACGTGTCCGGTCAGCACCGAGACGCGGGCGATGTGCATGGTGCGAAACCGGGTGATGATGCCTTCGGTCATGTCCATGGCGATCGAGATCGCGGTCCCCTGGACCGTGGCCGCCACGGTCATCAGGATGATCGCGGGTGCCACGTAGTTGGCGTACGCGGCGCGCCCGCCGGCCGCGCCGCTGGGCACCGACCCGCCGAGCCCGGCGCCCAGCGTGCCGCCGAGCACGTAGACGAACAGCAGCAGGAAGACGACGGGCATCCCGACGAGCATCACGGTCATCGACGGGTACCGCAGCATGCGCTTGAGGTTGCGGCGCAGCATCGTCGCCGAGTCGCGTAGCGGATGGAAACGGAGGCGTGCCGGAGCCGGGCCGGTGAGGGCGGGGATGCTCATCGGGTGGTCACCTTCTCGTTGGTGGGGTTGCCGGTGAGGGCGAGGAAGACGTCGTCGAGATCGGGGGTGTGCACGGAGAGCTCGTCGACCTCGATGGCCGGGTCGTCGAGCCGGCCGATCAGGGTCTTCAGCGAGCGCAGGCTGCCGTCGCTGGGCACCCGCAGGGCGAGCGCGTCGTTGTCGCGCGCGGCCTGATCCAGCACGCGCATGGCCGCGTCGAGGCCCTGCGGGTCGGCGAAGCGCAGGCGAACGTGTCCGCCGGGGATGCGGCGCTTCAGTTCCTCCGCGGTTCCCTCGGCGACCACCCGGCCGTGGTTGAGGACCGCGATCCGGTCGGCCAACTCGTCGGCCTCGTCCAGGTACTGCGTGGTCAGGAAGATGGTGACGCCGCCGGCCACCAGGTCCCGGACGGTCTGCCACATGTCCCGGCGGCTGCGCGGGTCCAGTCCGGTGGTCGGCTCGTCGAGGAAGATCACTTGTGGGCTGCCGACCAGGGTCATCGCCAGGTCGAGCCGCCGCAGCATGCCCCCGGAGTAGGTCGATGCTGGCTTCCTGGCCGCCTCGGTCAGGTCGAACTGTTCGAGCAGTCGGGCGACGCGTCGGCGGCCTTCGCCTCGGGCGAGGTGGTGCAGATCCGCCATCAGCCGCAGGTTCTCCTCGCCGGTGAGCAGCTTGTCCACCGCGGAGAACTGACCGGTGACGCCGATCGCGGCGCGCACCGCGTCCGGCTCGCGAGCGAGGTCGTGCCCGGCGACCTGGACGTCACCGCCATCAGCGGTGAGCAAAGTGGAGAGGATCTTGACCGTGGTGGTCTTCCCGGCGCCGTTCGCGCCGAGCAGCGAGAAGACCGTTCCCCGTGGCACGTTCAGGTCGAGTCCGTCGAGCACGACATGGTCGCCGAACGATTTCCGTAGCCCGGTCGCGGCGATCGCCGGCCGGGATTGCGTGCTGGTCATGTTTTCTCCGGGGCCGGAAGTGGATCAGGAGCGGTGGATGGTGATATCGCCGTAGGAGGTGCGGCCGCGCACCTCGACGGTCTGGTCGGTCTCGTCGGGCCGGGTGGCGTTCTCCAGCAGGTTGCGTACGTGCCCGAATCCGGTGTTGACCTCGAGCCAGGCGGCGGTGCCCTCGGCGATGCCGATGTCCAGGTCGCCCATGGCGGTCCCGAGCACGACCGAGCCGCGGGCCACCTCGCCGAGGCGGATGCTGCCGTTGGACGTCTTCGCGTCGACGCCGGCGCCGGCCCGCTGGACGTCGATGGCGCCGTTGGCGTTGCGCACCCGCACGTCGCCGGTGACGGCGTCGATCGTGGTGTCGCCGTTGGAGTTCTTGACCACTACGGCGCCCTCGACCTCGCCGATCTGGATCTTGCCGGAGCCGGTGGAGATCTCGGCGTCGCCCGTGATGCCGTCGGCGGTGACGTGACCGACCCCCGTGTGCAGGCGCAGCGGGCCGGTTCGTTCGAGCCAGACGTTGCCGGTGGTCTTGAGCCGGCACTCCCCGAGCTGGCCGGCGCAGCGGACGTCGCCCATCTGCAGGTGAGCGGACAGTTGGGAACCGCTGGGCAGTTCGATGGAAACGTCCACCGATCTGCTCTTCTTCGAGAAGTCGAAAGTGCGCTTCGGGCCGGTGACCTGGAGCATGCCGTTGGTGTAGTCGACACGGACCTGCGCAGCGGCCTGCACATCGGACTCGTCGGACTCGTCGCTCGGGCGGACCTCGACGACGGTGTCGGTGCGGTCGCTCGCGGCGATCCGCACGTAGCCGACGGCGAGTTCGAGCGTGACGGAAATCGATTCGGGCGTCTCGTACTTTGGCATGGGTTGTCCCCGCATCATGGGTTGGATAGGTGATTCGTCCCCGCAGAGCCGGGGACGCGGTGTGAGAACAGCGTGGTTAGCGCACCCAGCCGGTGAAGCCCTGCTTGGTCCGCTTCCCGCTGCCGCGTGGCTCGGGGCGCTGATCGCGGTCGGGCCGCTGCAGGCCGGCGGCGGCCGCCCGGACCAGCCAGGCGTTGACCGAGCGCCCCTCCTTGGCCGCGGCCTCCTCGATCGCGGCCTTGAGCTGCTCGGGCATGCGTACGTTGATCCGGGCGGCGGGGCCGTCCTCGGAGATCAGCAGATCGCTGTCCGGCGCGCCGTCGGCCGTAGCCGCAGCGTTCTCGGCCGTGACCTCGAGCGGCTCGGCGGGTGGCGGGGTCACGACGAAGCTCGGATCGCGTCCGCGCAGGCGCAGCTCCACCGAACCCGGAGCCAGGTCCCGGGTGATCTCGTCGGCGGCGGCCGACAGCGCGTCCAACAGCGTCATCCGGATCGCCGACTCGAGCGACCCGGTCAGGCGCTCGACCAGCGCACGCGCCTCCTCACCGCCGGCTTCGGCAAGCGTGGCGAACTCACGTCCGAGGTTGCTCACATACGGGGTCAAGTCCATGGTGCCAATATGGCACACCGATGGCTCACACACAAGCCATGTTGGCTCACTAGCGGTGCCAAGTTGGCGTCCTCGGCGCGCTGGCTAATTCTCTTTGCGTGGCGAGCCCCCCAGCGCCTAGCGTTGTCCCTCCCTGTGGGCGCGGAGGACGTGCCCTGTCCGGGGCTCTGAATGAGCAGATCGGAGGTGCGGAGCGGAATGACCAGTCGTCTCCTCGCGCTCTGCTTCGACGCGCACGACCCGCTCCGGCTCGCGCGCTTCTGGGCCGGCGTCCTCGGCTGGGAGTTGGCCGACGACCCCCGAGACGGCATCACGCTGCTGCCGAGCGATGACACCGGGTTCCGGCTCCGCTTTCTGCCAAGTCAGGAGCAGAAGGTCGGCCAGAACCAGATGCACTTCGACCTGACGAGCACGTCCCTCGACGACCAGCAGCAGACGGTGGCGCGGGCGCTCGAACTCGGTGGCCGGCACATCGACATTGGCCAGGACCCGGACGATGGTCATGTGGTGCTGGCAGACCCCGAAGGCAACGAGTTCTGCGTCATCGAGCCGGGCAACAAGTTCCTCGCCGACTGCGGATTCATCGGAGCGCTTGCGTGCGACGGTTCGCAGGAGGTCGGATACTTCTGGAGCGAAGCGCTGGGCTGGCCGTTGGTCTGGGACCAGGACCAGGAGACCGCCATCCGCTCGCCGCACGGCGGTCCGAAGATCACCTGGGGCGGTCCGCCACTGATGCCGAAGACCGGCAAGAACCGGCTGCATTTCGACCTCGCTCCACCCGCCGACGGTGATCAGCAAGCGGAGGTCGACCGCCTCATCTCCCTCGGGGCAACGCGCATCGACATCGGCCAGGGTGACGTCAGCTGGGTGGTCATGGCCGATCCCGATGGCCATGAGTTCTGTGTGCTGACCCCGCGATAGCGCGAACAGAATCCCGGGTAGCCGGCGACCCGCACGATCGCTCCGGAGGAGCCACTCGTCGCGTTCGGGCGGTACGGCGTCATGGCCGGTGTGCCCGGGCATGGGCGGGCCCGGCCCAGGATCGAGTGATCCTGGGCCGGGCCGGTTCCTCCGCCGATCAGTTGAGCGCGGCGGCGAACATGCCGGGCTCGTAGGAACCCCCCTGCTGGTGCACGATCACGGCGAGCCGGTTGGCCGCGTTGATCAGGGCGACCAGGGAGACCAGCGCTGCGATCTGGTCGTCGTCGTAGTGCTTGCGTACCTGGGCCCAGGTCTCGTCGGACACGCCCTGGTGGGCGTCGGCGAGCCGGGTGCCCTCTTCGGCGAGCGCCAGCGCGGCCCGCTCGGCCTCGGTGAAGACCGTGGACTCGCGCCAGGCGGCGACCAGGTTGAGCCGGACCGAGGTTTCACCGGCGGCTGCGGCCTCCTTGGTGTGCATGTCGATGCACCAACCGCAGCCGTTGATCTGGCTGGCGCGCAGCGACACCAACTCCTGGGTGGACCTCGGCAACGGCGACTGATGGATTACCAGGCCGGCGTTGGCGAACCGCTTGAAGAACTTGGCGGCGATCTCGTTGTCGAACATGTTGAATCGGGCGTCCATGGCTCCGTCCTCACTCCTTGTGCTGCACTGGACGAACATGAGATGCCGGCGACCCGATCCCTGTGACGGTGCGGCTACGTGACGCGCACCACAAGCGGTTGGCGCATCGGTGACGTACGACGCGCCGCTGCCCAGGGCGCTGCCCCGCCGCCCCGCGATTCGCTGCCGGACGACGAGGATTGGCTACCGTTCCGGTGTCACAGAACGGCGGGGCCCGGCATCTGATGGGTGACGCAGTCGAGAGCGAACAGGAGTCACCCATGGTCGGCACGCCGCAGACCGCATCCGACGATCGCGCCAGGGGCAGCAGCCGCGACGACCGCCCCGGCCCCGCCACCGAGGCGTTCCTCGCCCACCGCAACCTGCTGTTCACCGTCGCCTACGAGATGCTCGGCTCGGCCGCCGACGCGGAGGACGTCCTGCAGGAGACCTGGTTGCGGTGGGCGGGCGTCGAACTCGGCACGGTGCGGGATCAGCGTGCGTACCTGGTCCGGATCACCACCCGCCAGGCGCTCGTCCGGCTGCGTACGCTCGGCCGCCGCAGGGAGTCCTATGTCGGCCCCTGGCTGCCCGAGCCGCTGCTCACCGCGCCGGACGTGGCCGACGACGTCGAGTTGGCCGACAGCGTCTCGATGGCGATGCTGCTGGTGCTGGAGACGCTCACCCCCACCGAGCGGGCGGTGTTCGTGCTGCGCGAGGTGTTCGACGTCGAGTACGACGAGATCGCCGAAGCCGTCGACAAGACCCCGGCCGCGGTCCGCCAGATCGCGCACCGGGCCCGGGCACATGTCGCGGCGCGCCGGCCGCGTCACGTCGTGAGCGTGGCCGAGACCCGAGACGCCCTCGACGCGTTCCAGCGGGCGGTCGAAACGGGCGACCTGCAGAGCCTGCTCGACATCCTCGCACCGGATGTCGTCCTGCTGGGTGACGGTGGCGGAGTCAAGCAGGCCGTCCCGCGGCCCGTCGTGGGGGCCGACAAGGTGGCCCGCCTGCTGGCCGTCGGGCTGGGCAGGTTCGCCGACACGGCGTCGCTGCGGCCGGCACAGGTCAACGGCTACCCGGCGCTGATCCTCCACCTCGACGGCGAGCTCGACAGCGTCCTGGCGTTTCGTATCGACGACGGCCTCATCACCGGGCTCTACGCCGTGCGCAACCCGGAAAAGCTGTCGCACATGGCGCGGGAGACCACCCTGCGCCGTTGAACCCGGGCCCGCTCAGGCCGAGTACGGATGCTCATCCGCCCGGCCGCCCGGACCGGAAGGATCGGGCTGTGACCACAACGATGCGTACTCTGCTCGGCGGGCTGCTGCTGGCGGCCGCGACGGTCGGCGCCTGGTGGGCCTGGCTGGGCTGGGAGACCGGCTACACGGTCGACCCGCGGACCGGCGCGATCAGCGGCCCGTACGCGGTGTGGCAGGTGGCCGGCTGCGTGCTGACCCTGGCCCTGATCGCCGGCGTCGGCGGCTGGTGGCGCGGCCCGTGGCTGGTGGCCCCGGTGATGACGGTGGCCTTCACGGCCGTCTGGGCGCGGCACGCCGCGTCGATCGACGACACCGGGCTCTGGGCGGTCGGGGCGGCGCTGGTGGCGATCGGCACCGCGATCGGGTCCACCGTGGTGAGCGCCGGTGCCGGCTGGCTGCGGCGCCGCCGGGGTGCGTGACCGGGGTGCCAGAAGGGGCCCCTCGTACAACGCCAGGCGTTGACAGGGGCCCCTTCCCTTCACCTGTGGGGGCAGGTCAGGCGAGACCCGCGGGGGCAGGTCAGGCGAGCGCCTTCAGGTAGTCGGGGTTGGCCTTCAGCCACTCCTCGACGGCCTTCTTCTCGTCGCCCTTGTGGGTGTTGAACATCAGGTCCTCCAGGGACCCGAGCTGCTGGCCGTCCATCTTGAACTTCTCCAGCATCTTCGCGACCTCGGGGAAGTCCTTGCCGAAGCCCTTGCGGCCGAAGGTGTTGATCTGCTCGGCCTGGCCCAGGGTGCCCTTCGGGTCGGCCAGGTCCTTCAGCTCGTACTTCGCGTACGCCCAGTGCGGGTGCCAGAGGGTGACCACGATGGGCTTCTTGTCGGCGATCGCGCCGTCCAGCGCCGCCAGCATGGCCGGGGTGGAGGAGGTCTTCAGCTTCATGCCGGACAGGCCGTAGCCGGGCAGCACCTTCTCCTGGGTGGCCTTGGTGAGGCCGGCGCCCGGCTCGATGCCGATCATCTGCCCGCCGAAGGTGCCGGCCTGGGCGGCCAGGTCCTCGAGCGAGTCGATGCCCTCGACGTACTTCGGCACGGCGATGCTCAGGCTGGCGTCGTCGTACCAGACGCCGATCTTCTCCAGCTTGTCGCCGTACTTCTCCAGGTAGGAGGCGTGCGTCTGGGGCAGCCAGCCGTCCAGGAAGAGGTCGATGTCGCCGTTGGCGAGACCGCCGTAGACGAGACCGGCCTCCAGGTTCTTGAGCTGGACCCGGTAGCCCTTCTCCTCGAGGATGTGCTGCCACAGGTGGGAGGCGGCGACCGCCTCGTCCCAGGCCATGTAGCCGATGGTGATCTTCTTGCCGCTGCCGGACGCGCCGTCCGACTTCTCGCCGCAGGCGGCGGCACCGCCGAGAGCCAGGGTGGCGGTCACCGCGAGGGCGAGGACGCGTTTCAGGGTGGTGAACACAGATCTTCCTTCCTGATTCGGAGCAGCCGGCGGTCCCGCGTACGCGGGAACAGGGGTGCCGGCGGAGGGGCGACGGTCAGGCGGCCTGCCGCGCGAGGCGCTGCGCCCGCGCGGAGGGGAACCGGTCGCCCACGGAGTCGGTGAGCCGGTCGAGCACCACGGCGAGGACCACGACGGCGATGCCGCCCTCGAATCCGCTGCCGACCTCGACCTGGGAGAGCGCGAACATGATCACGTCGCCGAGGCCGCCGGCGCCGACCATGCCGGCGATGACCACCATGGACAGGGCCAGCATGATGACCTGGTTGACGCCGGTCATGATCGTCGGCAGGGCCAGTGGCACCTTGGTCCGCAGCAGCACCATCCACGGCGGCGCGCCGAACGACTCCGCGGCCTGGACGATCTCCTTGTCGACCTGGCGCAGGCCGAGCTCGGTCAGGCGTACCCCGGGCGGCATGCTGAACACCAGCGTGGCCAGCACGCCGGGCACGGTGCCGATGCCGAAGAAGAAGATGGCGGGGATCAGGTAGACGAACGCCGGCAGGGTTTGCATGAGGTCCAGCACCGGCCGGGCCACGGCGGACGCCCGCCGGTTCTCCGCGATGAAGACGCCGAGCGGGATCGCCAGCAGCAGAGCGAGCAGGCTGGCCACGAGCACCTGGGCGAGCGTGCTCATGGTCTCCTCCCAGTACGGCATCCCGGCCACCAGGCCGAGGCCGACCGCGGTGCCGAGGCCGAACTTCCAGCCGCGCAGCCACCAGCCCAGCCCGGCGAGCACCAGCACGACCACCACCGCCGGTACGCCGGTGAGCAGGTTCTCGAGCGGGCGGACCAGGGTGTCGACCACGGTCGCGACCGCGTCGAAGACCGGGCCGAGGGTACGGGTGGCCCAGTCGACGGCGGACTCGGTCCAGGTGCCGAGCGGCAGCCGGGGCAGCCAGGAGTCGAGCGGGGACTGCGCGATGCTCATGCCGGCTCTCCCTTCGCGGCGACGAGTTCGACGTCGGGCTGCGCCGGGATGGCCGCCTCCTCCACTGCCGCGACACTCTCCGGTGTCGCGCTGGCCAGGGCGCTGAGCAGGGTGATCCGGGGGATCACCCCGGCCAGCCGGCCCCGGTCGTCCAGGACGGCCACCGGGTGCTGGCTCTCCGCGCAGTCGGCGAACAGGTCCGCCACCGCCGTGTCCGCGGTGACCGTGCGGACCCGCTCGGTCGACACGTACCCGTCGAGGTTCGGGCGGCCCTCGCGCAGCGCCCGCAGCACCTCGTCCTCGGTGACCGTGCCGAGGAACCGCTTCATCGGCCCGGTCACGTAGACCACCGAGGTCTGGCTCTCCCGCAGCGCCTTGGCGGCCACCCGGGGGCCGGCGTTGACGTCCAGCACGTGGTGCGGCTTCTCCATCACCGACGCGGCGGTCAGGATCCGGGTCCGGTCGACGTCGGCGACGAACTGCGCCACGTACCCGTTGGCCGGGTCGGTGAGGATCTCCTCGGCGGTGCCGATCTGGACGATCCGGCCGTCCCGCATGACGGCGATCCGGTCGCCGAGCCGCATGGCCTCGTTGAGGTCGTGGGTGATGAAGATGATGGTCTTGCCCAGCTCGGCCTGGAGTTCCAGGAGTTGGTCCTGGATCTCCCGGCGGATGAGCGGGTCCAGCGCCGAGAACGCCTCGTCCATCAGCAGGATGTCGGTGCCGGCCGCGAGCGCGCGGGCCAACCCGACCCGCTGCCGCATGCCGCCGGAGAGGTCGTGGGGCAGGTTGTCCGCCCACTCCTCGAGCCCGACCATGCGCAGCGCGTCCAGGGCGCGTTCGCGCCGCTCGGCCTTGGGCAGGCCGGCGACCTCCAGCGCGTAGCCCGCGTTCTCCAGCACCGTCCGGTGTGGCATCAGCGCGAAGTGCTGGAAGACCATGCTGATCTTCTCCCGCCGCAGCTTGCGCAGCGCGGCGGGCTTGAGCGTGGTCAGTTCGACCCCGTCGACCTGCACGCTGCCCCGGGTCGGCCGGAGCAGGCCGTTGAGCATCCGGATGAGGGTGGACTTGCCCGAGCCGGAGAGGCCCATCACGACGAAGATCTCGCCGGGGCGGACCTCGAAGTTCGCGTCGATCACGGCGGCCGTGGCAGGCAGGCCGGCCAGCGCCTCGGCGCGCGGGGCGCCGCTCGCGAGGCGCCTCATCGCCTCGTCAGTTCGACTGCCGAATATCTTGTAGAGCGACTTCACTGCGAGTGCGGGCACGATCCCCTCTCCGATGGAAACCGCTGGCGCGTCGCACCATCGGTAGCCATCTTCGCGTCTCGTCCGTCGATATCAACATCGGTCACATTCCGCAGGCCGTAGGGGCCGGCCCGGAAACTTACCGACGTCATCGGCGGGAATCCAGTCGCAACCGGGGGGGCTGTGGAATTAACCACAAAAACTGGTGCCCTCGACACCGTCAAATTCGGTCGTCCGTACGCACCGAGGACGTGCCTCCGTCGTCGGGAAGTCAGGCCGATTAGTCCACGTATGGGGCCTTTGTGCCGCCAGCGAGGGTGCCGGATGATGGCGGTCCGCTGCCGCCGTTCGTCCCCGAATATGACAACGGCGATAGAGAACTGTCATGTGTTCGTGATTCTCTGTCATGTGACCGTCATATTTCGGCCGGCGCTTCCGGCTCGTCGGGCGGGGCGGTTCCGCAAATCAGGTGTGGTCGTCTCGCGGAAATCGTCGAACGGATCGGTGGGGCCGCGGAAGAAGCCGACGCCGTAGACAAGCGATGCGGCTCTTCGCGCGAGGTCGTGCCGAAGCTCGGCTGACGCGTCGGGGCCGGCCGCCGAATCGGCGGCCGGCCCCGCGCGGGCCGGCGGACCCCTCCGCGCCGGCCCCAGGGCCGGGGGACCCCTCCACCCACCGGCCCGGGAAGGTCAGTACGCCAGTGCCACCGGCCGGCCCAGCAGCCGGGCCCCGTTGTTGCCCAGCCAGCCCTCCGCGGCCGCCGCGTGCTGCGCGAAGGTGTGGATGTCCCGGAACCGGCGCTGGATCGGGGAGGAGTCCCGAGCGGCGCCGCCGCCGGCCGCCCGGTAGCAGGTGTCCACGGCGGCGATCGCCTGCTCGGTCACCCAGGGCAGCGACGCGGAGATGGTCGGGTGCAGGGCGGCGATCCGCCCCGGGTCCTCGGCGCAGGCCGCCCAGAGGTCGTCGGCGAGCGCGGCCAGCAGGGCCCGCGCCGCCCGGACGTTCAGGTCGGCCCGACCGAGCTGGACCCGGAACGCGGGCGAGTCGGCGAGCGGCTGCCGGGCGTAGAGGCGCTGCCGCCCGTCGCCGAGCAGCGCGGTCATGTCGTCCAGCGCCCCCTGCGCGATGCCGACCGCGACCGCGCCCAGGTGCAGCACGAAGTGCACCAGCGGCGCCACGAACCCCGGCCCGGGCACGCACGGCGTGCCGGTGAACAGGTCGAAGCTCTCCTCCGCCGGGCAGAACGCCGACTCGACCAGCACGTCGTGGCTGCCGGTGCCGCGCAGGCCGAGCACGTGCCAGGTGTCCACCACGGTCACCCGGTCGGCCGCGAAGAGCATCGAGCGGGTCTCCGGCGGCTGCCCGTCCACCCCGGGCAGCGGCTGGCCGTCCGCGGTGACCAGGCAGTTGCCGAAGATCCAGTCGGCGTGCCGGCAGCCGCTGGCGAACCCCCACCGCCCGCTCACCTGGAACCCGCCGTCGGCCAGCTCGGCCCGGCCCTGCGGCGCGAAACCGCCGGCCACCACCACGTCCGGGCCGGCGGCGTAGAGCTTGTCGAACCGGTCGCGGGAGAGCATCGCCAGCAGGTGCGGGGTCTCCGCACCGATCATCACGGTCCAGCCGGTCGAGCCGTCCGCCCGGGCCAGGGTCTCCAGCACCGCCATCCCGGTGCGCAGGTCCACCTCGTACCCGCCGTGGCTGCGGGGCACGAACATCCGGAAGCAGCCGGCCGCGCGGAGCCGGTCGAGCAGGTCGGCGGGCAGCTCCCGGGTCCGCTCGATCTCCTCGGCCCGGGCGGTCAGCTCCGGCGCCAGCTCGCGTACGGCGGTCAGCAGGTCGTGGCGGTGGTCCATGGCGGCCTCCTCGTCGGTGTGGCGGGTCCACCGTGGCGCGTCCACCGTCCCGGCCGCCAGGGACACCCGTACCGATCGGACGGGACATCGCGGTGCCCCGGGCCGGCCGGGAAACCGCCCGGCCGGTCGGGACACCGTGGCCCATGCGCCCGGGACGCCGGGCCCGCCACGCTTCGCCTGCGGCGACCCGCCGTGCCCCCGACCTGAGGAGGAACCATGACCAGCGCCACGCTCGACGCCACCGCCACCCCGACCGCCACCGGCCGTCCCCGCCGGGGCTGGGCGGTCGCCGGGGCCGTCGCCGGGCTCACCGGCATCGCGATCTTCCAGTTCGGTCCGCAACTGGCCAACGTGGACACGTCGCTGCTCGCCGACAACGCGCGTTTGGCGGCCGCGATGGACGGCAAGGAGGCGTACGTCTGGGTCTTCCAGGTGCTGACCGGGCTGGCCGCCGGCTGCCTGGCGGTGTTCGCGGCCGGGCTGCGGCGGCGGCTGGCCGCCCGCGAGCCGGCCGGCGGGCTGCTGCCCGACGTGGCGGCCGCCGGCCTGCTGCTCACCGCGGCGCTGCTGCTGGTCGGCGGCGGGGTGTCCACCGAGCTGTACTGGGACCTGCTGCACCTGGCCGAGACCGACGCCGACACGGTCGCGACGCTGGCCACCGGCTACAACACCTTCCCGTGGGTCTGGGCGGGGGCGGGCCTCAGCGCCGGCGCGGTGGCGGTCGCCGGGCTGCGCCGCCGGTCGGTGAGCCGGTGGCTGGCAGTGTTCAGCCTGCTGATGACCCTGCTGGTGGTCGTCACCCAGGCGGTGCCGCTGCAGTACCTGGCGCTGGCTCCGGCGGCGCTCTGGGCCACTGTCGCCGGACTGACATTCGCGCTGGAGCGCCGGGGTCTCGGCAACTGACCCGGCGACTGTCAGGATCAGCGCATGCCCGCCGCGCCGACGACGACACCACGGGGCGGCGACCGGCGCCATCCGGTCGCCGCCCGGCTGGTCGCCGTCGGCTGCGCGCTCCTGCTCACCGGTACGGCCGTCTGCTGGGTCCTCGCCCGCCGGCCGTGGGGCCTGTCCCAGCTCTACTTCCTGGTGGACTTCACCGACTGCGCGGTGTACGGCACGGTCGCCTGGCTGGTGCTGCTGCGGCGCGGTCATCCCGTCGCCTGGCTGCTCGCCGCGACCGGCGTGGGCGGCGGGTTCTCCGCGTTGAGCGCGCAGTACGTGGACCTGCTCGCGGTACGGCCCGGCCTGCCGGCCCCGGTGCTGCTCATCTCCGCCCGCGACTGGGCCTGGGTGCCGGGGATGCTCTCGCTCATCACGGTGGTGCCCTGGCTGGTCCGGGAGGGGCGACTGCCCGTGCCGGCCCGGCTCGCCGTGACCGCCGGCGCGCTGGTGACCGCCGGGATCGAGCTGTTCCACCTGACCTGGCCCGGCCAGCCGGGCCGGCCCTCCGGCGCGCTGCCGCTCGCCGTGCCGGGCTGGGCGGACGTGGTGGACACCGGGGACCTGCTGCTGTTCCGGGCGGTGCCGGTGCTCGGGCTGCTCGCCGCCGCCGGCCTGGTCCGCCGGTGGCGTAGCGGGCCGCCGGCCGAGCGGGTCGGGCTGGGCTGGCTGGCCGTCGGCACCATGCTGCTCGCGGTGAGCTTCGCCCCGCTGGGCTTCCCCGGCTGGGCCGGGTGCGTCCCGGACTGGCTCGCCCCGACCGCCATGCTCGCCTCCCAGGCGTTCTTCCCGGCCGCGGTGCTGGCCGTGGTGCTCCGGCAGCGGCTGTGGGGGATCGAGATCGCCGTCCGCCGTACCCTGGTCTGGTTCCTGCTCACCTTCCTGCTGGTGACCGCCTACGTGGTGGGGGTGAGCGTGCTCGACGCGCTGCTGCCGGCCACTCCCGCGGTGCCCGGGGTGCTGGTCACCGCGCTGGTGGCGGTGGGCATGCAGCCCGCGCGGGCCCGGGTGCAGCGCGGCGTGGACCGGCTGATCCACGGCGAGGCGGTGGAGCCGCTCGGCGTGGTACGCGGCGTCGGGCACCGGATCAGCGCCTCCGCGGACCCGGCCGACGTGCTCACCGGGGTGGCGCAGAGCCTGACCGACCTGCTCCGCCTCGGCGCCTGTGCGATCGAGGTGGACGGCCCGGAGCCGTACGCCGCGGGCGGAGTGTCCGCCGGACCGGTCGGCGCGCCGCTGGTGCTGCCGCTGCGCCGGGGCGGGACCGAGATCGGCCGGCTGGTCGCGTGGGCCCGGGCGGGGGAGCGGCTGGACGGGCGTACCCGATCGGCGCTGGTCGACCTGGTGCCGGTGGTCGCGTCGGCGGCCAGCCTGGCCGCCACCAGCCGGGCGCTGGCCGCCTCCCGGGCCCGGCTGGCCGAGGCGCGCGAGGAGGAACGGCGCAAGCTGCGGCGCGACCTGCACGACGGGCTCGGCCCGGCGCTGGCCGGGGTGGCGTTGGGTCTGCAGGCGACCCGTAACCTGCTCACCGTGGATCCCGAGGCGGCCGGCCGGTTGCTGGACCGGCTGCGCGACGAGGTCGACCAGCGCGTCGAGCACGTCCGGGACCTGGCCCGGGGGCTGCTCCCGCCGGTGCTGGGCGAGCGCGGCCTCGCTCCGGCCCTGCACGAGCTGGCCCAGCGGTACGCGGGCTCGGGGCTGGCCATCCAGGTGCTGGCCGCGCCGCTGCCGCTGCCCGAGCCGGTGGCGACCGCGATCTACGGCATCGTCTCCGAGGCGGTCCGGAACGTGCACCGGCACTCCGGCGCGGCGAGCTGCGAGGTGCGCGTCGACCGGGAAGAGGCCGGGCTCAGCGTGCGGGTCGAGGACGAGGGGCGGGGGGTCGCGCCGGGGACGCCGGACGGGATCGGGATGCGCTCGATGCGGGAACGGGCCGAGGGGATCGGCGGGGTCTGCGTCGTCGCGCCGGGGGCGGGGGGTGGCACCACCGTGCTCGTCCGGGTGCCGGCCGCGCGGCTGTCGGCGTACGCGTCGGATCGCGCGGCACCGACGGCGGACGCTGCGGGGCCCGACCCCGCCGTCTCCGGCGACCCGGCCTGGTCCGATGCCGGCTCGGGGGCGGTACGGGCAGCGGCGGTGGAGCCGTGACCGAGCCGACCATCCGGGTCGCGGTGGTGGACGACCACCCGGTCTTCCGGCTGGGCATGACCGCGCTGCTCGCCTCGACGGCCGGGCTGGCGGTGGTCGGCGAGGCCGCCGACGCGGACGGCGCGCTGCGGGTCGCCGACCAGCAGCGACCGGACGTGATCATCATGGACCTGCACCTGGGCGGCCGGTCCGGGGTGGCGGCGACCCGGGAGATCGTCGCCCGGCACCCGGGCATCGGGGTGCTGGTGGTGACCATGCTGGACGACGACGACTGGGTCTTCGCGGCGCTGCGCGCGGGTGCCCGGGGCTATCTGCTCAAGGGCGCGGCGCCGGCCGAGGTGGAGCGGGCGGTCCGAGCGGTCGCCAACGGCGAGGTGCTGCTCGGCCCGGTGATCGCGAGCCGGGCGGTGAGCTACCTGTCCGGGGCCCGGGCGTCCGGGTCCGCGCCGTTTCCCGAGCTGACCGACCGGGAGCGCGAGGTGCTCGACCTGGTCGCCCAGGGGTTGAGCAACGTGGTCATCGCCCGCCGGCTGACGCTCAGCCCGAAGACCGTCCGCAACCACCTGTCCAACGTGCTCGCCAAGCTCCAGGTGGCCGATCGCGGCCAGGCCATCGTCCGGGCCCGGGAGGCCGGTCTCGGTCAGCCCTGACCAGCGCCGAAGTCGTCGGCGACGGCCCGCAGGGCCCGGGTCAGCTCCGCCGCCGACGGCGCCGCCGCCGGATCGACCAGCCACTGGGCGGCCAGGCCGCCGAGCAGCGCCTGGTGGAAGGCGCCGAGCGCGAGCGCGGTCGGCTCGTCGGCGGCCGGGTCGATCCGGTGGAAGACCTCGGCGAGGCCGAGCCGGGCGTGCCGGTTGGCGGCGGCGAACGCCTCCCGCAGCTCGGGTACGCGGTCCATCTGCGCGATCAGCTCGAACTGGATGGCCCAGAGCGGGCGCAGCCGGGCGAAGGATTCGATGATCCGCTCCCAGGTCGCCTCGAACCGCTGTGCGGGGGTGGCCGTCGAGCCGGCGTCCTCCGCGAGGGCACGGCCCAGCTCCTCACCCCACTCCGCCATCGCCTCGATCAGCGCCTCGTTGAGCAGGGCCTTCGTGGTGCGGAAGTGGTAGCCGATGGCGGCCAGGCTGGTGCCGGCCGCAGTGGCGACGTCCCGGGCCGTGGTGGCCGTGTACCCCTTCTCGATCAGGCAGCGCTTGGCGCCGGCGAGCAGGTCCTCCCGATTTCCCATGCCGACAGCGTAGCGGATTTCTTGGACAAGCGTCTTGCACAACTGTCTAACACGCTTGTACAGTTGCTGCCATGACCGATGTGCTGATCTCCGGGGCCGGTGTCGCCGGCCCCGCGCTGGCCTGGTGGCTGCGCCGTCACGGCTTCCGTCCGACCGTCGTCGAGCGCGCCCCGATGCTCCGCTCCGGGGGCTACAAGGTGGACATCCGGGGCGCGGCCCTGGACGTCATCGACCGGATGGGGCTGGGGCACGAGGTGCGGCGGCACGACACCGGCATGCGCCTGGCCCGTTTCGTGGACGCATCCGGCGCGCAGCTCGCCACCATGGACGCCGCGCTCTTCGGCGGCCGGGAGGGGGACGACGTCGAGATCATGCGCGGCGACCTGGCCCGCATTCTGGTCGACGCCACCGACGACGTGGAATACCGCTTCGACGACTCGATCGTCGCGCTGGAAACGACCGCCGACGGGGTGGAGGTGGCCTTCGAGCGGGGGCCGAGTCGCCGCTTCGACCTGGTGATCGGCGCCGACGGGCTGCACTCGACGGTGCGGCGCCTGGCCTTCGGCCCCGGCTCGGCCCACCTGCGCCCGCTCGGGCACCACATCGCGATCTTCACGGTGCCCGCCGAGTACGGCGAGGAGTGCGTCGAGCTGATGCACCCCGCCCCGGGGCGGACGGTCGGCGTCTACCGGACCGCCGGCGCGCCGGACGCGCGGGCCCTCTTCCTCTTCCCGTCGCCCGCAGAGGAGCCCGACCGCCGGGACGTCGCCGGGCAGCGGGCAGCGCTGGCCCGGGCGTACGCCGGGGCCGGCTGGCGGGTGCCGGAGCTGCTCACCGCGATGGAGGACGCGCCGGACTTCTACTTCGACGCGATGAGCCAGGTGCGGATGGACCGCTGGTCGACCGGGCGGATCGGGCTGGTCGGCGACGCCGGCTACGGTGCCTCGCCGGCGTCCGGGCAGGGCACCAGCCTGAGCCTCGTCGGGGCGTACGTGCTGGCCGCCTCGCTGGCCGAGGCCGGTGGCGACCCGGCCGCCGGGTTCGCGGCGTACGAGCGGCGGATGCGGCCGTTCGTGGCGGCGAACCAGCAGCTCGCCGAGCGCAACCTGAAGGGCATGGTGCTCGGGTCGGCCGCGCAGATCCGGTTCCAGACGCTGATGCTGCGGCTCATGCCACGCATGCCCGGCCGGGAGCGGATGATCCGCCGGGTCACCGAGCCGATCCGCAAAGCGGCCACCGCGGTCACCCTGCCGGACGTCCCCGCCGTCACGCGCTGAGGGCGGCAGGCCGGCGGCGCGGGGTGGCGGCTCGCCACCCCGCGCCGGCCGCGTCAGGAGTCCAGGCGCTCGGCGTACGCGGCGCGCAGCTGCTCCCAGCCGAAGTCCAGCGCCTCGCCGCCGCGGATCGGGCCGACCGGGTCCCCGTCGAGCAGGTGACCGGCGACGTCCAGGCAGAGGTGCCAGCCCGCGGCCATCAGCGGCGCCTGGTCGGCCTTCTCGATCCGGTGCCGCAGGGTCAGCCGGGTGCCCGCGTCCGTCGGGGTCAGCTCCCAGCGCAGCCGGTCGTCGCCCCAGGTGTACTCCAGCAGCGACGGGCGCTCCGCCCGGACCACGGTGGCCGGTGCGTCGAAGGTCCGCTCGCCGTCAACGGCGCTGAGCGTGGCGTCGCCGGGCGTACCGAGATCCCGGCTGGCCAGGAAGGGCGCCCACTGGGCGAGCTGGTCGGGCTCGGTCAGCGCGGCCCAGACCTTCTCCGGCGGATGCCGCAGGTCCCGGACGAACACGAGGTCCCACCGGTCGCCGGCCGGCACCCGAGCGACCTCGGCGAGCGGGCCGGGTCGAAAGTTGTCGCGTTCCATCGTCACTCCTGACTGTCGAGATGGCGCTCCAGGGCGTCGAGGTGGTCCGCCCACATCCGCCGGTACGGCCCGAGCCAGTCGTCGACCGTGCGCAGCGGACGCGGGTCGATCCGGTAGAACCGCTGCTGGGCGGCGGTGCGGCAGGTGACGAAGCCGGCCTCGCGGAGCACCCGCAGGTGCTTGGAGACGGCCGGCTGGCTCATCCCGAGCGCGTCCACCAGGTCACCGACACTGCTCTCGCTGCGGCGCAGCCGGTCGAGGATGCGGCGTCGGGTGGGCTCGGCCAGGACGGCGAAGGCGTCGACGGACACCAGACCAATATGCCCCAGCAGTTATATGCCTGTAAAGGCATGGCCGCTGTTCGAGCCGGTGCGGGTGACGGGGACCGGTGCCCGGGGTGGCCCGCCGGTTCGCTTCCTATGCTCGGATCATGGAACTGCGGATCTTCACCGAACCCCAGCAGGGCGCCAGCTACGACCAGCTGCTCGCCGTGGCCCGGCGCGCGGAGGAGACGGGCTTCGGCGCGTTCTTCCGCTCCGACCACTACCTGAAGATGGGCTCGGGGAGCGGCGAGCCGGGCCCGACCGACGCCTGGACCACCCTCGCCGGACTGGCCCGGGACACCACCCGGATCCGGCTCGGCACGCTGATGACCGCGGCCACCTTCCGGCTCCCCGGCCCGCTCTCCATCACCGTCGCGCAGGTCGACCAGATGAGCGGCGGCCGGGTCGAGCTGGGCATCGGCACCGGGTGGTACGCGGACGAGCACACCGCGTACGGCATCCCGTTCCCGCCGCTCGGGGAGCGCTTCGACCGGCTGGAGGAGCAGCTGGCGGTGATCACCGGGCTCTGGGCGACCCCGGCCGGCCGGACCTTCGACTTCCCCGGCAAGTACTACCCGGTCAGCGACTCGCCCGCGCTGCCCAAGCCGGTGCAGCAGCCGCGCCCGCCGATCCTGCTCGGCGGGAAGGGCCCGAAGCGGACGCCCCGCCTCGCCGCCCGCTACGCCGACGAGTTCAACCTGCCGTTCGTCTCGGTCGAGGACTCGGCGGCCCAGTTCCACCGGGTACGCGCCGCCTGCGCCGAGATCGACCGGAACCCGTCCACCATGGTCTGGTCCAACGCCCTGGTCCTCTGCTGCGGCCGGGACGAGGCCGAGGTGGCCCGACGCGCCGCGGCGATCGGCCGGGAGCCCGCCGAGCTGCGCGAGCACGGCCTCGCCGGCACACCCGCCGAGGTGGTCGACAAGCTCGGCCGGTATGCCGCGATCGGCAGCCAGCGGATCTACCTCCAGCTGCTCGACCTGACCGACCTGGACCACCTGGAGCTGGTCGCCGCCGAGGTCATGCCGCAGCTCTGACGATCGACCACGCCGGGCCGACGGCCGCCCCGAGGTGCCGGCCCAGGCCCCGGCGGCTCCGGCTCGGGCTCGGGGACCGGTCCCGGCACCGGATGCCCGGCCCGTGACACGTCGACCGGGCCGGGGCCCACACCGGTCGGGTCGATCTCCCGCTCCGACGGTTGCCCGCCGCTAGATGGTCGCCCTCGGCGGGCGGGCCCTCGATCGGGTCGAGCACGGCGGTCGCCGCGGCGGGTCGGGTCGCGGTAGCTGCTCATCCCCACCGCATTCCCCGTCGGTGGCGGGCCAACCGTGCCTTGACAGGTGGGCGGAAAATGCACCCGGACGACGGTGTCGGATCGGGGGTACGAGATGGAACTGCATCGCGGCCGGGGGACACTGCCGCTGGCCGTCGCCTGCGTGCTGGGCGGGGTGACGGTGCTCGCCCTCGCCGGCGAGGGTTCGGTGCTGCGGGTGCTGGCGGCCCTCGGGGCCGTGGTGCTCGGCGGCGTGGTGCTGGTCGGCGCCGTGCGGCCGTTCCGCTTCCTGATCGGGCCGGCGGGGATCGAGGTGCGCCGCCCGGGGCTGCGCGGGGCGTACCGGTGGGAGCAGTTCGAGGCGCTCGCCCTCGACGACGCCGGCCGGCTGGTCGCGGTGCCCGCGGCGGGGCTGGGCCTGCGGACCACCGCGCGGCACCCGCGCGACGGGCGGGCCGCCGTCGAACTCCTCGATCTGCGCCAGATCCGGGAGAGCCCGGACGATGTGGCGGCGGCGCTGAGCCGGTACTCCGGCGGCCGCTTCACCGACGCGCGTACGCCGGTGGCCGCCCGGCTCGCCGGGGCGGAGATCGACTTCACCGTCGCGTTGCGCGGCTACTTCACGGCGCAGGTCGACCAGTTGGTGCACCGCGCCCAGGACGCGCTGGCCCGGGGCGGCCCGGCCGAGCGGCGGGCCGCTCGCGCGGAGATCGAGCAGGCCCGGGCGGCCGGTATCCCGGTCGGGCTGCGCGGTTACGACGTCGGCCAGGTCGACGCGGCGCTCGACGCGCTCTGCGCCGCCCTCACCGCGGAGCCCACCACCGATCGAGAGACCACCACGTGACCGGCGCCGGCCGCAACTGGGCGGGCAACGTCCGGTACGCCGCCCGGGCCCGCCATCGGCCCTCCACTCTGGACGAGCTGCGCCGGCTGGTGGCGGGGGCGGACCGGGTCCGGGCGGTGGGCACCGGGCACTCGTTCAACCGGCTGGGCGACACCAGGGGAGAGCTGGTCTCGGTGGCCGGGCTGCCGCCCACCGTCGTGCTGGACCGCGACCGCGGCACGGTCACCGTCGCCGCCGGCCTGTGTTACGGCGACGTCGCCACCCGCCTGCACGCCGAGGGGTACGCGCTGGCCAACCTCGCCTCGCTGCCGCACATCTCGGTGGCCGGTGCGGTCGCCACCGCCACCCACGGGTCGGGTGCCGCCCACGGCAACCTGGCCACCGCCGTGGCCGCCCTGGAGTTGGTCACCGCCGACGGCGACCTGCTCACCGTGGACCGTGCCGACCCGCGCTTCGCCGGCATGGTGGTCAACCTCGGCGCGCTGGGCGTGGTCACCCGGGTCACCCTCGACGTGGTGCCCACCTTCGACGTCCGGCAGTACGTCCGGCTTGGCCTGCCCCGCGCGGCGCTCGGCGCCGCCTGCGACGCCGCGTACAGCGTGAGCGTCTTCACCGGCTGGCGCTCGCCCCGGCTGGACCAGGTGTGGCTCAAGCAGCGGGCCGAGGCGCCGCCGCCCCCGGCGGACTGGCTGGACACCGTCGCCGCCGGCGCGCCCTGCCACCCCGTGCCCGGCATGCCGGCTGAGCACTGCACCGCCCAGCTCGGCGCGCCCGGGCCGTGGCACGAACGGCTGCCGCACTTCCGGCTCGGCTTCACCCCGAGCAGCGGCGACGAGCTCCAGTCGGAGTGGCACCTGGCGCGCGCCTCAGCCGCCGCGGCGCTCGCCGCGCTCGACCCGGCCGCCGCGCGGATCGCCGCGGTGCTCCAGGTCTGTGAGCTGCGTACCATCGCCGCCGACGGGTTGTGGCTCAGCCCCAACCACGACCGGGACAGCCTGGCGCTCCACTTCACCTGGATCGGCGACCCGGCGCAGGTGACTCCGGTGGTGGCCGAGGTGGAGGAGCGGCTGGTCCCCTTCGCCCCGCGCCCGCACTGGGGCAAGCTCTTCGCCCGGAACCCGGCCGCGACGTACCCCCGCTGTGACGACTTCCGTGCCCTGATGGCCGACCTCGACCCGGCCGGGAAGTTCCGGACCGACGAGCTGGACCGCCACTTTCCCCGCGGATAGGCGGTGGCAAGACCCGCCGCGGTGGGCGTGCGGGCCGCCACCTTCGCGCTTCTACAGCACATCTTCGACACCGTCGAGCTTGCCTGCCGGGGCGTGTCCAGTTGGTGACATGTCGCCTCTGTGGCACCTGGCACCTAGTGACCACCATCCCTGTCGGCTATCAGACTCCGGTGGTGTCAACAGTGGTTGCCAGCTTCGCTGAGCAGAGGAGTAGCACGATGAACCGGCTCTTACGCTGGACGGCCATGGCGTTGGTCGGCGTCCTGGCGGTGGGCGTTCCCGCCGAGGCAGCGCCACCGCCCCCCGCAGAAGCTAGCGGAGCCGGGGCGAGCGCTAGCCCGTCCCGCGTCACCCTTATAACGGGCGACGTGGTGGAGATGGTCGAGGCGTCGCCCGGCAGGTACGCCGCCTCGGTCCGGCCGGCGCCGGGCCGCGAAGGGATCACCTTCCACACCCTGGAAGTCGACGGCGGCCTGCGCGTACTGCCCAGCGACGTCGTGCCGTACGTGTCCACCGGCGTTCTCGACGGCGACCTGTTCGACGTACAGGAGCTCATCGAGCAGGGCTTCGGCGACGACGCGGCGCCGAACCTGCCACTGATCATTCGCTACCGGGATACCGGCGAGCAGACGATAGCCGGGGCACGGCGTGTCTCCAGGCTGGACAGCATCGGCGCCGCTGCGGTCGTCGAGGACAAGGCGGCGCTGACCGGGTTCTGGCAGGCAGCAGCCGGCGGCAGCCCGAGCGTCCGTTCCCTCGGCGGGGACACGCCGCAGCTGGGGTCCGGCATCGCGCAGATCTGGCTCGACGGGCGGGTGAAGCCGACGCTGGACCGTAGCGTGGCGCAGATCGGCGCTCCGGCAGCGTGGGCGTCGGGGTACGACGGCGACGGTGTCACGGTGGCGGTACTGGACACCGGCATCGACGCGACACACCCCGACTTCGTTGGAAAGATCAGCGCGACGAAGAACTTCTCCAACAGCGCCACGACCGCTGACAAGTTCGGACACGGCACGCACGTTGCCAGCACGATCGCCGGCACCGGTGCCGCCTCGGACGGCCGACGCAAGGGCGTCGCACCCGGGGCGAACCTGCTCATCGGCAAGGTGCTGAACGACAGTGGCTCCGGCTCCGAGTCGTGGATCATCGCCGGAATGGAGTGGGCGGTCAGTTCCGGAGCCGACGTGGTCAACATGAGCCTCGGCGGAGATGCTACCGATGGCACCGATCCGTTGAGCGAGGCGGTCAACCGGCTCACCGCGAGCAGCGGCACCCTCTTCGTCGTCTCGGCTGGTAACGAGGGGGAAGAGTCGACCGTAGGCAACCCGGGTGCGGCCGATGCTGCGCTCACTGTCGGTGCGGTGGACCGCGACGAGAGCCTCGCGAGTTTCTCCAGTAGGGGTCCGCGGTTGGGTGACTATGCCGTGAAGCCGGAAATCACCGCACCGGGTGTCGGGATCATCGCGGCGCGGGCCGCCGGTACCGCGATGGGAACGCCGCTCGACGCGTACTACACCGCAGCGTCCGGCACGTCCATGGCTGCGCCGCACGTGGCCGGCGCGGCGGCGATCCTCGCCCAGCGCCACCCCGACTGGAACGCCGCGCAACTCAAGGACGCGCTGGTGAGCACGGCCCGCACCAATCCTGCCCTGACCGTGCACCAGCAGGGCGCCGGCCGGGTCGACGTGGCGCGGGCGACTGCCCAGCAGGTGCACGCGACCGGAGTGCTCAACTTCGGGGTGCATACCGACACCACGCCGGCCGAGGCGCCGATCACCCGGCAGGTCTCCGTCACCAATACTGGGGACAGCGCGGTGACGCTGTCGCTCGCCGCACGCCTGGAGAACCTCGACTCTCACGCCACGGACCAGGACGCTGTCACGCTCGGCGCCGACCAGATCGTCGTGCCCGCAGGCACGAGCCGGCAGGTGCCGGTCACAATCGACCCAGCCAAGCTGACCCGTGGGCGGCACGGCGGTTGGCTCACGGCCAACGGCGCTGGCGGGGTGCTGACCACCACCGCCCTGGGGGTGACCCTTGATGGGCCCAAGCACACCGTGACCCTGCGCGGGGTGGACCGCAGCGGCGCGGACACGAGCGTGCCCGTGGTCGCCCTGCACGGCGCCGACCGCCGCTCGGACATGGTGAAGTGGATTCAGAAGGGCAAGCCCCTGACCGTCGAGGTCGAGGAGGGCAACTATCTGCTGCACGGCCTGATCTCGGACGGTGGGCCACTTGACTCACAGGCCACCCTGATCACCGATCCGCAGCTGAAGGTCACCCGCGACATCGAGCTGGTCATCGACGCCCGCAAGGGGACCCCGATCACCATCAAGACCCCGAAACCCGCCGAGCAGCAGGCGGTGCTGAGCTACTACGTACACCGCACCTTCGGCAACGGCCGGAGCATCAGCCACGGGGTTATGCATTTTAGCACCGTGCAGCAGGTCAACGTGACGCCCACCGACCAAGTCACCGACGGTGACTACGAATTTGCCTCCCGATGGCAACTCGTCGCGCCCATGGTGAGCGCCCACGTGTCCGGCGTGTCCGGGCCGCTGGACATCAACCTGCTGCACCGTTCACCGGCCTTCGACGGTGTACGCAACTTCCCGCTGGTCTGGGCCGGCACCGGCACCGACGCCGACCTGGCCGCAGCTGACGTACGCGGAGCCGCGGTGCTCATGGACAGTGCGCAGGGCCGTTCCGAGAGCGCCCAGGTGGCTGCCGCGGCAGCGGCCGGAGCCGCAGCCGCACTGATCGTGCGGCCGGCCACCTCTTCCGCTTGGACGGTGTGGCGGCCGATCGCCACCCGGGAGCCGATCCCGGCGATGGTGATCGCCAACGACGACGGCCAGCGCCTGAAGGCCGCCGCCACGACGGGAAAGCCGATGCTCAGCCTCACCCTCACGGTGTCCAGTCCGTACCTGTACGACGTGTTCCATGTCGAGCGGGGCCGGATCCCGTCGCAGGTCGTCCACCAGGTGACCGCAGAGAATTCGGCACGGATCATCACCAGGTACGCCAACACCGGCGGGGATGAGTGGGCCAAGGAGCAGCGCTTCGGCTGGCGCCCCTGGCAGACGTACTCGTGGAACGACACCCAGCGCATGGTGCGCACGGGCGGGGAGCGCGAGGAGTGGGTTTCCGCCGGTGACTCGGTGTGGCAGCACCGGGTGGCGCATTACTACACGTGGGATGAGACGAATCCGCTCGGCGTCGGGATGCGGGACGCGCCGCGCAGCTACCAGGGCGACACCCGTACCCGCGAGGACTGGTTCACCCCAGTGGTGCGTCCGGCGGCGCCCCGCGGTGTCGCGGGACTGGTGTCGACCCGCCGTGGCGACATCCTGGCCCTGCGGGTACCGGAATTCGTCGACGCCGCCGGCCACTACACGCTCGCGGGCGGCGGCGGTGAGCGCGATCTGGTGTCGGCACGACTGTTGCGTGACGGCGCCGTGCTCGCCGAATTGCCCGATGCGCGGCGGGATGTGCCGACGGTGGCCGGCGACGCCTCGTACCGGCTGGAATTGACCACCCAGCGGGAGTCCAAAGAGTGGCAGTGGGCGACGCGCACGCAGACGGCGTGGGACTTCCGGTCCGGGCACCCGGACGCTGACCCGGAGAAGCCGCAGCCACTGCCGCTGCTGCAACTCGACTACTCCATTCCCGCCGACCTGGCCGGAACGGTGCCCGGGGACCACCCGCACACCATCGGTATCACGCTGCGCAACCAGGACGGGTTGGCGGCTCCGGCCGGGGGCAGCGTCGGGGTTGAGGTGTCGTTCGACGAAGGGGCGACGTGGCGCTCGGTGAAGGTGGCGGGCGAGGACGGCGCCTTCCACGCGGTCGTGCCGTCGGGCAGCGGCACGGTCTCGCTGCGGGTGCATGGCACCGATGCCGATGGGAACGAGGTCACCCAGACGATCCTGCGAGCGTACGGCCTGCGCTGACCGCGGGTTGATCAGGGCGTCCGGCACGTCGACTCGTCGGCGCCCTGATCAACCACCATCTGCTCGGCCACTCTCCCGGGATCCCGCCACCGCTTCGGTCCACGCGAATTGGCCCGACCCGACGAGCTCGCCTTCGCGGCGGCCGGGTCAGATCCATGAACCGGTTGGCGGCAGCCGCTCAGCCACCGCGCCCGCCGGTCATCTGCTGGCGCATGCCGCCGCGCTGCACCGCCCGGCTGATGTCGCTCGGCGAGACGATGCCGACCAGCCGCTGGTCGGTCACCACCAGCGCCCGGCCGTCGGCGCACTCACTGAGCCGGGGGAGCAGGTCGGTGAGCTGCTCGTCCGGGGAGGCGAGCACCAGTTCGCCGGCCCGGCAGGACACCTCGGCCAGCGTGGTCGAGCCGCGCTGGTCGGCCGGGATGCCGCGGACCCGGTCGAGGGTGACCAGGCCGATGGGGCGTCCGCCGTCCTCGGTCAGCGGCAGCGCCGAGTGCCGGTACGCGAAGAGGTGGTGGTCCACGAAGTCGGCGACGGTCATGTCCTTGGAGGCGGTCTGCGGCTGCGGGGTCATCACGTCGGCGACGCGTACCCCGCGCAGGGCGCTGCCCATCCGGGCCTGGCGCTCCTCCGCGCCCGCCGCCCCGATCAGGAACCAGCCGATCAGCGCCAGCCAGAGTCCGCCCACCCCGGCGCCCCTGAAGAACTGCCAGATCCCGACGGCGATCAGCACGATGCCGAGCCCCCAGCCGGCCCGGGCGGCCACCACCGACGCCTTCGTCCGGTCGCCGGTGGCCCGCCACACCACCGCGCGCAGCAACCGCCCGCCGTCCAGTGGCGCGGCCGGGAGCACGTTGAAGATCGCCAGCAGCACGTTGATGCCGGCCAGCCAGGACAGCGCGCCGACCAGCAGGCCGCGCCCGGTGGCGAGCGAGGCGAGCAGCGCGATCACGCCGAAGAAGATGCCGATCAGCAGGCTGACCAGCGGCCCGATCCCGGCGATCCGCAACTCGGCCCCCGGGTCCCGCGCCTCTCCCTTCAGCTCGGACACCCCGCCGAAGAGCCAGAGCGTGATGCTCCCGACCTCGATGCCGTTGCGTTTGGCGATGATCGAGTGGGCCACCTCGTGCGCGAGCAGGCCGAGGAAGAAGACCACCGCCGCGGCCAGCCCCGCCACCACGTACGCGAAGGTCGAATGGCCGGGATAGCTGCGCGGGAACAGACTGGCCGACAGCGCCCAGGCGATCAGCACGAAGATGACCAGGACGCTCCAGTTGACCCCGATCGGTACGCCCGCGATCCGGCCAAGCCGGAAGCTCGCCCTCATGCCCCGCTCATACCCGTGACGAGGGTTCCTATGCCAGAGGCGGAAAGGTCACTGCGTTCCCGGCGGTTCCGGCTGCGGTGACGGGGCCCGCCCAGCCTGGACGCGGTGTGGGTGGGCACCGACCCGAGGCTGCCGGCCCGTCCGGCCCGATTCATGGTCGTCTGAGGTGTGCTTGGCCTGAACGCCCGGCTCACCGGTCACTGCCGCGGTGGGGCCTCGCTGACCACCGTCGGCGAGAACTGGTTGGCCGCCTCGACGGCCCACTCCAGCGCGTAGTCGGCCTCCTCCTCCCAGCCCGGCTCGCCGCCGACGAAGTGCGACCGGTGGGGGTTGCAGCGGAACCCGGTGAGCGCGGTCGAGCCCCGGTAGAGGTTGACGTTGGCGACGACCACCGACGGTGGCACCACGTGGTCGGCGCCCCCGGCCGTCAGCAGCAGCGGGGGGCGGTTCTCCCGCCTCTTGTCCACCTCGGTGACCGCGTCCGGGTCCAGGTTGGCGAACGCCGCCTCGAACAGGACGCGGCCGGCGCCGGGTACGGCGTACCGCTCCCAGGCCCGGTCCGACTCCTCGGGGCTCAGCGTGTTGCCGAAGGCGAACCGGAAGTCCTCCCTGGTGAACGGCACCGCGCGGTTTCGGTTCGCGGGGCTGCGCAGGATGGAGAACGCGGAGCGCAGCGTGTTGAGCGGCAGCCGGAGCACGCCCTTGACCGGGGCGGAGTGCAGGGCGACCCCGGCGGCGCCGAGCTTGCGGTCGAGCAGGAGTTGGGTGATCAGGCCGCCGAACGAGTGCCCCATGATGATCGGCGGTCGGGGCTGGTCCCGGACGATCCGGGCGTAGTGGTCGGTGATGTCGGCGATCCGCTGACCGGCGATCGGGGCGGGGTCGGCCCGCAGCTCCTCGACCTCGCCCTCCATGCCGGGCCACGCCGGCGTCAGCACCCGGAAGCCGTGGGCTCGGTACCGGTCGGCCCAGTGCTCCCAGCTGCGCGCGGTCATCCAGAGCCCGTGGATCAGCACGATCGTGTCGACCCGTCCCGTCGGTGCCGCCATGGTGACCTCCCGGTGTCGCGGTTGCCCGGCCCGGCGGTTACCCGGCCCGGCGGCCGTCAGTCACCGGTCCGGACATGCCCGGCGACGCCGCGGATCAGCAGGTCCAGGCCGAAGGCGAAGCGCTCGTCGCCGCCGCCGGCCAGCAGGTCGTCCACGTGTCGTCGGATGTTCGGGTACGACTCCGCCGGCAGGCTCAGGTAGTAGCTCCGCAACTGGGCGGAGAATCGGCTCCAGTAGGTCGCCTGGTCCTCCCCGGACGCGCGGATCTTCTCCGCGTACAGGGCGCCCTCGTAGGCGTCTCCGGCGATGTACAGGAAGAGCCGGTCGAGGAACCAGGCGGCCTGCGGGGGCGGCACGCCGCCGGCGAGCAGGATGGCGAGCATGCCCTCGGTGACGCGCAGCGCGTTCGGGCCGCTGGGGATGGTGGCCAGCGAGGCCAGTGCCAGGTTGGTGTGCGTGGCGTAGACCCGGTACGCCTGCCAGGCCACGTCCCGGATCTGCTCCGCCCACCGCTGCGGATCCGGCTCGGGTACGGAGATCTCCGCGCTGGCCCGGTCGACGAGCAGTTCGAGCAGCTCCTCCTTGCCGGAGACGTGGGCGTAGAGGGAGGCCGGGCCGGTGCCCAGCTCCTGGGCCACCCGCCGCATGCTCAGCCCGCCCAGCCCTTCCCGGTTGATCACCGCGAGGGCGGCGTCGACGACAGCGGCCTGGCTCAGCGGCTGTTTCACGGCCCGGGTCCTGGGCCGGGTACGCCAGGGCGGGCTGGGTGGTTCGCTCACGGATGACCTCCGGATCCGGGGTGGCCCGAACATCGTACTTGCTGCGAACGACGTTCGTTGATAGAACACTGTTCGTCAACGAACAGTGTTCGCTCATGCTCGGGAGTATTCGATGTCAGACCTAGCCACCACGCTCGCGCCGGACCGCGCCGGACCGGCGGAGACCGGTCACCGCTGGCGCTGGGCCGCCCTCGCGGTGATCCTCGCCGCCGAGGTGATGGACCTCCTCGACGCCCTCGTCACCAACCTCGCCGGCCCGGCGATCCGCGCCGACCTGGGCGGATCGACGAGCCTGATCCAGTGGCTCGGCGCCGGCTACACCCTGGCCATGGCCGTCGGCCTGGTCACCGGCGGCCGCCTGGGCGACCTGTACGGCCGCCGCCGGATGTTCCTGCTCGGCGTGCTCGGCTTCACCGCCGCCTCCGCGCTGTGCGCCCTCTCGGGCACGCCGGGCACCCTGATCGCCGCCCGGGTCGCGCAGGGGCTCTTCGGCGCGCTGCTGCTGCCGCAGGGCCTCGGCCTGATCAGGGAGATGTTCCCGCCGCACCAGCTGGCCGCCGCCTTCGGCGCGTTCGGCCCGGTGATGGGCATCTCCGCGGTCGGCGGCCCGATCCTCGCCGGCTGGCTGGTGGACGCCGACCTCGCCGGCACCGGCTGGCGGGCCATCTTCCTGATCAACGTGCCGCTCGGCCTGCTCGCCGCCGCCGGCGCGCTGCGGTTCCTGCCGGAGTCCCGGGCCAACCACGCGAGCCGGCTCGACCTGCCCGGCGTCGGGCTGGTCTCGCTCGCCGCGTTCCTGCTGGTCTACCCGCTGGTGCAGGGAAGGGAGCGCGGCTGGCCGGCGTGGACCTTCGCGATGATGGCCGGCGCGGTCGCCGTCTTCGTCCTCTTCGCCCGCTACGAGGTGCGGCGCGAGCGGTCCGGCCGGGATCCGCTGGTGGTGCCGTCGCTGTTCCACCGCCGCGCGTTCACCGGCGGCCTCGTCGCCGGCCTCGCCTTCTTCACCGCGCTGACCGGCTTCTCGCTGGTCTTCAGCCTCTATCTCCAGGTCGGGCTGGGCTGGTCGCCGCTGCGCGCCGGGTTGGCCGGCGTCCCCCAGGCGCTCGGCATGGTGGTCGCCTTCGTGCTCGCCGGTGCCGGCCTCGCGCAGCGCCTGGGCCGGCGGTTGATCCACATCGGTCTCGCCGTGGTGATCGCGGGGGTCGGCGGCCTGCTGCTCACCCTGGCCTCGGCCGGCGGCACGGTCGGCCCGTGGCGGATGGCGCCCGCCCTGCTGGCCGTCGGCTTCGGCATGGGGCTGGTGATGGCGCCGTTCTTCGACATCGTGCTCTCCGGCGTGGCGGAGTCGGAGAGCGGCTCGGCCTCGGGGACGCTCACCGCCGTCCAGCAGCTCGGTGGGGCGCTCGGCGTCGCCGTGCTGGGCACCGTCTTCTTCAGCGGCCTCGACCACGGCGTCCAGCCGGCCGTGCAGATCACCCTGGGCGCGGAGCTGGGCCTGCTGGTGATCACCTTCGTCGGCGCGTTCCTGCTGCCGCGCCGGGCTCGCGAGGGGGCCGGTGCCGCACACTGACCGGCGTCCACGGCCCTGACAAATGTCACGGGTGGAAGGTGACGCACGCTCCGGGGACGGCCCGGCCGTTCCCCGGAGTATCAGTGTCATGACCGACATCCCACCGGCCGTCGAGCTGGCCGGACTCACCAAGACCTTCGGCCCGGTGACCGCCGTCGACGGGCTCAGCCTCCGCATCGAGCCGGGCGAGGTGGTGGCCTTCCTCGGCCCCAACGGCGCCGGCAAGACCACCACCGTGGACATGCTGCTCGGGCTGGCCCGCCCGGACGCCGGCAGCGTCCGGGTCTTCGGCGGCACCCCGGCCGACGCCGTCCGGCTCGGCCGGGTCGCCGCCGTGATGCAGACCGGCGGCCTGCTCAAGGACCTCACCGTCGCCGAGACGGTACGGATGACCGCGCACTTCCATGCGCAGCCGCGTCCGGTCGCGGAGGTGCTGGAGCGGGCCGGCATCGCCGACATCGCCGACCGCCCGGTGGGCAAGTGCTCCGGCGGCCAGCAGCAGCGGCTGCGCTTCGCCCTGGCGCTGCTGCCGGATCCCGACCTGATGGTGCTGGACGAGCCCACCACCGGGATGGACGTCGAGGGGCGGCGGGACTTCTGGCAGGCCATCCGGGCCGACGCCCGGAACGGGCGGACCATCATCTTCGCCACCCACTACCTCGACGAGGCCGACGCGTACGCGGACCGGATCGTGCTGGTCCGGCAGGGCCGGGTGGTCGCCGACGGCACCACCGCCGAGATCAAGAACCTGGCCGCCGGCCGGATCGTCCGGGCAACCCTCCCCGGCGCCGACCAGGCCGCGCTCGCCGCGCTGCCCGGCGTCCAGGCGGTCGAGGTACGCGGCGACGCGGTGCTGGTCCGCACCGATGACTCCGACCAGGTCGCCCGGCACCTGCTCACCCGCACCGCCGCGCGGGACCTCGAGATCACCTCCCGCAACCTCGAGGACGCGTTCCTCGCCCTCACCACCGACGCCCTGACCGCCGAACCCACGCAGCCCATCGGAGTCTGAGATGACCGTCGCCACCTCCTCCTCCACCACCACGTCGCCCGCCCGCCCGGTCGACCGGCGCCCGCCCGCCCTGGGCGGGTTCTCCACCGCGGTGCTCGGCATCGAGATCCGCCGCGTGCTGCGCAACCGCCGGACGCTGATGTTCACCCTGATCATGCCGGCGGTCTTCTTCCTCCTCTTCGGACTGCCGCAGCGCGGCCAGGACCTGCCCAACGGCCAACCGGTCACCGCCTGGATCATGATCAGCCTCGCCGTGTACGCGGCCATGGTCGCCACCACCAGCGCCGGCGCCGCGGTCGCCACCGAGCGGGCCCTCGGCTGGAGCCGCCAGCTCCGGCTCACCCCGCTGCGCCCGGCCGCGTACGTGGCGACGAAGGTGGCCACCGCGATGGTGCTCGGCCTGCTCGGCGTGCTGGTCGAGTTCGCCGTCGGCGCCGCCGCCGGGGTCCGCATCCCGGCCGACGTCTGGCTGCTCGCCGGGCTGGCCGCCTGGCTCGGCTCGCTGGTCTTCGCCGCCTTCGGCCTGTTCGTCGGCTACCTGGCCCCGGCCGAGAACGTCATGCAGTTCATGGGCCCGATCCTGGCCATCCTGGCCATGTTCGGCGGGCTGTTCGTGCCGCTGGAGATGCTGCCGCACGCCTTCCAGCAGATCGCCAAGTTCACCCCGGTGTACGGCGTCGGCCAGCTCGCCCGGGCCCCGCTCACCGGGGACGGGCTGGACTGGGTGGCGTTGGGCAACCTGGCCGCCTGGACGGTGGTGTTCGGGCTGGGCGCGGCGCGGCTGTTCCGCCGCGACACCACCCGCGTCTGACCCCGCACGGCGGAGGCTAGCGTGTTCCGGGTGAGCACTCCGCCCGACCCGCACCGGCCGGTGCGCCGCCACTGGCGGTTCACCGGCTGGCTGCTGGCCGCG
Organism: Micromonospora sp. RTBAU3-60; assembly: GCF_054963695.1. Lineage (NCBI taxonomy): Bacteria > Bacillati > Actinomycetota > Actinomycetes > Micromonosporales > Micromonosporaceae > Micromonospora > Micromonospora sp. RTBAU3-60. The sequence goes on along the minus strand of NZ_JBUEGB010000026.1, from coordinate 63,079 downwards.
GTCTGGCTCTTCTTCCTCAACATTCCGCTGCTCACCGCCCTGCACCAGCCCGAGGTCTGGCGGCGGGTGGTGGGGGCGACGACGCTGGTCGGGTTCGGTGTCTGCTACGTCTGGGTCTTCCAGTGGGCCCGGGCCTGCCGGATCGCCGCCCGGCCCGTCCCACTTGTCCGGGCGTGGGTGGCCCTGGCCGCGCTGGTCGGGCTCGGGCTGGCCGGCATCCCGGGCACCGACGGCGACTGGCTGACCACCCTGGTCTTCGTGGCCGCGGCGGCGGTGTTCCTGCTGCCGAACCGGCAGGCGTTCGTCGTGGTGGCGCTGGCCGCGGTGACCCCGCCGGTCACGGCCGCGCTGGTGCCCGGCTGGGAGGCGGAGGGCACCGTGGTCTTCGCGGTGCTGCTCGCCTCGTTCGCCATGTTCGGCGTGACCCGGCTGACCCAGCGCAACGCCGAACTCCAAGCGGCCCAGCAGGAGATCCACCGGCTCGCGGTGGCCGAGGAACGGGCCCGTACCGCCCGCGACCTGCACGACATCCTCGGCCACTCGCTGACCGTGGTGGCGGTCAAGGCGGAGCTGGCCGGGCGGCTGCTGGAGCTGGATCCGGCCCGGGCGGCCACCGAGATCGCCGACGTGGAGCGGCTGGCCCGGCAGGCCCTCGCGGACGTGCGGGGCACCGTCGGGGCGTACCGCGGGGTGAGCCTGACGACGGAGCTGGCCGGTGCCCGCTCGGCGCTCGCCGCCGCGGGCATCGTCGCCGCGCTGCCGGAGACGGTGCCGTCGCTGCCGCCGGAGCGGGACGAACTGTTCGGCTGGACCGTACGCGAGGGCGTGACCAACGTGGTCCGGCACAGCGGCGCGCGACGCTGCGAGATCCGGGTGAGCCCGGCGGCGGTGGAGGTCCGCGACGACGGCCGGGGGCCGGTCGGGGAGCCGGGCGCGGCGGGCCACGGGCTGGTCGGGCTGCGGGAGCGGGCGGGGCGGCTGGACGCCACCGTCACCGTCGGCCGCCCTCCCGACAGTCGAGGCTTCCTGCTGCGCGTCGCCCTGCCGGCGGAGCGCTGAGCGGCGTGGCGAGCGGGGCGGCCGGCCCCGGGAACGGAGGAGGCGCGGTGAACGAGCCGATCAGGCTGCTGCTCGCCGACGACCAGGCGCTGGTCCGCGGCGCGCTGGCCGCGTTGCTGTCGTTGGAGCCGGACCTGACGGTCGTCGCCGAGGTGGGCCGGGGCGACGAGGTGGTCCCGGAGGCCGGGCGTACCCGACCCGATGTGGCGCTGCTCGACGTGGAGATGCCCGGCCTGGACGGGATCGCCGCCACCACCGCCCTGCGGGCGGCGGTGCCCGGCTGCCGGGTGCTGGTGGTGACCACCTTCGGTCGGCCCGGCTACCTGCGGCGGGCGATGGAGGCGGGCGCGAACGGCTTCGTGGTCAAGGACACTCCGGCCCGGCAGCTCGCCGACGCGGTGCGCCGGGTGCACGCCGGCCTGCGGGTGGTCGACCCGACGCTGGCCGCGGAGACCCTCGCCACCGGGCGGAGCCCGCTGACCGAGCGGGAGACCGAGGTGCTGCGGACCGCCCGGGGCGGCGGCACGGTGGCCGAACTGGCGGCGACGCTGCACCTGTCCGAGGGCACGGTACGCAACCACCTCTCGGCGGCGATCGGCAAGACCGGGGCCCGCAACCGGGCCGACGCCGTGCGGGTCGCCGAGGAGAACGGCTGGCTGCTCGGCGAGTGAGCCGGCTCAGGCGGCCGGTGGCGGGGTGGCGAGCTGGTCGACCACCACGACGCTGGTGCCGGCGGGCAGCTCGGCGAGGAGCTGGCGCTGCCCGCTGCGGGTCAACCGGATGCAGCCGTTGGTGACGTCCTTGCCGAGCGTCGCGTCGGTGTACCAGCTGTGCAGTCCGATGTGGGCGCCGCGCAGCCCGGTCGGCACGGCGTCCGGGTCGTCGGGGATCGCGCCGAGGGCGAAGATGTCGACGCCGCCGTAGACCGTCTGGGGCGGGGGCGTGCGGCCGAGGATGAAGGTGCGGCCGAGCGGGGTGGACTGGCCAGGCTTGCCGAGGCTGACCGCCCAGGAGCGGACCACGCGGCCGTTGCGGTACCAGGTGAGCCGGTGCCTGCGGCGTTCCACCACGAGCTGGTCGGGCAGCGCGACCGTGGTCCAGCCGCCGGCCGGCAGCCAGGCGATCCGGCGGTTCGCCGAGGGGAGCAGGACGGCGGTCCAGCCGACCCGGCGCTCGACGATCGGCATGGTCAGCGCGACCCCGCTGATGGTGGGGGCGAGGAAGGCGCGCGGCCGGCCACCAGGTGCGTCGTACGCGGCGACGCGCCGGGTCGGCGTCAGCCCCTCGGTGAGCGGCCGGGTGTCGCCCGTACCGGGATCGGCGGGGAACCCGCCGGGCGCCGGGGCGTACGTGACCACCGGCAGGTCGTCCGGGGCGGGCGCCGCGGGCGGCACCGACTCGGCCGCCGCCGGGCGCGGGGCGGGCGGCTCCGCCGGGGCGCCGACCGACGCGGTGCCGGCCGGCGCGCCGACCGGCGTGGGGGCCGGGCCGCCGGTGAGCGCGTGCCCGACCAGCAGGGCGGTCACCAGCAGCAGCGGTACGCCGAGCGCGGCGAGCAGCCAGCCGAGGGTCCAGCGCGAGGCGAGGCGGCGAAGCAGCATGATCCCGACTTTAGTGGACAGAAGCCCCCCGCTCCCTGATTGGCGGGTGCGGGGGCCTCCGGTGCGGCGCAGTCGGAGCCGCGGTCGTACGTTGCCGGTCAGGACAGCTTCGCCCCGATGTGGATGGCGACCGCGTCGTGGGCGGGGATGTTGGCGGCGAACCAGCCGTTGCCGTCCACCGTGATCACCGGCCCGCTGCACGAGCCGTTGCTGAAGTCGCCGTGGATGACGTCGCAGTAGCGGCCGGCGGGCAGGCCCGCGTAGTACGAGCGGCCGGTGATGGCGAAGTCCTCGTCGTTGATGGTGAGGTAGCCCTTGCCGGCCCGGCTGAACGCGATGTGCTGCCAGCCGTTGTCGTACCAGTTGGCGACGCCGGCGCCCTGGGTGGCGTTGTTGAACGCGACCATGTTGGCAATCACCCGCCAGCGGTGCTCGCACTCCCAGCCGGAGTAGCAGGTGGTGTTCAACGTCTTGTTGTTGGCGTCCGACGGCGGGCCCTGGTCCCGGTTGCTGTAGGTGTAGCTCGACATCACCGCCGGGGTGCCGTACGGCCAGGCCAGCATGAAGGCGTTGGCCAGGGCGTACTCGCCGCGGTCCCGGTAGGTCAGCACCCCGCCGTCGCGCTGGGTGTCGTGGTTGTCGGTGAAGACCACCGCCTGGCTGCCCGGCAGGTAGCCCCAGGACTCGCCGAAGGTCTGCAGGTACGCCAGCCGCTCGCTGTTGAACATCCGGGCCAGGTCCTTGCCGTACCGGAACTCGTGCACGTCGCCGTTGCCGGTGTACTCGGTCGGCTGGATCGGCTCGCCGGCGCCGTAGATGACCTCCTGCACGAGGTAGGCCGAGCGGGAGAGCTTGCCCTTGATCGCGGCGATGTCGGCGGCCGGCATGTGCTTGCTGGCGTCCAGCCGGAACCCGTCCACCCCGAGCGAGAGCAGGTCGTTCAGGTACGTGGCGAGCCGGGTGCGCACGTAGTCCGACTCGGTCTTGAGATCGGCCAGGTTGACCAGCTCGCAGTTCTGCACCTCGTACCGGTCGTGGTAGTTGACGATGTCGTTGTTGCCGTTGCGGCCGCAGTAGTGGAAGTCCTGCGCGCCGTAGGTGCCCGGGTAGCTGTAGTGGCCGTACGTGGTGCCGGCCCAGCCGGTGCCGCCGTTGTCCTGGCCGGACATGTGGTTGACGACGGTGTCCACGAGCACCTTGACTCCGGCGTTGTGGCAGGTGTTCACCATCGCCTGGAACTCGGCGCGGGTGCCCTTGCGGGACTCGATCCGGTAACTCACCGGCTGGTAGGCGACCCACCACTGGTTGCCCCTGACGTGTTCCTGCGGCGGGGATACCTGGACGTAGCCGTAGCCCTTGGGGCCGAGCACGGTGGTGCACTCCGTGGCCACCGAGTTCCAGTTCCACTCGAAGAGCTGGACGATGACCTTTTTGCTGCCGGGGGTGGCCGCGGCGGCCGGGGGTGTGGCCAGGCCGGTCGGGACGAGCAGGCCGGCGACCAGGCCGAGGGCGAGTACCGCCGAGCGGCATCGGCGTCGATGCATCGGGACTCCTGGAGGGGCGCGGGGAGGAGGCCGATGCCGCCTTCTTGCAGGCTCGGCCTGAAATTTTCGGAAGGTTACAAGCGCGCTGCAGGAGATGTCAACGAATGCAAATACGTCGTTGCGAATGGCGCTACCCGTCACGGCGGGCCACAAGCCGTCGTGGGCTACCGCCGCCCGGAGGTGGGGGCCTGTGCGTGCTGCCGGGCGTTTGATCGACTCCGGGTACGGGATGTAGCTGTATCGGCGGGCGTCCGATACCGCCGTTTACGCGACATGGAGTCGATCATCCGAGGCCCCGTGGCCGTCCGTGCCCGGACCATGTCCAAGTCGGGGTTGGTCGGTGAAGGCCGAGCAGCAGCGCCCTGGTCGGCCTGCTGCCGCTCGGGCGCAGGCGGCGGCGGAGGTCGACGGACCCCCGCCGCCGGCCGTCAGCGGGTCAGCGGACCGGGGTGAGGCGGTCGGTGCCGAGCCGGTCGCGGAGCACCTCGGGCACGAGCACCGAGCCGTCGGCCTGCTGGAACTGCTCCAGGATGGCCGGGAAGAGCCGGCTGGTGGCCAGCGCCGAGCCGTTGAGCGTGTGCACGAAGCGGGTCTGCTTGCCGCCCGGCTCCCGATAGCGGATGGCCGCCCGGCGGGCCTGGTAGTCGCCGGCCCAGGAGACCGAGGAGACCTCCTTGTACTTGCCGGTGCTCGGCATCCAGACCTCGATGTCGAGGGTCTTCCGCATCGAGGCGCTGGCGTCGCCGGCCGCGAGCAGGCTGGTCTGGTAGTGCAGGCCCAGCCCCTCGACCAGGCTCTCCACGTGGGCGACCATCTCGGCCAGCGCGGTGTCCGCCTGCTCGGGCAGGGTGAACTGGAAGATCTCCACCTTGTTGAACTGGTGGCCGCGGACCGTGCCGCGCTCGTCGGAGTGCGAGCCGGCGGCCTCCCGGCGGTAGCACGGGGTGTAGGCGAACGCCTTCAGCGGCAGCTTCGCGGTCTCCAGGATCTCGTCCTGGAACGCGCCGAGGATCGCCGTCTCGGCCGTGGGCAGCAGGAACTGGCCGCGCGGGGCGGACTGCCGGTCCAGGTGGTAGACGTCGTCGTAGAACTTGGGGAACTGGCCGGCGGCAAAGCCGGCGCTGTCCAGCAGCAGGTGCGGCGGGAGCAGGAACTCGTACCCGGCCTGGATGTCCTGGTCGATCAGCCAGTTGAGCAGCGCCCACTCCAGTCGGGCGCCCATGCCGGTGTACATCCAGAAGCCGGAGCCGCCGAGCTTCACGCCGCGCTCGTGGTCGACCAGGCCCAGCGCGCGGGACAGCTCGACGTGGTCGCGGACCTTCTCGATCGCCGGCGGCTCGCCGAACGTCCGGACGACCCGGTTGGCCTCCTTGCCGCCGGAGACGACGTCGTCGGCGGGCAGGTTGGGCAGCTCGCTCATCCGCTCGCGCAGCCGGGACTGCACCTCGTCCAGCTGGGACTCCAGCTCGGCGAGCTGCTTGCGCTCGGCCTCCGGCGCGACCGGCTCCGGCTCCTTGCCGGCCCGCTTCGCCTGCGCGTACGCCCGCGCCTCCGCCTTGCGGCGCTGCCGCTCGGCGTCGATCTCGCTGATCAGGGCGCGGCGTTCCTGGTCGAGCCGCTGGATCTCGTCCAGCGCCCGGTTGACCTCGGCGGGATCCAGACGCTTCGCCAGCGCGGTCGCCACCGCCTCGCGATCCTTCCGGATCAACTCCATGTCGAGCATGCTGCTCCGTACGCCTCCGTCCAGGCAGTCAGGTGGGACTCCCAGATGCTACCGTCGCGGCCCCCTGCGGCCGGCCCGGGCCGGGCGGGGCCGGCCGGGACGGATCGGGCGCGGCCGGCGCGGGACGGGCCGGGCGGGGCCGCCGCGGCGCCGGTGCATGGCGGACGGCCATTGGTGACGGTAGGTGATCCCGGTGCTTTCCGGCCGGCGAGGTGACGGTGCGTGACAGGTGCCGACCACCCGGAGGAGCCGATCGGGCCGCCCCCACTTCCTTATGCCGCTTGACCTGGTCATCCTCGGGGAGACGCAACCTGCCCCGACACACCCCTCCCGCCCCTTTGCTCTGCAGCCATGGACGCAGCGGCAACGCTGGGTGCCTGCTGCGCCGGTGGCTGCAGAGCAAAGGCGGGAGCGAGGGTGGCCTGCTGGCCGGTGCGGGAGTGACTCAGGGTGACCGGCGCCGTCCGCCGTCCGCCGTCCGCCGTCTGCTGTCCGCCGTCCGCGGTCCGTCGTCCGCCGCCGGCGGGTGGGTCAGAGGCGGATCGGCATGAGGATGGAGAAGGCGTCCGCGTCGTCCGGACGGCGTACGGCCAGCGGGGCGATCGGGCCGTCCAGCTCCAGCACGAGCTGACCGCGGTCCCCGGCGTCGAGCGCGTCGAGCAGGTACTCCCGGTTCACCCCGACCCGTACCGTGTCCGGGTCCGCCACCTCGGCCGCCTCGGCCGGCCGGACGACGCGCAGCCCGCCCCGGCCGTCCACACCGAGCACGGTCACCTCGACGGGCACCCCGGCGTACTCGCGGAGCAGCAGCGGGGCGTCCTCGGCGGTGAGCGCGCCGCGCAGCGCGACCACGTCGACCGGGATGCGGTACGCCGGCACGCCGCCGACGTGGCCGTGCAGCAGCCGGCGGTAGTCCGGGAAGTCGTACGGCAGCGCCACGGCGGCCACCGCCTGGCCGGCGACCGAGACCTCGACCCGGTCCGGGGCGACGGTCAGGTGCGCCTCCGGGGTGACCCCGGCCCCGGTGTCGAGCAGACCGCGCAGTTCGTCGGCAGCGTCCGCCGGGAGCAGCGCGCGGACCTCCGGGCCGTCGACCTTTCCGGCCGCCCGGGCCACGGCCAGCCGGTGCCGGTCGGTGGCGACCAGCCGTACGCCGTCCGCCTCCACCTCCAGCAGCACGCCGGCCAGCACCGGCAGGTCCGGGTCGGTGCCGACGGCGAACCGGACGGCGTCGACGGCGGCGGCCAGGCCGGCGCGGTCAAGCACGAGACGGGTGGTCATGGGGGTCTCCTCCGGATCGATCAGGGTACGGATCCGGGAGAGCTCACGGCGGGCGTCGGCCAGGCCGTCCTCCAGCCGCCGCAGGTGCGCGTCCAGCAGCCGGTGGACCATCGCCGGCTCGTGCCGGTGCCGCAGCGCCTCGGCGATCCCGGCCAGCGGCATCCCCACCCGGCGCAGCCCGGCGACCAGCCGGGCCGGCGCGACCTGGTCGTCGGTGTACCAGCGGTAGCCGGTGGCCGGGTCGACCAGCGCCGGGACCAGCACGCCGGACCGGTCGTAGAACCGCAGCGCGCTCACCGTGAGGCCGCTGGCCCGGGCCAGCTCGCCGATGCTGCGCAGTTCGCTCTCCACGACGCCGGATCCTGGGCCCTCAACCCGCTCGAGGGTCAAGTCTCACCGCTCCAGCACACGGAAGGTGATGCCGGCGCGGGTGAGCCGGTCCAGCAGGGCGTCACCCATCGCGGTGGCCGTGGTCACCTGCCCGGCGGTGGGCGGCAGGTCGTCGAACGCCAGGCACAGGGCGGACTCGGCGAGCATCTTCGCGGTCTCGTCGTACCCGGGGTCGACGCCGGCCACCTCGGTGTGCACCGTCCGGCCGCCGCCGGTGCCGACGAACCGGACGCGGAACCAGGAGCGGGCCCGCTGCTCGGCGCTCGGCCCCTGCCCGGCGGAGAGCCGACCGAGCAGCCAGCGCCGGGTCGGCGGCAGCTTCACCAGTGCGAGCAGACCGGCCAGGCCCGCCCCGGCGACGAGGACGGTGGGCAGGCGTTTCACCGCGGCGAAGTGGCGGTAGCGGAAGTCCGGGCCGTACTCCGGGCGGGCCGCGGCCGACCGGCGGACGATCTGCGGGTCGATGGTGGGCAGCGGCACCGCCCACATGCCGATCTCCGCCGACCGGCCCACCTTTCCCGGTACGGCGCGGACCCGACGCCCCTCGGGCCGGGGCTCGACGGCCCTGCGGGCCCGCGCCGCCCGACGCGTCTCCCCGGCGCGGGAGAGCGCGGCCAGTGCCGAGTGGTACGTCCCGGCGGAGAACCGCCCGCCGGCCCGGACGAAGCCGTCCACGCTGACCGGCCCGTCGGCGGGGAGTTGCTTGACGGTGAACCAGGCGCCCAGGTCGTGCGGGACCGAGTCGAAGCCGCAGGCGTGCACCAGGCGGGCGCCGGTGCGGACCGCCTCGGCGTGGTGCCGCACGTACATCAGGTCGACGAACTCCGGCTCGCCGGTGATGTCGACGTAGTCGGTGCCGGCGGCGGCGCAGGCCGCGACCAGCGGCTCCCCGTGGTGGATGTACGGGCCGACGGTGGTGGCGACGACCCGGCCGCTCTCCGCGACCGCGCGCAGCGACGCCGGGTCGGTGACGTCGGCGGTCAGCAGCGGCAGCTCGGCCAGCGCCGGGTCGATCGCGGCCAGCCGATCCCGGACCGCGGCCAGCTTGCCCGGATTGCGGCCGGCCAGCGCCCACCGCAGCCCGGCCGGGGCGTGCCGGGCCAGGTACTCGGCGGTCAGGCCGCCGGTGAACCCGGTGGCGCCGAGCAGGACGAGGTCGTACGGCCGGTCGTCGCGCATCCGCCGAGTGTGCCACCCACCGCCGTCCGGCTCACGGGGAGAACACCGCCCGGACGCAGCCGTCGGCGCGCTCCCGGAACAGCGCGTACCCGTCCGCGGCCCGCTCCAGCGGCAGCCGGTGGGTGGCCAGGTGCTCGGTCCGCAGTTCGTCGCGGGCCATCCGGTCCAGCAGCATCGGGATCCAGCGCTGCCCGTGCTGCCGGCCGCCGCGGACGGTCAGCGCCTTCTGCATCACCGCGCCCAGTGGGAACGTGTCGACGACGCCGGTCCAGGTGCCGAGCACCACCACGGTGCCACCCTTGCGGCAGGCGTGCACCGCCTCGCGCAACGCCAGCGACCGCTCCGCGCCGCCGCCGAGCCGGCCGGCCAGCAGCCCCTGCGGCTCGGCCGCCATGCCGACCGCCTCGACGCACACGTCCGGACCCCGGCCGCCGCTGCGCTCCCGCAGTTCGGCGAGGACGTCCACGTCCCGGTAGTTGAGCGGTTCCGCGCCGACGTGGCGCTCGACCATCCGCAGCCGGTCGTCGTGGTCGTCCACCACGACGACCCGATCCGCGCCGCGCAGCAGCGCGGCCCCGGCGGTGAGCTGGCCGACCGCGCCCGCGCCCCAGACCGCCACCACATCACCGGGCCGCACCTCGCCCAGCTCGGCGCCCAGCCAGCCGGTCGGCGCGGCATCCGAGGCGAAGACCGCCCGGTCGTCGCTAACCGCCTCCGGCACGGCGAACGCGCCGACGTCGGCGTACGGCACCCGCACGTACTCGGCATGGCTGCCGGCGAAGCCGCCCAGCGGGGCCGGGTGGCCGTAGCAGCCCCCGGTGGGCTGGCCCCAGGCCGACTCGGCCGCCGACGCGCCGGTGGTGCCGTTGTCGCAGCAGGCGAAGAGTCCCTGCCGGCAGAACCAGCAGGCCCCGCAGGCGATCCCGGCGCAGACCACCACCCGGTCGGCGATCCGGTGCCGGCGCACCTCCGGCCCGACCTCGACCACCTCGCCGAGGAACTCGTGCCCGAGCACGTCCCCGGCGGCCAGGTACGGGATGCGCCCGGCCAGCAGCGGCAGGTCGGCCCCGCAGGTCGCGCTCCGGCGTACCCGGACGATCATGTCGTGGGCGTTGCGCAGCTCCGGGTCGGGGACCTCGCGTACCGCCAGCGCGTTGGCGCCCTCCCAGCAGAGCGCCCTCACCCGGGCCCCCCGGGTCGGTCCACCCGGGAGCGGTCCGCCCGGAGCACCTCGCCGGTCTCGGCCAGCTGCTTGGCCTCCCGCAGCGCCTGCCGGAGGAACCGGCCGGGATCGTCGCCGACCAGGTGGGCGGCCATCCCGCGCAGCCCCGGACCGTTGCCGAGCAGCCGGGCGGCCAGCTCGGTGCCGCGCCCGCCGGGCGCCGGGCGGGCGTACAGCTCCACGGCGCCGTAGAGCCGGCGCAGCGGCTCCGGCCACCGGCCGCGCGGCAGCACCTCCTCGGGCCGGCCGGCCACGGTCACCACCTGCCAGCGCCCGGGCCGCGGGTCCGTTCCGGCCGCCCGCGGCCAGCGGTCCCGCTGGCGTACGACCAGGGTGCGCGCGGTCCTCGCCATCGCGATCCCGCCACCGGCCAGCCGTCCCATCCGTGCCACGGGCCCCTCCCGTCGTCGCGGGTCGTCGGGCGGCCGGTCACGCGCGGCCGGCCGCCCGCGTGTCTCCAGCGTGCGGCCGGTCGGGGTGAAGCGGGTTCGCCCCGAAGGGGTGAACCGGTCCGGGCCGGGTAACCGCTGCCCGCACGGACCGGGGGAGCGGACGCGACGGGGAGGGCCGCATGCCGGAGGAGGCTGACCGCGCCGAGGTGGCCGAGACGCCGGCCGAGGTCACGGCGCCGGCCGGCCCGGGGCCGGCCGGCATGCCTCTTCCGGCGACGGACGCGCCGGAAGCGGCCCCCACCGCCCGCCGCCCGCCGCCCGCCGGCGGGACCCGGCCGGCCGGCCGCATGGCGGACGCGTCTGTGCCCGACGTGCCGCCGCTGCTGGCCTCCCGGCTCGCCCCCGCCGCCCTGCCCGAGCCGGTGCTGGTCCGGCCCCGGTTGCTCGACCGGCTGAACCAGGGGGTGGCCGGGCCGGTCACCCTGGTCGCCGCGCCAGCGGGCTGGGGCAAGAGCATCCTGCTCGCCTCGTGGGCGCGCGCCGCCCGCGACGAGCCGCCGCCGGCCTGGGTGACCGTGGAGGAGGGCGACACCGGGACCCGGCTCTGGTCGTACCTGGCCGCCGCATTGCGGGCCGCGGCGGAGGGCGTCCCGGACGAGGGCCCACAGCCGCCGGTGCCGGACCGCCCGCCCCGCCCCGACCAGCTCGAACTGCTCGCCGCGGCGCTCGCCGCCCGGGAACGCCCGGTGCGGCTGGTCCTGGACGATCTGCACCGGATCACCGACCCCGGCGCGCTGACCGGGTTGGAGTTCCTGCTGCGGCATACGGAGGGCCGGCTGCGGCTGGTGGTCGGCGCGCGGTTCGACCCGCCGCTGGCCCTGCACCGCTGGCGGCTGGCCGGGGAGCTGACCGAGGTCGGCCCGGACGAGCTGGCCTTCACCGACGACGAGGTGGCCGAGCTGCTGGTCGCGCACGGGGTGCCGCTGCCCGCCGCGGCGGTGCCCCGACTGCGCGAGCGGACCGGTGGCTGGCCGGCCGGGCTGCGCTTCGCCGCGCTCGCGCTGCGCAGCCAGGCCGACCCGGCCCGCGCCGTCGAACGGTTCACCGGTGACCAGCCGGATGTCGCCGGGTACCTGCGCGACGAGGTGCTCGCCCCACTGCATCCGGACGCCCGCGACGTGCTCCGGCGCAGCGCCGTCGCCACCACCGTCTGCGCCGACCTCGCCGAGGCGGTGACCGGGCGGAGCGACGCCGGCCAGGTCCTCGCCGACCTGGCTCGAGAGGGGGGCTTCGTCCAGCACGACGGGGGCAGCCCGCCCTGGTACCGGTGCCACCCCCTGCTGGCCGACCTGCTCCGCGACGAGCTGGGCCGGCTCCCCGCGGGGGAGCTGCGCGACCTGCACCTGCGCGCCGCCGGCTGGTACGCGGACAACGACCGCCCGGCCGAGGCGCTGCGGCACGCGCTGGCCGGAGGCGAGTGGAACCGGGCCACCGAGCTGCTGATCGCCCGGTGGCCGGAGCTGACCCCGTACGACCGGGACCTGCCCGCCGCCCCACCCCCGCCCGAGCCGCCCGCCGAGGCGGTGCGCCGGGACCCGGAGCTCGCGCTGGCGTGCGCCGCCGAGCGGGCGTACGTCGGTGACGTCGACGCGGCGGCCGGTTACCTGCGGCGCGCCGTCGACCAGGCGGGTGCTCTGCCCGAACCGCGCCGGGACCGGTTCCGGCGGTTGGCCACCGCGCTGGAGCTGACCCTGGCCCGGCTGGCCGGTGACCACGCCGAGGTACGCCGGGCCGCCACCCGGCTGCTCGCCACCCGCACCGCCGTCGGGCCGGGCGACGATCCCCGGGCCGGGGCGGGCGAGGACGCCGATGCCGGGGCGGTGGCCGGCACGGCGCTCGGGCTGGTGGCGCTGGCCGAGGGGGAGCTGCCCGTCGCCGCCGAGCGGTTCGCCGCGGCGTTGGACGCCGCCCGGCGGGCCGGCCGGCCGCGCACCGAGTTGGTCTGCGCCAGCCGGTCGGCGGTGCTGGCGGCGGCCCGGGGCGGGTTGCGGGCGGCCGAACGGATCGCGCGGGAGGCGCTGGCCATGCCATCCTGCCGGGGCTGGTCGTGTCGGCTGGACTGCGGGCACGCGTACCTGGCGCTGGCCGTGGTGGCGTGGCATCGGGACGAACCGGCGGAGGCGGCTGCGAACCTGACCCTCGCCGGCCCGGCCACCGGCGCACCGGGCGCGGCCCGGCTGGCCGCGCTCTGCCGGGCCGAGCTGCTGGCTGCGGACGGCGAGCCGGCCGCCGCCCTGCGGATCCTCGCCGAGGCCCGGGAGGGGGTGCCCGGCCGGGAGTTGGCCGCCTGGCTGACCGCCGCCGAGGCGCAGCTCCGCGCCGCCGTCGGCGACGTGGACAGCGCCCGCACCCTGCTCACCGACGCGCTGCGCGACGCCAGCGGTCCACCCGGCATCGCTGCCGTCGGGGAAGGCCCGGCGTCAAGCCCGGCCCTCGGTAGGCCGGGGCCGGCCGGCCCGGCCGCGGCGGCTGGGCGGGCCCGCACCGACCCGCCGACCGCCGAGCCGACGTCGACCGGCGAACTCCGATCCCGATCGGACGGTGCTGGCGGGTCCGGCGGGCCCCGGTCGGGCGGTGCGGCCGGGTCCGGCGGGCCCCGGTCGGACGGTGCGGGCGGGTCCGGCGGGGAGGTGGCGACGCTGGGGGTGGCCCTGGCCCGGGTGGAGCTGCGGGCCGGTGACCGGCGGGCGGCCGGGCGGGCGCTGCCCGACTGGTCGACGCCCGGAGCGGAGTCCTGGCCGCTGCCGGTGCGGCTCGCCGCCGGCCTGCTCGACGCGGTCCTGGCCCGGGACAGCGGCGACGACCGGCGGGCCGGGCGGGTCCTGGAGCAGGTGCTCGACCTGGCCGAGCCGGACGGCTACCGGCGCCTCTTCACCCGCGCCGAGCCGGGGGTACGCGACCTGCTCGCCGCCCACCTGGACTCCGGCACGGCGCACTGGGCGACGGTGAGCGACCTGGTACGCGGGGCGGACGAGCGGCGGGCCGACGAGCCGCCGGAGCGTCCGGGCGGGCCGGAGCGCGCGCTGGACGAGCCGCTCACCGAGCGGGAGCTGACCATCCTGCGCTACCTGCAGAGCATCCTGTCCAATGTGGAGATCGCCAGCGAGCTGTCGCTGTCGGTCAACACGGTGAAGACCCACGTCCGCAACATCTACCGGAAGCTCGACGCGACCCGCCGGCGCGAAGCGGTCCGCCGAGCCCGCGAACTCCGCCTGATCTGACGCTGCCCGGCGCCCTCGTTCACGGAAGGAGTGCCCACCCGGCCGGGAGTGGGCACTCTTTCGGTGGCTCTGCGCGGTTGCGGCGGCGCGGCTCAGGTGGTGGCCGCGGCGTCCACCGCGGCCAGCAGTTCCGCGACGTCGTAGCCGCCCTCGTGGCGGACGTCGTTGACGAAGAGCGTCGGGGTGGCGGTCACCCCGCTGCGGATGCCGCCGACGAAGTCCCGCCGGACTCGATCGGCGTGGGCGTGCCCGCCCACCTCCGCGTTGACGTCGTCGGGTGGCAGCCCGAGTTGCTCGACGCCGAGCGACAGGTGCACCGGGTCGAGCTGGTCCTGGTGCTGGTAGAGCCAGTCGTGCATGTCCCAGAACCGCCCGCGCCGGCCGGCGGCCTCGGCCGCCTCCGCCGCGCTCTCCGCGTACGGGTGGACGTTGGCGATGGGGAAGTGCCGGTAGACCAGTCGGACGGTGTCGCCACGCTGGCGCAGTACCTCGGCCAGGTTCGCGTACGCGGCTCCGCAGAACCGGCACTGGTAGTCGCCGTACTGGACGATGGTGACCGGCGCGTCGGCCGGCCCCCGGGCGTGGTCCGTCTCGGTCACCGGTAGGCGTAGTCGGGCGCTGGTGACCTGCAGTGGTGTCGTCATCGGTCCACCTCCGGCCGCCCGAGGACCCGCCCGGCCGGGATCGCCGGCCGGGGCGACCCGGACGCGCCGCGCCCGGGTGTGATCAACCCGTTCGGATCAGTCATGGTTCCCAGCCTCGTCCGCGACGGGGTGAGCCGGGATCACCCGGCCCGGGTCATCCTCACGGCGAGACGGCCACGTGGTTGTGCACGGTGCGGATGCCCGGGGCGGACCAGACGACCCGCTCGATCTCCTCCCGCTCCGGGATCGAGCGGACCAGGCCCTCCAGGACCACCTCGTCCCCACCGTGCACCCGGACGCTGATCCCCTCCACCTCGGTGGCGCCGTTGCGGGCGAGCGCGTCGACGATCCGCTCGGCCAGGTCACGCGTGTCGGTGCGGGTGCCGGGCCGGACGGTGATCCCGTTGCTCACCCCGCGTACGCCGTTGAGCCGGCCGACCGACCGCTCGGCGGCCCGGCGCTGGTATTCCCACTCGACCTGGCCGTGCAGGGTGACCCAGCCGTCGCTGACCGTCACGTCCAGCGTCTCGACCGGCACGAACGCGTCCCACTCCAGGGCCCGGGTGGCCGCGGTGGCGATCTCCGGGTCGCTCTTCTCGGCGGCGGTGGCGATCCGCACGGCGAGGTCGTTGGCGACCGCGCGTACCCGGGACACCCGGTGCGCGGCCCGCTCGGCGGCCCACTTCTTGGCGTAGCTGTCCACCCAGCCGGTCAACGTCACCACCCCCTCGGTGACGGTCACCCCGATCTCGTTGGGGCGTACCCGGGGCTCCCAGGTCAGCTCATCCAGGACGTCGGACTGGATGTCCTGGTCGGTCCGCATGATCGTCCCTGCGGCCATCGGTGCTCTCCTCCCGGATCGGTTCGCGGTGCGGGCGCGACGGTGCCGGCACGAACCGCGCCAGCCCCGATCCTGTCCGCTCCCCGGGTGACCTGCCCTCATCCGTTCCGGGTGAGCCGACCTGGTGGGAACCGCTTCCAGTCGGTCCCCGTCCGCGGGGCGGCCACCGCCGCCTCCGGACCGCAGTGGTCGATCTTGGTGGGTAGGCTCGGCCTCCCGGACCCGTGACGAGAGGGGTACGCGATGGACTCGATCAGGACCGCCTACCTGACCGCCGCCCGCTCGGCCGCGGCGCTGCTCGCCGACCCGGCGGTGGCGCAGCAGTGGGACGCCCCGAGCGCGTTGGCCGAGTTCCAGGTCGGCGGGCTCGCCGGTCACCTCGCCTTCCAGATCCTGGCGGTGCCCGGGGTGCTGGCGGAGCCGGTGCCGCCGGGCGAGCCGATCGGCCTGCTCGACCACTACGCCCGGGGCACCTGGATCGGCGCGTCGGTCGACGACGAGGTGAACGTGGGCATCCGCCGGTCGGGGGAGCGCGTCGCCGCGGACGGCCCGAAAGCCCTGCTGGCCGCGGTCGGCGCCGCGGTCGACGAGCTGGCCGTCGCGCTGCCGGCCGAGCCGGACGGGCGGGTGGTGCACCTGGCCCGGGGGCCCTGGTCGCTGGCGCTGGACGACTACCTCACCACCCGGCTGATGGAACTCGCGGTGCACTCCGACGACCTCGCGTTCAGCCTCGGCGTACCCACTCCGGAGCTGCCGGCCGAGGTGCTGGACCCGGTGCTGGCCCTGCTCGCCCGCCTCGCCGTACGCCGGCACGGCCAGCCGGCCGTGCTGCGGGCGCTCAGCCGGGCCGAGCGGGCGCCGGCGAGCGTCACCGCGTTCTGACGCTCGGGCGGCGGTGCCCCGGGTCGGGACACCGCCGCCGTGTCAGGCGGGGTCAGCGGTCCAGGCCGGCCGGCGAGTCCGGCCGGTCCACGTCCACGAACTCGACCTCACCGAGTTCGCGGGCGCGGCTGCCGGCGGCGCGGGCGAAGGTGCCGGCCGCCCAGCCGAGCGCCGCGCCGGCCAGCGCGGCGCCGATCAGCAGCGCCCAGGGCAGCGCCGGCCGGCGGCCGGCGAGCGCGTCGACGGCCAGGCTGGTCCGGCGGCGGGCCTCCTCGGCCGCCGAGCCGACCAGGTCGCTCGCGTCGTCGGCGAGGCCGGAGCCGTTGCGGCGGGCGGACCGGGCGGCGTCCCGGACGCTGTCGCCCGCGGAGTCGACGACGGAGAGCAGCTGCTGCCACGCCTGGTCCGCGATCCGTTCGGGCTTGCTGCGACGGTCCAGCAGAGTGGATCCGAACATGGTTACCTCCTCGGGTGCCGAAGCCCGGGGGCCACTTCGGACTCCGGCGATGATCCGGCGCGGTGCGGTTCGGTCACCGGGGCCAGTGCCCGGAGCGGCGCCGGCGCAAACCAGCCCGGCGGCGTTCGCGGTCGACCGGAGGCAGGGTGGGACAGACCACCCGAACGCGCCGAGGGCGTGGTGCGGGCCCGACGGGCGGGGGACCGCTACCCTGGGTCGGCGGATCGGCGACCCCGGTCGGTCGTTGAAGAGTGCGAGAACCTGTCGTCGCAGAAACAGGAACTGGAAGGTCCGGATTGGGATGCCCAGGTGTGCCCAGTCCGCGAATTGCTCATCCCGAGGGGTGGCGACCGAGGCCGTCGGAGGAATACGCTCGGTCGCGGCCCGCGTACTGATGAGGCGCCCGTACGGGCGAGTGGAGGTGTTCGCGTGAGCCTGTCGATCGTGAAGTCGATGCTGCCGGGTGGTGTCGTCCAGATCGCCCCGCGGGGCGAGATTGACGTCGACACCGCGTACGAGGTGCGGGAAGCGATCGCCGAGGTGCTCGCCAAGGGCCGGCCCGCCCGCATCGAGCTGAACATGCGCCTGGTCACCTTCATCGACTCGGTCGGCATCAGCGCCATGGTCGCCGGGTTCCAGACCGCCGAGGTGAGCGGCGTCAAGCTGGTGGTCACCGAGCCGAGCCGGTTCGTGCACCGGCAGCTCTGGGTCACCGGCCTGCTCGGCCTCTTCGGCGCCCCCGAGCCGTACTTCGCCGACACCCCCACGCCCGAGGTGCTCCCCGGCGCCTGATCCCGCCCGGCGGACCGCTCGCGCCAGCGTCTTCCGACCGTTGCCAGCCGGCCCCTGGTACGGGACGATCGTGCCCACCGGCGACGGCTAGGGGAGTACGGCTTGCTCAGCAGCGACAGTTTCAGCTACACCGTGCAGGCTCGGTGCTCGCGGGCGGAGGCGGTCGCCCTGCTCAGCGACCTCACCCGCCAGGGCGAGCTGCATCCGCTGATCGTCCGGGTCCGCCAGCTGCCGCCCCGGCCCGGCGCCCTGGCCAGCTACGCGATCACCGACCGGCTGGCGCTCGGGCCGCTGCACTTCCCGGTCACCTACCAGGCCGACGTGCTGGTCGCCAACGAGGACGAGGTGGTGACCGTGGCCCGGCAGCAGCCGGCCACCACCGTCCGTAACCACACTCGGCTGCGGGACGAGCCCGGCGGCGTGGTGCGGATCGATGTCGAGATCACCCTGTCCGCCCCCGCACCCCTGTTCGGGTACGCCTTCCGGCAGGCCCGGGCGGCCCACCTCGGCCTCGCCAGCCGGCTCGGCGCGAGGTTGGAGGGCGGCACCGCCTAGGCCCGCCGCCCGGCGGTTTGCGGCAACTCCAGCTCGGCTGGCGGCCGTGACTCGGCCTCCGCGCCGCCAGCCGGCGATCCGCGCCGCGACCCGAAGCCGTTGCTGGCGCCGGCGGCCGGCCGTCGGGTCGCCGGCCGGGCCCGACGCAGCCGTCCCCACGGCTTGTAGGTGGACAACACGGTCATGAGGATCAGCAGGCTGCTGGAGACCGCCGGCGGGATGACCAGGTCCAGCCGGTCCCCGGTGGCGAGTTCCGGCCCGAGCTCACCGAGCCCCCGCACGGTCGGGGTGAGCAGCAGCAGGACCAGGCCGAGCATCCCGGTGGTGATCGCGAACTTCACCAGCACCCAGCGCCAGCGCAGCAGGCCCCACGGGGTGAGCAGCGCGCTGACCAGCCCGATCAGCCAGACCGCCACGCTCAGCGGTGCGAAGAGGTAGGTGACCAGCAGCCCCGCGGCCGGGTAGACCACCCCGGGGTCGGCGCCGCGCAGCCCGGCGATGCCCAGGGTGAGCAGCACCAGGTCCGCGCCGAGCCAGCCCAGCGAGGTGACCAGGTGCAGGGTGAGCAGGGCCTTGCGCGTGGTGGGCGAGAGTCGGCTCATGCCCTCGATGCTCGACCGTCGCCGCCCCGGCGTCGTGGGGCGCACGGCGACATCCGGCGTACGTCGGTGGGCGTACGGTGGCCCGCCGGGCGGCGGGCCACCGCGCGCTCAGTACACCGACAGGTGCACGTGGTTGGTGTGGTCGCTGGACGGGTCGCCGTTGCCCCCGCTGTACGCCTTCCACCCGCTGCTGGGCAGCCAGATCTGCTTGTACCAGATCACGTAGAGCACGGCGAGCGCATCGGCGTTGCGGATGAAGTACGCCGCCAGGTTGTTGCCGTACGTCTTGTCGCCGCCGGTGGCCACCCCGCCGAAACCGTCCTTCTGGGCGGCGAAGTCGCACGCCCGGCCCTTCGGGTGCTCACCCGAACCGCTGGGGCGGTAGCAGGAGACGTACCGGGTGAACCCGGCCGCCTTGGCCTGCTGGAGGGCGTGCAGCGTACGCGGGGTGATGCAGCCGTCGGCCGGCGTCGGGTCGCTGACGCTGCACGACTCCGGCGGCCAGGAGCCGTCGGCGTTGCGCGGCGCGGGGGTGGCGTTCGCCCGGGACGTGCCCTGCACGCTGCCGCCGGCGGTGCCGGTGGCCCGGTTGTTCGCCACCTTCAGCGCGCGTTCCGCCTGGTCCTTGCGCTTGGCCATCACCGCGACCTGCTTGCGCTGTTCCTGGATCTCGCGGTTGAGCGCGGCCTGGGTGCGGGTGGCCTGGTCCCGGGTGTCGATCAGGTCACGCAGCGCGCGGTCCTCGTGCGCGGCGACCTGCTGCAGGGTGAGCGCCCGGTCCATGAAG
This sequence comes from Micromonospora sp. RTBAU3-60, assembly GCF_054963695.1. Taxonomy (NCBI): domain Bacteria; kingdom Bacillati; phylum Actinomycetota; class Actinomycetes; order Micromonosporales; family Micromonosporaceae; genus Micromonospora; species Micromonospora sp. RTBAU3-60. The sequence continues at coordinate 43,847 of NZ_JBUEGB010000026.1, read as the reverse complement.
CCCTCGGGGTTGCTGCTGCCGAGCAGCGCCGCGGCGGTGCCGAGCCGTCCGGTGCGGTACGCCAACCCGGCGATCTCGCCCACCTTGGCGTCGCGTACGCCCAGCTCCGCGTTGATCGTCTTGAGTTGGGCGGTGAGCTGCTGCTGCCGGCCCACCGACCGGTTCAACGCCGCCCGCGCCTCCAGCCAGCCCTTGCTGGCCGCGTCGAGTTGGGCGCGCAGCGCCGGCGTGCCGCCCTCGTCGTCGCCGGGCGCGGCGGCGAGCAGGCCGGTCGGGGGAGCCGCCGAGGCGGGGGAGACCGGCGCGGTCGCGACGCCGAGGGCGAGCGCCGCGACGAGCAGGGCCGCCAACCGGGCGGCCGTCCGTCGTACAGGTGCCACTGCTGGCATTCACATGTCCTTCCGTCAACCGCCGACCGGGTTAGCTGACGGGTTCGGGACGGAAGATCCCTACCGCTGACGCGGATGCACCCCAGGTACGTGGTTCCCCGGCTCGCCGTGCTGCGGCGATTAGGCGACGGCCACCGCGGGCGCCGCAGGGGCGCCGCCCGGCGGAGGCCGCGACCGAGCCTACCGGCGCTGCCTCGACCCGTCCCCGGTGGCGGTGATCGAAAATCGGGCATAAGCTGGCATTAGTGGCAACAGCCACTTGAATTTAAGGTTGTCCTCAATTACCACTCAACGGTGCCGCAGGCGCCGGGTGACGCCCCGGGTTCGATCTGCAACGTGGCGTGATCGATCCGGAAGTCCTCGTGCAGCGCGGCCCGCGCGGCGGCGAGCACCTCGCCCACCTCGGTGCCCGGGGTCGTGGTCAGGTGCGCCGAGGCCACGTCCATGCCGGAGGTGAGTGTCCAGACGTGCAGGTCGTGCACCTCGGCGACGCCGGGCACCGCGGCCAGCCGGTCGTGCACCGCGGTCACCTGCAGGTGCTCCGGGGCGGCCTGCACCAGGATGCGGACCGCGGCCCGACCGAGCCGCCAGGTGCGCGGCAGGATGAACAGCCCGATCGCCACGGCGACCAGCGGGTCCGCCCACCACCACCGGGTGAACGTGATGACCAGGGCGGCGGCGATCACCCCGAGCGAGCCGAGCAGGTCGCCGAGCACCTCCAGGTACGCCCCCTGCAGGTTGATGCTCTCCTGCGCCCCGCTGCGCAGCAGCGCGAACGCGGCCAGGTTGGCGAGCAGGCCGAGCACCGCCACGGCGAGCATCGGTCCGGCGAGGACCTCCGGTGGCTCGCCGAACCGGCGGACGGCCTCGACGAGCACGTACGCGGCGACCGCGCCGAGCAGCACCGCGTTGGCGAGGGCGGCCAGCACCTCCAGCCGGTAGAGCCCGAAGGTGCGCTGCGGGTCGGTGTCGGCGCGCCGGGTGGCGGTGATCGCGGCGAGGGCCATGCCGATGCCGAGGACGTCGGTGAACATGTGCCCGGCGTCGGAGAGCAGGGCCAGCGAACCGGTCGCGAAGGCGGTCACCGCCTCGACCAGCATCAGAGCGCTGAGCAGCGCGAAAGCGGCCCAGAGCCGGCCGCGGTGGCGGTGCGCGGCGTTGGCCACCGTGCCGCTGTGGTCATGACCTGCGCCCACGCCCACACCCTTTCGTCCCGCACCCCGGCCAGGCCCAATCTATGCTCACATCGCTATATATGCAAGTGATCTGGTGGCGCGGCGCCACTACGACGCCTTCAGCTCGGCGCGTCTTTCGCCGCGCGCCGACCTGAAGCCGTCGCTGAAGCCGTTGCTGCAGCCGACGCTGGGGCCGTTGTCAGCCGACCGGGTCGAGGGTGGTGAGGCGCTGGGTGGCCCGGGAGAGCGCCACGTAGAGCGTCCGGACGCCGGACCCCGGATCGGCCCGGATCTCGCTCGGCGCCACCAGCACCACGCCGTCGTACTCCATGCCCTTGGCCTGGAGGCTGGTCACCACCTGGAGTCGGCCGCCGCCGAGTTCGCCCAGCCAGCCGGCCACCTCGTCCCGGCGCGGCACCGGCGTGATCACGCCGACCGTCCCCTCCACCTCGGCCAGCAGCGTGCGGGCCGCCGTCACGGTGGCCGGGGCCAGCTCGGCCGGCGGCACCGTCAGCTCGACCGGTTCGACGCCGGTGGTACGGACCGCGGTGGGCAGCGCCAGGTCCGGGTAGAGCCGACGGATCTCCGCCGCCGCCACCGCGAAGATCTCCGCCGAGTTGCGGTAGTTGGTGGTGAGTTCGTAGCGGTGCCGGCGCCGCCGCCCCAGCGCCTGGTCCCGGGCCCGGGTCAGCTCCTCCGGGTCGCCGGTCCAGGCGGTCTGCGCCGGGTCGCCCACCACGGTCCAGGAGGCCAGCCGGCCCCGCCGGCCGATCATCCGCCACTGCATCGGGGAGACGTCCTGCGACTCGTCGACCACCACGTGGGCGTAGTCGCGGTAGTCCTCCGGGCGCTCGCGGGCCGCCGCCCGGGCCGCCCGCTGCCGGTCGGCGAACGTGCTCAGCTCCCGGACGCCCCCGGCGAGCTGGAACGGGTCGCGCTTCGGCTTCGCCCGCTGCACCGGCTTGCCGAGCAGCGCGTCCAGCTCGTCCAGCAGGGCGATGTCGGCGATGGTCAGCCCGGCCCGGTCCAGCGTCCGGTACGCCTCGGTGAGCAGCCGGATCTCGGCCCCGGACAGGATGCCGCCCGCGTACCGGCGCAGCCGCTCCGGGCGGGCCAGCCAACCGAGCACGTGTCGCGGGTGCAGCCGGGGCCACCAGGCCTTCAGGAACTCGCGGAACTCCGGCCGGTCGATGATCTCGTCCTCGAACGCGGGCTGCTCCGGCAGCCGGCCGATCCGCAGCCGGCGGGCCTGCGCGTACAGGGCGGCGAGGACGCCGTCGAACCCGGCCCGGCGCACCTCGTTGCGGCGCGCGCCGCGGGGCAGCGCCCGATCCCGGATCGCGTCCAGCTCGGCCCGTTGCAGGCGGAGCAGCTCGCCCCGGTAGAGCAGGCGCAGCTCGGTGGGGGAGTCCGGCACGGCGTCCCGGACCGCGCGTTCCAGCACCCGGCGCATCCGCAGTGACCCCTTGACCGCCGCCACCTCCGGCGGATCGGTACGCGTCGCCGACATGCCGGGGAAGAGCGAGCCGAGCGAGTGCAGGGTGGCGGTCTCCTCGCCGAGCGAGGGCAGCACCGAGGCGATGTACTCGACGAACACGCTGGACGGGCCGACCACCAGGATGCCGCCGCCGGCATACCGGGCCCGGTCGGAGTAGAGCAGGTACGCGGCCCGGTGCAGGGCCACCGCGGTCTTGCCGGTGCCCGGACCGCCGGAGACGATCGTGACGCCCGAGCCGGGAGAGCGGATCGCCTCGTCCTGCTCCCGCTGGATGGTGGCGACGATGTCCCGCATGCCTCGCCCGGTGGCCCGGGACAGCGTCGCCAGCAGCGCGCCGTCGCCGACCACCGCCAGGTCCGGCGGCGCCGCCTCCGGGTCCAGCAGGTCGTCCTCGATCCGGGTGACCTTCTCCGCCGAAGACTGGATGGTGCGCCGGCGGACCACCCCCATCGGCTCCGCCGGGGTGGCCCGGTAGAAGGCGGCGGCGGCCGGCGCCCGCCAGTCCACCACCAGCGTCTCGGCGTTCTGCCCACGGATGCCGAGCCGTCCCACGTGCAGCACCTGCCCGCTCCGCAGGTCCAGCCGGCCGAAGACCAGCCCCTCGTGCTCGGCGTCCAGCACGTGCCGCCGCTGGGCGGCGTGGAAGACCATCGCGTCCCGTTCCACCAGCGCGCCGAAGTTGCCGACCCGGGCCAGCCGGTAGCCCTCCCGCTCGGCGTCGGCGGCCGACCGGCGCAGCTCCGCCAGCCGGGCGTACACCCGGTCGAGATGCCGCTGTTCGACGGCGATCTCCCGTTCCAGGGTGGTCTGGTCGCTCACGGCGGGGGCTCCTGTGGTCACGCGGCGGGCACGGCGGGCTGAATGAGGGTACGGGCCGCCGTCCCGGCCGTTGTCGCGGCCATGCCGGTGCCCGGCACCCGGGCGTCCCGGTTGCCCGTTATCCGGGCGTTCCCACCCCTGGTCAGGCCGCTTCCAGGGCGAGCCCGGCGCCACCGGGCGGCACCGGCCGGGCGGCCGGGGGCACCGGCCGGGCCAGCGCCTGGTGCAGCACCGCCGCGAGGGCCGCGTTCACCGCGTCGGGGCGTTCCAGCATCAGCATGTGACCGCCGCCGGGGCACACCGTCAGCTCGGTGGTGGGCAGCGCGGCGGCGATGGACTCGGCGCACGGCGGCGGGGTGAGCCGGTCCCGGTCCCCGACCAGCGCGGCGGCCGGCACCCGGCCGAGCGCGGCCAGGGTGTCCAGCCGGTGCTGGGCGCCGATCGAGGCGCGGAAGCCGCCGATCGAGCGGAGCGAGGCGTGTGCCACCGCCGAGGTGACCAGCCGGATGTCGGCCGGGTCGCAGCGGTCGCCGAAGAGCATCCAGCGGATGCTCGGGCGCAACGCGCGGAGCAGGGCGTGCGGCGGACGCCACGAGCCGCAGCGGGCGAGCACTCCGGCCCCGGTGGTCTCGGCGAGCCGGATCAACCGGGCGATCCGGGGCGAGAGCCCGTAGCCGGTGTGGGTGTGCCCCTCGGCGGTGGTCGACACGAAGACCAGTCCGGCGGTCCGGGCGGCGAAGTGCGCGGGGTGGCGGTGGGCGTACTCCATCACCGTCATCCCGCCCATCGAGTGCCCGACCAGGACGACCTTCCCGTGCGGGACGGTCTCGTCGAGCACCGCGGCCAGGTCGTCGCCGAGCTGGGCCAGGGTGGCCGTGCGCAGCGTCATGCAGCTCGACCGGCCGTGCCCGCGGGCGTCGTAGGTGACCACCCGGACCCGGTCGCCGAACCGCGCCCGCAGTTCGCCGAGCTGCCGATGCCAGCTGCGCCCGTCCAGCGTCCAGCCGTGCAGCAGGACCGCGGTGACCTCCGCGTCGACCGGCCCGGTCGCCGTCACGTGCAGCCGTACGCCGTCGGACAGCCGTACCTCCAGGTGCCCCGGCATGTCCACCTCCCCGGGCCGACCGATGTCTTCGCACCGGCGTAACCCGGCGGTAACAACCGGCTACCCGCCATGACAGCACGCCAACCGCGCCGCGGAGAAGATTCCCGTCCACCCCGCGCACGATCGGATCAGCGACCAGGCTGGAAGGCATGCTGCCGCCCAGCCCGACACCGGCCGCCGGAGCGGCCCGGACGCCGCGTACCGCCCTGGCCGAGCTGCTGGCCGGTAACCGCCGGTTCGTCAGCGGGCAGCCGTTGCACGGCCACGACGTCACCGCCGCGGCGGCCGTCGCCTCCGGCGACCAGCAGCCCTACGCGGTGGTGCTGGGGTGCATCGACTCGCGGGTGCCGTTGGAGGCGATCTTCGACCAGACCTTCGGCTCGATCTGTGTGATCCGCACCGGGGCACATGTGCTGGACCACGCGGTGCGCGGCTCCATCGAGTACGTGGTGGGGCAGCTCGACGTGCCGCTGGTGATGGTGCTCGGGCACGAGCGGTGCGGGGCGGTCGGCTCGGCGGTGGAGGCGCTGCGCGCCGGCGAGCGGCCGGGCGGCTCGCTGGCGTACCTGGTGGACCAGATCGCCCCGGCGGTCCTGGAAGTCGGCGCGGACGACCCGTCCGCCCACCCGCTGGCCGTGCGCCGGCACGTCCGGCGCACGGTGGCCACGCTGCGCGCCGACGACCTGCTGGCCGGCCCGGTCGCGGCCGGGCGGGTCGCGGTGGTCGGCGCCCTCTACGACCTGGCCACCGGCGACGTCGCCCTGCTGCCCGAGGAGTAAGGAACGGCCCCTGGCTGACCCGCCAGCCGTGGCCCGCCCGCGCCGGGCCAGCCGCCGGCCCGCACCAGGGCCCGGAGACGACGAACCGCCCGCCGGGTGGTCCGGCGGGCGGTTCGTGGTGTCGCGGTTGCGGGACTCAGCCCTCGAAGACACCGGCCTCGACGAGACGCTTCTCGGTCTTGTCCCAGCCGTGCTCCGGGTGGGCGGCCGCGAGGCTGTTGATCTCGGCGCGGACCTTGGCGGCGTGGCCGGCGGCGGCCAGCGTCCGGATCTCCTCGACGAAGGCCTCGGAGTCGGTGCGCAGGTGCGCGGTCTTGCCGTTGGTCAGGTTGCGCACGTAGGCGTGCTTGCCGCCGTTGAGCGGGATGAGGTACTTGAACTCGCCCAGCACGCTGAGGGCGCCACCCTGGCCAGCCTGGCCGGCCCGGACTGAGGCGCGCGCGGTCTTAGAGGTGTTGCTCGCCACGGAGGTACTCCTTGCAGACGTACGGGAGGACTGAAACGTCCGGGGGCTGTTGCGGGTGATGCCCGGTTGAGCCTCGGCCCGCGAAGATGTGCGGCGGCACAGAACCGCCCAGAGAACTGTACACGACCTCGATGCCTGGCTGGTCATCGCGCCGTCAGGAGGGTCAACCGGGTCAGCCGCCCGGGTATTTCCGCCAACCCGGGCCGGCGAATTTTCCGATTCGCTGGCGCACCATCCGTCACACCGGTCATCATGTGTTACGGACACCACTCGGGTGAACGAGGTCGTAGGGGAAGACGCACCTCGCTCTCCGGGAGGTCACCGTGCCAACGCGTGGCGTCGTATACGTCCACTCGACCCCGCTCGCCGTGTGCTCGCACGTCGAGTGGGCGATCGCGCGCGTCCTCGCCGCGCCGGTCAACCTGCAGTGGACGGCCCAGCCCGTCGATCCCGGCGCCCGGCGCGCCGAGTGCGGGTGGACCGGTAGCCCGGGGACGGGCGCCGAGCTGGCTGCTGCCCTCCGGCAGTGGCCCATGATCCGTTTCGAGGTGACCGAGGAACCGAGCCCGGGCGTCGACGGCGAGCGCTTCATGTACGTCCCGGGGCGGGGCCTGTTCCGGGCCACCGTGGGGGCGGCCGGTGACATCCAGCTCGGCGAGGACCGGCTGCGCAGCATCATGGCGTCCGCCCGGGCCCCGGAGGCGCTCGCGCACGCCCTCGACAAGGCGCTCGGCACCGCCTGGGACGCCGAGCTGGAGCCGTACCGGTACGCGGGTGACGGCGCGCCGGTGACCCTGCTCACCCGGGTCGGCTGACAAAGGTCAAGTTGCCCCGGTACGCGGGGAACTGGTGGAATGGGTGGATGTCGGCCACCCCTCGACGTGCCCTCGTCGCGCTCGCCGCACTGACGGCGCTGCTCGTCTCCGGCTGCGCGAACCAGCCGGGGGGTCAGCGGGCCACCGGGCCGGCGAGCCCGTCCCCGTCGGCCGCGTCACCGAGCCCGTCCGCCGCCGACGGCCCGGCGGCCCGGGCGGCGGCGCTGGTCGCCACGCTCGGTGACGAGGACCTGGTCGGCCAGGTGCTGATGCCGTACGCGTACGGCAGCTCCGCCACCAAGGTCTCGCCCGGGTCGGCCGCCGGCAACCGGGCCCTGGCCGGGGTCGACACCCCGGCCGAGATGGTGGCGAAGTACCGGCTGGGCGGGGTGATCCTGGTCGGCTTCAGCGCCGACGACCCCACCTCCGGCAACCAGGCCACCACCAACGTCGACAACCCGAAGCAGGTCCGGGAGCTGACCACCGGACTGCGGGCGGCCGCCGCGAAGCTCCTCGCCGGCCCGGCCCCCTTCCTGATCGGCACCGACCAGGAGTACGGCGTGGTCACCCGGATCACCGACGGGGTGACCCTGCTGCCCAGCCCGATGGCGGCCGGTGCGGCCGGGAAACCGGCGCTGACCGAGGCCGCCTGGCGGGCCGCCGGCGCCGAGCTGGCCGCCATGGGGATCAACATGGACTTCGCCCCGGTCGCCGACGTGCTCGCCACCCGGAGCGCGGTGATCGGCTCCCGCTCCTTCGGGGCGGACCCGAAGAACGCCTCCGACCAGGTGGCCGGCGCGGTCCGGGGGCTGCAGGCCGCCGGCGTGGCCGCCACCGTGAAGCACTTTCCCGGCCACGGGCTGAGCGCCGACGACTCGCACAAGGATCTCCCGGTCATCACCCAGTCCCGCGCCGAGCTGGACCGCACCGCGTTCCCGCCGTTCCGGGCCGGCATCGACGCCGGCGCGATGGCGGTGATGTCCGCCCACCTCGACGTGCAGTCGGTCGACCCCGGCACCCCCGCCACCTTCTCCCGCAAGCTCCTCACCGACGTGCTCCGCGGCCAGTTCGGCTTCCAGGGCGTGCTGGTCACCGACGGGATGAACATGCCGCCGGCCAAGCGGTGGTCGCCGGGGGAGGCCGCGGTCCGGGCGCTCAACGCCGGCAACGACCTCATCCTGATGGCCCCGAACGTGGGCCAGGCGTACGACGGGCTGCTGGCCGCGTTGCGCGACGGCACGCTGCCCCGGGCCCGCCTGGTCGAGGCGGCCACCCGGGTGCTGACCATGAAGTTCAAGCTGGCCGACCAGCCGGCCCCGGGCATGTCGACGCTGGCCAGCGCCGAGCACCGCAAGGCCGCCACCGACCTGGCCGCCGCGGCGGTTACCCTGCTGCGCGGCCGGTGCGGCGCCGCGGTGCCCGGCCCGATCACGGTCACCGCCTCCGCCGGGCGGGACCGCACCCGCGCCGCGCTGACCGAGGCGCTCACCGCCGCCGGGGTCCGGGTGGTGCCGCGCGGCGGCACCGTGGTGCACCTCGTCGGATACGGCGACGGCACCGGCGACCTGCGCGCCGACGCGGCGGTGACGGTCGCGATGGACACCCCGTACGTGCTCGCCGGCGCGAAGTCGCCGACGTTGCTGGCGACCTACTCGTCCAGCAAGGCGTCGCTGACCGCGTTGGCCGGAGTGCTCGCCGGCAAGGCCCGCCCGACCGGCCGGTCCCCGGTGCCGGTGACCGGGCTGCCCGCCACCGCCTGCGACACCTGACCGGCGGGGCCCTGAACCGGCCGATCGCGACCAGCCCGGCTGGTAGCGTTCGGGCCGTCCGCCGCAGGAACGGAGGGGCCGTGACCGCACCGCAGCCGGCGCTCTCCGTGGTGGTGCCGATGTTCAACGAGGCGGCCGTCCTGCCACTACTCGCCGAGCGGCTGCGCGGCGTGCTGGACCGGCTCGGCGAGACGTACGAGGTGGTGGCCGTCGACGACGGCAGCACCGACGGCACCGCGGCGGGGCTGGCGGCGCTGCGGACGGCCTGGCCCGAGCTGCGGGTGCTGCGGCTCCGCCGCAACAGCGGCCACCAGGCCGCCCTGACCGCCGGGCTGCTCCGCGCCCGGGGCGGGTACGTGGTCAGCATCGACGCCGACCTCCAGGATCCGCCCGAGGTGATCGTCGAGATGCTCCGCCGGGCCCGCGCCGACCGACTGGACGTGGTCTACGGCGTGCGGGCCGACCGGAGCCGGGACTCCCGGTTCAAGCGGTGGACCGCGGGCGGCTACTACCGCCTGGTCCGGCGCCTGGTCGGCGAGCAGGTGCCCGCCCAGGCCGGGGACTTCCGATTGCTCAGCCGGGCCGTCGTCGAGGCGTTGCGGGAGCTGCCGGAGCGCGCTCCGGTGCTGCGGCTGGTGGTGCCCTGGCTCGGCTTCCCCAGCGGTGAGGTCGCCTACGAGCGCCAGCAACGCGCCGCCGGGCGGACCAGGTACCCGCTGTCCCGGATGGCCGGGTTGGCCGTGGAGAGCGTCACCAGCTTCTCCGCCGCCCCGCTGCGGGTGGCCACCTGGCTGGGGCTGGTCGGCGTCGCGGTCTGCGGCGTGCTGGTGGTGGTCGCCGTGCTGGCCTGGTCCGCCGGCGCGACGGTCACCGGCTGGCCCTCGCTCTACGTGGCGGTCCTCTTCCTCGGCGCGGTGCAGCTGCTCTGCCTCGGCCTGCTCGGCGAGTACGTGGCCCGGATCTACACGGCGGTGCAGGGCCGCCCGGCGTATGCGGTGGCCAGCGACAGCGCCGCCGGTGAGCCGGCCCGCCCGGACGCCGCCGAGCTGGCCGACAGCCTGCGGTGACCGCCCTCGCCGGCGGGGACGTCGCCCCGTCGACCGTGGCGCCGCGCCACCGTCCGGCCGCGCTGCGCTACGCCCCGGCGGTGGCCGGGTACGCGTTCGTCGCCGCCGTGCTGCTCGTGGCCGGCACGCCGGTCGTGGCGATCGCCCGCTGGACCGGGTACGCGCTGCTGGCCGTGCTGCTCCCCGGCACGCTGGTGTTCCGCGCGCTGCGCCGCCGGCCGCACACCCTGGTCGAGGACCTGGCCCTGGGCGCGGCCGTCGGGCTGGTGCTGGAGCTGGTCGCCTGGGCGGCGTGCACCGCCCTCGGCGTGCCCGGCTGGCTGCGGCTGTGGCCGATCGCCGTGCTGGTGCCGTTCGCCGCGGTGCCCCGGCTGCGCCGCCACTGGCGGGTCCGCTACGACACCGCCGCGCCGGCCGGCTGGGCCTGGTCGCTGGCCGGGGTGATGGCCGGCTTCACCCTCTACCTGTACGGCTCGTTCCTCGCCGTCAACCCGGTGCTGCCCCGCGACGAGGGGCAGGCCCAGTACCTGGACCTGGCGTACCAGCTCTCCCTGGCCGGGGCGGCCACCCACCAGGTGCCGCCGGACCTGCCGCAGGTCGCCGGGGAACCGCTGCACTACCACTGGTTCGGCTTCGCTCACCTGGCCGCGACCAGCCTGGTCAGTGGCGTCGACCTGCCGACGATCTTCTTCCGGCTCGGGGTACCCGCGCTCTGCGCGCTCGCCGCCGTGCTGGTCGCCGTCGTCGGCTGGCGGATCACCGGCCGGCCGTACGCCGGGGTGGTGGCCGCCGCGCTGCTGTTCACCGTGGGGGAGTTCGGTTTCGAGAACGGCTGGCGGCAGCTCTTCGGCAGCCAGGCCACCTTCATCGTCTGGGGCAGCCCGTCGATGACGTACAGCTGGGTGCTGCTGCTGCCGCTGATCGCCGCGCTCGGCGAGCTGGTCGGCCGGGCCCGCGGGGTGCGCGTACCGGCGTTCGGCCGGGGTGCCTGGGTGCTGGTGGTGCTCTTCCTGGCCGCGTCGACCGGCGCGAAGGCCAGCTCGCTGCCCGTGGTGCTGGCCGCGCTCGCGTTCACCGCCGCGGTGGCGTTGCTGGTCCGCCGCCGGTTGCCCCGGGCCGTGCTGGTCGCCGCCGGGCTGGCCGTGGCCGCGCAACTGTTCGCCACCGCCGTGCTGTTCGCGTTCGAGAGCCACGGAGTGACCCTCGACCCGTTCTCCGGGCTGCGCACCTACGTGCCGGCCGGCGGTCCGGCGGCGCTCACCGCGCTGGTCTGGGCGGCCGTGGCGGTGGCGTTCCTGCTCAACCTCCAGCTCCGGCTGGCCGGCATCCTGGCCCTGCTGCGGCACCGCCGGTGGCGGCTGGAGCCGGTGCAGGTGTTCCTGCTCGGCGGCGCGCTCGCCGGCCCGGCGATCTACCTGCTCGTCGGCCACCCGGGCAGCAGCAACCAGTACTTCACCCGCACCGGGTTCGCGTTCGGGGTGCTGCTGTCCGGGTGGGGCTGGGTCGAGGTGGCCGACCGGGCCGCCCTCTCCGCCCGGGGCCGGCGGCTGCTCGGCGTTGCGGCGGCCGGGTTCGCGGTGCTGCTCACCGCGGTCCAGCTCGGCTCCGCGATCAGCACGCCCGCCGCCCCGGCGTACGCCCCGGTGTTGCCGCTGCTCTGCTGGGCCGGCGCGCTGGCCGCCGTGGCGGTGGTAGTGGCCCTGTACTGGCCGGCGCTGTGCGGGCGCTGGCCCGGGCTGGCCGGCCGGGGCGGGTTGCTGCTGCTCACCGCGGTGCTGGCCGCCGGGGCGCCGGGCCTGGTGCTGGACGCCGCGGCGGCCCGGAAGTACCCGAACGGCGGGGCGTACGCCGTGGTGGCGATGCCCGCCTCCCGGGTCGAGGCGGCCCGCTGGGTCCGTGCGCACAGCGACCCGGACGACGTGCTCGCCACCAACGTGCACTGCCGGGCCGTGGTGGACGACTGGTGCGACGCCCGCTCGTTCTGGCTCAGCGGCTACGCGGAGCGATCGGTGCTGCTGGAGGGCTGGGCGTTCGCGCCCCGGGTGGTGGGCCGACCGGAGGGCCCGTACGCGCCGTTCTGGGACGCCGCCCGGCAGCGCGCCAACGACGAGGCCTTCACCGCGCCCACCGCCGCCGGGCTGGCCGCCCTGCGCGACCGGTACGGCGTGCGCTGGCTGGTGGTCGACCGTGCGGTCGCCCCGGAGGCCCCGGAGCTGCGGAGCCTGGCCGACCTGCGGTTCACGAACTCCCGGATGGCCGTCTACCGCCTGCGGTGACGGGCAGGGGCCCTTGTCGACAGACGTCCGTCGACAAGGGCCCTTCCGTGCGGCGTCAGCCGAGCGGGACCGCCCGGGCGAGCGCCCCGCCGTCCGCCTCGAAGGCCGCGAGCAGCGACGTCGGCGTACCGGCGGTCACCGGCACCACCACGGTCACCGGCGAGCCGGCGGTCAGGCTCACCGTGCGATCGCCGGTGGACCGGTCACCGTCCCAGCCGTACAGGTACGCGGTGCCGGCCCGGTCCGCCGAGACGGTGACCGAGACGCCGTCGGCGACCGCGCCGGTGTCGGTGAGCCGCAGCGCACCCGCCGGGAGGAGCGGCACGGCCGCCGGGGCGACCCCGTCCGTCGCCGACTGGGCGATGGTCTGCGGGCTGTGCACGCTGCGCGCGGCGGTGTCCGGGAACACCGGGGCGCTGGGCTGCCGGGCCGCCGGCGTGTACCCGGGCAGGGTGACCAGGCCGTACCGGTACGGGTCGGCCCGGACCCCGGTGAAGGTGGACCAGCCCAGCCGGGACTGGGAGGTCAGGTCCTGGGTGTCCGAGTCGTAGACCAGGACGTTGAAGCCCATCCGGGCCGGGTCGACGGCGTCCGGCAGCACCGCGAACGGGATGCTCGCCTCGATGGTGTAGCCGGCGTACGGCGCGCTGACCTTGCTGACCACGGTCATCCCCGGCGCGGTGGTCGCGCCCGGCCCCTGCCGGTTGTCGGCGTCCCGCTGCCAGCAGGGCGGATCGCCGTTGGCCGGGTCGTCGGTGACCGGGAAGATGCCGGCCTTGAAGGCGGTGGAGGTGTCCGCCGAGTTCCCCTTCGGGTCGACGATGATCTCCACGCTGTCGGTGCGGCGCTGCCGCTTGCAGTCCTGCGGCACCACCTTGCGGCCCAGCACGTCGTCGGTGACCTTGACGAAGACCTTCAGGGCGTCCTCCGTCCAGGCGATCCGGCCGGTCGCCGACGCGTCCTGCGGCGTGGTGGCCTCACCCTCCCAGATCCGGGACAGGTCCAGCTCCGGGCCGGGGTACTCGCCGGGAGCGGCCACCCCGTCCACCTCGTGCCCGGCCCCGGCGTGCGGCACCTCGCTGGTCGGGACGATCTCCAGGGCGCCGGTCTCGACGGTGCTGCCGGCGGCGCTGGTGGTGGTGATGGTGATCCCGTAGTCGCCGTCGGTGCCGCCCTCGTTGGCGGTGGGCAGGCTGGCGTCGGTGTTGGTGACGGTGAAGCTCACCGCGCCGGTCGCGCCGGGCGCCAGTTCGGGGTAGCTCTTGGTGACCGCGTCGGCGGTGAACCCCGCCGGCAGACCGAGGGTGACCTCGCCGCGCTGCGCGACCTGGCCGTGGTTACGCAGATCCACCCGGACCGCCCGGCTCTGCCCGGAACCGAGGGAGAGCACCGGCTTGATCAGCGTGTCGAGCTGCGGGTAGCCGCTCTCGCCGGCCCAGTCCCGGAAGATCCCCACCTCGGGCAGCGGCTCCAGGGTGCCCCGCACGTCGGCGACCACCCGCACGGCCCGGTCGGTACGGCCGTCGCCCTGCCCGGTGGTCAGGGCCGCGCCGATGAGCCGCTGCTGGTTGGTGTCGGCGGCGGCCGGGACGGTGACCGTGAAGGTGGCGGTCCGATCCCCGCCCGCCGGCACCGCGGCCAGCGTGCCGGAGCCGGTGGCGGTCCAGCCCTCGGGCAGCCGCAGGGCGATCCGTGGCCGGGTCAGCGCCCGGTCGCGGGGCGCCCGTACGTGTGCGGTCACCTCGACGCTCTCGCCGGGGGCCAGGTCGAACCGGTCCGTGGTCAGGTAGAGCTCGGTGCCCCGGGGCAGCCCGCCGGGCGCGGCCGGCAGCACCGAGCCGCGCAGGATCGCCTCGGGGGAGGTGTCCGCGGGGTCGTACGGAACCCGGCTGTCGACCAGGGTGTAGAAGTCGCAGCGGATCTTCGCCGGATCGGTCGGGGCGGCGGTGGTGCCCGCCCAGCCCTGGGTGGCGTAGTCGCGGCGGGCGTCCACCTCGATCTCCGCCCAGGTCTTCCCGGTGCTGCTCGGGGTGCCCTCCCAGACGCCGAAGACCTGGTCGGTCGGCACGGTCGGGACGAAGCTCGACGCGCACGCCGGGCCGGCGGACGAGGTGCCGGTGCCCCCGGTACGCAGGAACTTCGCCGGCCGGAACGGCTTCAGGCCCTCCCTGGTGAGCTGCTCCGGGAAGGCGTTCGGGTCGGCGGCGGCGTGGAACGCCTCCGCGGCGAACCGGGCCGCCTGCTGGTGGTTGCCGTGGTTGCCCGGCGTCGGCGACGGGTTCATCGTCATGATGATCTCCGGCCGGGTCTGCCGGATCACCCGCACGATCTGCGCGAGGGTGTCGTCATGCCCCCAGATCCGCTCGGAGAGCGGAGCTGAGGCGGTGTACCAGAAGTCGACCCGGTCCAGGTTGTAGAGGTTCTCCACCCCGGCCCGGCCGATCGCGGTGCGCTCCTCGCGCTCGCGGATGATGCCGAGCGGGGGGCCCTCCTCGAGGCCGACCGCGTTGCCGCCGCCCTCGCCCCGGGTGATGGTCACGACACCGGCCTTCGCGCCGTACCGCTCCTTCCACTGGCCCAGGGTGGCGAGGCTGCCGGCCTCGTCGTCCGGGTGGGCGCTGACGAAGAGCACGTCGAGGTCGACGGCGGGTGGGGCGGACACGGGTGCGGCGAGGGCCACGCCCGGGACCCCGGAGAGGGCCAGGGCGAGTGCCGTGGGTAGCAGGAACGCCTTGAGTCGCATGCGGATCCTTCCGACTGGGCGGTCCGGGCAGCGGCCATCGACGTCGGGCGCGACGGCGTCGACGTGGTGGTCGCTTTCGGACGGTGGGTGGTGGGCGGCGGGACGGGGGGCGCGCCGGTGGGCGCCCCGGGCCGCCGGGTACGCAGCGGTACGGGGTTCCGTACACACTGGAAGGCCTTCGCCCGGTGACGCTAGGGACCGGCGCGGCGGGCCGTCAATGCTGTGCAAGATCTTTCTTAATTTGCGGAAGAAAGTAACTGCCCGTCATGTGCGCTCTTGATCTTGCCGTTCGGGCAGGGAGCGCCGTCCCCCGTGGCCCGGTTCGTCGACATTTCCGCTGCTCATCACGGTCGCGTCGGCTGGTCGAGACCCATTTGTTACTTGAC
The DNA here is from genome assembly GCF_054963695.1 of Micromonospora sp. RTBAU3-60. Taxonomy (NCBI): domain Bacteria; kingdom Bacillati; phylum Actinomycetota; class Actinomycetes; order Micromonosporales; family Micromonosporaceae; genus Micromonospora; species Micromonospora sp. RTBAU3-60. Next base: position 28,560 of record NZ_JBUEGB010000026.1, on the reverse strand, counting down.
TCGATAATTCGTTCGCCGTAGGAAGGAAGTGTGACTGACGTGGTGACGCCACCGACGAGCCCGGTGAGCCGGGAGCGGTCGAAGGAGATCAAGCGGCTCTCCGTGATCTCCGCCGCCCGCCAGGTGCGGGTGCTCTCCCGCGCCGAGCTGACCGAGCTCACCGGGTTGAGTCCGGCCACGCTCACCCCGCTGGTCCGCGACCTGATCGCCGAGGGTTACCTGATCGAGCGCGGACCCGGCGCGTCCCGGGCCGGACGGCCGCGGGCCATGCTGGAGTTCAACCCCCGCGCCGAGCTGGTCGCCGCGGTCTCGCTGGAGCCGTCCCGGATCAGCTGCGAGATCGCCGACAGCGACGGCGGCGTGGTGGCGCACCGGACCGTCCGGCTCACCGGCGACATCGTCGACCTGATCTGCACGGCCGTGCCCGACCTGGCCGGCGACGGCCTGCCCGCGTTGCGCGGGGTGGCGATCGCCGCCCCCGGCGTCTCCTCCGGGGGCGCCGTCCGGCTCGCCCCCTCGGTCGGCCTGGTCGAGGGGCGGCCGATAGGGGAATCGGTGCGGCAGCGGCTCGGGGTGCCGGTGGTGGTGGACAACGACGTGAACCTGATGGCCGCCGGCGAGCACGCGGCCGGCGCCGGCACGGACGTGGCCGACCTGCTCCTGCTGCACGTGGCCGACGGCATCGGCGCCGGCCTGGTGCTGGACGGGCAGGTCCGCCGGGGCTCCGGCGGGGCGGCCGGCGAGGTGGGCTTCCTGCCCCTCGACCCGGCCGACCAGGGGCACGACGGGATCGGCCCGTTCGAGGCCCGCTGGTCGGAGAGCGCCATCGCCGAGAAGGTGGTGTCCCTGGCCCCGGGCCGCCGCCCCGGGTCGCCGGTGCGGGCGCTGGTGGACCTGGCCGCCGCCGACGACCGGGCCGCCGCGTACCTGGACGAGGTGCTGGCCGCCTGGTCCCGCCTCATCGTCTCCTGCGCCTGCGTCGTCGACCCCGGCCGGGTCCTGCTCAGCGGGGCCGCCGCCGAACTGGACGACGCCGCGGTCGACCGGCTCCAGGCCCTGGTGTCGGCCGCCGCGCCCAGCCCCACCGAGGTCCGCAGGGCGGTCCTCGGCGACCGCGCCGTGCTGCACGGCGCGGTCAGCTACGCCCTCTCCGCCGCCGCCGCGGGCCTGTCCACCCTGCTGCCCGCCCCCTAGACCTTTCCCTTCAGAACAACGCAGTTCCCCCACATCCCTCGGAGGTACCCCATGAGACGCCGACTTCTTCTCGCCGGAGCGCTCGCCGCCGTCCTCGCCGCCGGCACCGCCTGCGGCGGCGGCTCGACCGACAAGGCCGCTGGCGACACCGAGAAGCTGACGATCTACACGGCCCGCGACAAGAAGGTGGCCACCTTCGTCGTCGACAAGTTCACCGCCAAGTACCCCGAGTACAAGGGCAAGGTCGAGGTCCTCAACCTCGGCGCGCAGGAGATCCTGGAGCGGGTCCGGGCCGAGAAGGCCAACCCGCAGGCCGACGTCTGGTGGGGCGGCACCCAGCAGGGGCTGACCGCCGGGGCCACCGAGGGCCTGCTCAACGCCTGGCAGCCGTCGTTCGCCGGCAAGATGGACGCCAAGTACAAGGACCCCGAGGGCCGCTGGTTCGGCGAGATCCTGCTGCCCGAGGTCATCATGTACAACAACAAGGCCCTCACCCCGGAGCAGGCCCCGAAGGACTGGGACGACCTGCTGAAGCCGGAGTGGAAGGACAAGATCATCATCCGGGACGTGGCCGCCTCCGGCACGATGCGGTCGATCTACGCCTCGATGATCCAGCGGCAGTCGCCGGACGGCAGCAACCCGCAGCCGGGCTACGACTGGCTCAAGAAGCTCGACGCCAACACCGGCGCGTACGCGGCCAACCCGACCGACCTCTACCTGAAGATGTCCCGCCAGCAGGGCGTGCTCAGCGCCTGGAACCTGCAGGACATCCTGCTCCAGGCCAACCAGTCCAACATGCCGTTCGGGTACGTGATGCCGGCCTCCGGCGCCCCGGTCCTGGTCGACGGCCTGGCCGCGGTCAAGGGCGGCAACACCACCGGCGCGCAGAAGTTCATCGAGTTCCTCTTCGACGACTCGCTCCGCGCCGACCTGGCCAAGGACTACTTCCAGATCCCGGCCGTGGACATCGCCCAGAAGCCGGAGTGGCTGGCCCAGCTCGACCTCAAGCCGCTGAACGTCGACTGGGACGTGATCGGCAAGAACGAGACCGAGTGGATCAACCACTGGAACAGCCAGATCAAGAACAAGGGCTGATCCCCGGGGTGCCGGGTGCGCGACGCGCACCCGGCACCCGCTTCCCGTACGCATCGCCGCCAGACCGGGTCTGGCCCCACCCCACCACCGGTCAGACCCGGTAACCGGACGCAAGGAGAGACATCATGATCGATGTCACGCTGGAGTCGGTGAGCAAGCGCTTCGCGCGCGCCGGCGACACTGCGGCCGTCGACGACGTCGACATCAGGATCGCCGCGGGGGAGTTCTTCACCCTGCTCGGCCCGAGTGGCTGCGGCAAGACCACCACCTTGCGCATGGTGGCCGGCTTCTACTTCCCCACCTCGGGCCGGATCCGCTTCGGCGATGAGGACGTCACCCACCGGCCGCCGAACAAGCGCGACACCGGCATGGTGTTCCAGAACTACGCGCTCTTCCCGCACATGACCGTGGCGCAGAACGTCGCGTACGGCCTGAAGATCCGCAAGGTCGGCCGGGCCGAGTCGAAGCGGCGGGTGGAGGAGGCGCTGGGCCAGGTGCACCTGGCCGGTTACGGCGACCGCCGGATCGACCAGCTCTCCGGCGGCCAGCAGCAGCGGGTCGCGCTGGCCCGCGCCCTGGTGATCCGTCCCCGCACCCTGCTGCTCGACGAGCCGCTGTCCAACCTCGACGCCAAGCTGCGCGAGGAGACCCGGGTCGAGATCCGCCGGATCCAGAAGGAGAGCGGCACCACCGCCATCTACGTCACCCACGACCAGGCCGAGGCGATGGCCATGTCCGACCGGATCGCCGTCATGGAGTCCGGCCGGGTCCAGCAGATCGGCGCGCCGCAGGAGATCTACCACCGGCCGGCGAACGCGTTCGTGGCCCGGTTCATCGGCCGCAGCAACGTGCTGAGCCTGCCGGTCGCCGCCGCCGGCCCGCAGACCGTCACCGTCGCGCTGCCCGGCGGCGACCAGGTGACCGTGGCCGCGCCCGCCGAGCACGGCCTGGCCGAGAACGGCACCGCGCTGGTCTCCGTCCGGCCCGAGCACATCGGGCTCACCTCGGCCACCGAGGCCGGCGCGCTGTCCGGCCGGGTGAGCGAGCTGGAGTTCACCGGCATGTCCACCAACCTCCTGGTCGACGTGGCCGGCGAGCCGGTGCAGGTCACCGCCATCGACGTGCCCGCCGGCCTGGCGGTCGGCGACCAGGTCGGGCTGCGGCTGCCCCGGGAGCGGATGTGGGTGGTGCGCCCATGAGCACCATCCCCGCCACCCCCAACGCGGCCACGGTCCCGCCGGTCACCGAGGACCCGAGGCCGCCCCGGGCCCGCCGCTCCCGCCGGCTCGCCGGCGGCGCCAACTCGCGCTGGTTTCCCTACCTGCTGGTCTTCCCGCTGGCCCTGATCCTCTTCGGCTACGTGGTCCAGCCGATGTTCGCCACCTTCGCGGAGAGCGTCGGGGTGGACGGCCTGGCCAACTACACCGTCTTCTTCACCGGCGACGGGGTGGCCCGCTCCTCGCTGGTCACCTCACTGGTGATCTCGGCCGCCAGCGTGGTGCTCTGCGGCATCGTCGGCGTGGCGATGGCGTTCCTGCTCAAGCGCTTCTCGTTCCCGGGCCGCCGGCTGATCGAGGCGATCATCCTGGTGCCGGCGGCGCTGCCGCCGCTGATCGGGGCGATCTCGTTCCAGCTGCTCTACAGCGAGACCGGCATCCTGCCGCGGGGCCTCCAGCACCTGTTCGGCACCGAGAGCCCGGTGCTGCCGTTCACCGGCATCGCCGGGGTGCTGGTGGTGCACACCTTCACCATGTACCCGTTCTTCTACCTGGCCACCTCGGCCGCGCTGGTCGGCATGGACCCGTCGGTGGAGGAGGCCGCGTACAACCTGGGTGCCGGCCGGGTCCGGGTCTGGCGCACGGTGCTGCTGCCGATGCTCACCCCGGCGCTGGTCTCCGCCTCGCTGCTGGTCTTCATGACCTCGCTGGCGTCGTACACCGCCCCGCTGCTGTTCGGGGTGGACCAGACGATGACCATGCAGATCTACATCAACCGCACCAACGGCGACCTGCCGATGGCCTCCACGTACGCCTCGGTGCTCGGCGTGGTGTCGGTGCTCTTCCTGCTCGGCATGCGCTGGTACGAGGGGCGGCGCAGCTACCGCTCCCAGTCCAAGGGCGTCGCCTCGCACCGCCGCGAGCTCACCAACCCGTTCGGCCGGTGGCTGGCCCTGCTCGCCTCGCTGGTCGGCGTCGTGGTGCTGCTCGCCCCGGTGGGCACGATCGCCCTGGTGGCGTTCTCGTTGGACGGCTCGTGGACGACCGAGGTGATTCCCTCGGCGTACACCATGCAGAACTTCGTCACGATCTTCACGGACCCGGAGGCGTACCGGCCGATCGTCAACTCGCTGCAGATCAGCCTGATCGCCACGGTCGGCTGCGTGGTGGTCGGCGTGCTCGTCGCGTACGCGGTGCGTCGGCTGGACTTCCGCGGGCGCGGCCTGCTCGACGTGGCGGTCATGCTGGCCTGGGCGCTGCCCGGCACGGTGGTGGCGATCAACCTGATCTCGGCGTTCAGCACCGGCAACGCGTTCAGCCTCGGCCAGGTGCTGATCGGGACCTTCTGGATCATGCCGCTGGCGTACTTCGTGCGGTTCCTGCCGCTGGTGTTCCGCTCCAGCTCGGCCACGCTGGCCCAGCTCGACCCGTCGCTGGAGGAGGCCGCCCGCAACCTCGGCGCGTCCTGGTGGCGGGCGTTCGGCACGGTCACCCTGCGGCTGATGCTGCCGGGCGTGCTGGCCGGCGCGCTGCTCGCCTTCGTGCACGGCGTCGGCGAGTTCGTCGCCTCGGTGCTCATCTACACCTCGGAGACCGCGCCGATCTCCGTCGAGATCAACAACCGGATGTACTCGTTCGAGGTGGGCACCGCCGCCGCGTACGGCATGCTCCAGATCGTGCTGATCTTCGTGGTGATGGTGGTCTCCGGGCGACTGGAGAGCGGCCCGAAGGCCAGCCGGGAGGCGGCGCAGTGGACAGCGTGACGGACCGCTGGCCGGCGGGCGGCGGACTGCTCCCCGCCGCCCGGATCCCCGGCGGGGAACTCGCCGCGGTCGCCGCGGCGGCGGACTTCGCGGTGCTCCCCGTCGGCGCGGTCGAGTGGCACGGCCCGCACCTGCCGCTCGGCACCGACCTGATCCTCGCCGAGGGCTTCGCCGGCGAGTCCGCCGGCGACGTGCCGGGGCCGCGGGGCGTGCTCTTCCCCGCCGTCGCGTACGCCGCCTGCCCGGGGCAGACCCGGCCCTGGCCGGGGACGGTCGCGATCCGTCCGGAGATCGCGGTCGGCTACCTCGCCGACGTGATCGAGGGCATCGTCGCCGCCGGGTTCCCCCGGCTGCTGGTGGTCAACGGCCACGACGCGAACATGTCCACGGTCCGGGCCGCCATGGAGTGGGTCTCCGGCCGACGTACCGCCAGCCTGCTGCTGGTCAACTGGTTCCAGCTGGTCACCCCGCCGGAGACCACGGAGATCTACGGCGTGCCGCCGGCCCGCGGGCACGGCGGGGCGTACGAGACGTCCGGCGTGCTCGGGTTCGACCCCGGCGCGGTACGCCTCGACGCCGCCACCGACCTGCCACCGAAGCCCAAGCTGACGGTGAGCCACCCGTACGTCCTGGTGGAGTCCCGCCCCGAGCCCTGGCAGGGCTGGTCCGGGCACGTCTCGCTGGCCAGCGAGGACGCGGGCCGGCGGGTCCGCGCGCTTGCCGGGGAGCGGCTGCGGGAGATCGTCGCCGCCTGGGTGGCCGCCCCACCGCCGGCGCCGCCCACCGCCGATCCACTGCCGACCGAGGGAGGGTCATGACCATCGACCGTGGACTGGACATCGTCGACTTCCACCTGCACTTCCGGATCGGCGCGGACGAGACGATCCACGCCTGCGAGCAGGCCGCCGGCATGCACCCCGGCGGGGAGCATGAGCGCGCCGTCCGGGCCGCCGGCTCGGCGCCGTACGCCCGGCAGTGGCGGCAGGCGTGGGGCTTCCCCGACCCGGAGCCCCCGGCCGAGCACTGGGCGGACGAGGCCGACCGCTGGGCCGACGAGTTGCGCGCGGTCAACATCCGGAAGGCCGTCTTCGTGACCGGCGGCGGCAACGACACCCTCGCCGACGTGGTCGACCGCCACCCGGACCTGCTGCTCGGCTTCGCCCACCACGACCCGTACGGCCCGGACGCCGCCGGGGAACTGGACCGCGCGGTGACCGAGCGCGGCCTGCGCGGGCTGAAGCTGTTCGCCCCGCTGCTGCGCGGCCCGCTCGACCACGAGGACCTGGACCCGCTCTGGGGCACCGCCCAGCGCCTCGGCGTGTCCGTTCTGATCCACATCGGGCACTACGGCAGCGCCGGCGGCCTCACCTTCGGCCGGTACGGCGGTCCGGACGAGCTGGCCCGGATGGCCCGCCGCTTCCCGGAGCTGGCCGTGGTGGTGCCGCACTTCGGCGTCCAGCACGTGCAGGAGCTCTTCTTCGCCGCCTGGGGCTGCCCCAACATCCACGTCGACACGTCCGGCTCCAATCAGTGGGTGCGATGGATGCCGTACAAGCTGACCCTGGAGGACCTGTTCCGCCGCTGCTACGAGACGATCGGCCCGCACCGGATCGTCTTCGGCAGCGACTCGTCCTGGTTCCCGCGCGGCTACGTCACCCGCTACCTCGACGACCAGCTCCGGGTCTGCCGCGAGCTGGGTCTGCCCGACGACCACCTGCGCGCGATCTTCGCCGGCAACGCCGAACGGCTGCTCGGCCTGACCGACTGACCAGCCGAACCCGCAGTGGGCGGCCCGACCGCCCACGCGGACTGGAAGGAAGTAAGGAACTGCCATGAGCACACCCGCGCTGACCACGTACCAGCGGCACCACCTGGCGCCCACCTACGACCACCACGTCGGCCACCTCTACCCGGCGATGGTCCATGCCAGCCAGGCACACGTGGTGATGCTGACCGAGCAGGGGCTGATCCCCGCCGAGCGGGGCGCCCGGCTGCTGCGCGGGCTGGCCGCCCTGCGCGCCGACACCACCCCGGCGCCGGCCTACGACGGCAGTTTCGAGGACACCTACTACCTGCTGGAGAAGCGGCTCGCCGAGGCGTGCGGCATTCCCACCGCCGAGCTGGACGTGCAGCTGGCCCGCAGCCGGAACGACCTAGACGCCGGGGTGTTCCGGATGCTGCTGCGGGACCAGCTCCTCGGGGTGCTGGACCGGGTGCTGGCCACCGGCCGGACCGCGCTGGACCGCGCCGACCGGTACGCGGACGTGGTCATCACCGGCTACACCCACCGCCGGCCGGCCCAGCCCACCACGATCGGTCACGCGCTCGCCGGGTACGCCGAGGCGCTCGCCGGCGAGGCGGCCGCCTACGCCGACCTGATCGACCAGCTCAACGTCTCGCCGCTGGGCTCCTGCGCGTTCGCCGGCACCGACCTGGACATCGCCCCGGCCCGGGTGGCGGAGCTGCTCGGGTTCGCCGGCCTGGTGACCAACTCGTACGAGGCCGTCGCCGGGGCCGACCACCTGGTCCGGGTCGGCACCCTCAACGCGCAGGCGCTGGCCACCGGGGCGCGGCTGGCCCGCACCCTGATGGACTGGCTGAGCTGGCAGTGGGTCACCACGCCGGGCGACTTCACCCAGGGCAGCAGCATCATGCCGCAGAAGCGCAACCCGGTGGTGCTGGAGCACCTGGTCTCGTACGCCGGCGCGGCCGCGGCGGACGCCGCCTCGGTGCTGAACAACGTGGGCGCCGCATGGTGGGAGGACTCCAACAACGCCACCACCGACGTGCAGGTCCGGCTCTGGGAGAGCAACGACCGGGCCGAGCGCTTCTTCGCCCTGGTCGGCGGCTTCCTGGCCGAGGTGGAGCCGCTGTCGCCGCCGAGCCGGGAGGAGATCGTCGCCTCCGGCGCCACCACCACCGCCGCGGCCGACGCGTTGACCCGCCACGGGGTGCCGTTCCGGGCCGCCCACTCGGTGGTCGGCCGGCTGGTCCGGGCCGGGGGCCCGGACACCTGGACCCCCGAGGGCGTCCGGGCCGCCGCCGAGGGGCTGACCGGCCCGCTCGACGACGCCGCCGTCGCCGACCTGATCGCCGCCGCCGTCCGCCCCGACCTGGTGCTGAACCGGGCCCAGGTGGACGGCCCCGGCGCCGCCGCGGTCCGCGCCCAGGTGGGTACGCTGCGCGTCGCGTTCGAGGCGGTCGCCGACCGGCTGGCGGCGGTGCGCGACCGGCTCCGCGGGGCGGACGAGGCGCTGGACGCCGTCGCCGCCGAGCTGGTGGCCCGGTGAGCGTGGGGCTGGCGGGGTCCCCCGAGGTCGGCACCCGGACCGGCGGGCTGCTGCTCGGCATCGACTTCGGCGGCACCAAGATGGCCGTCGGGGTGGCCGACGCCGAGGGCCACCTCCTGGTCCAGCGCCGGGTCCCCACCCACGCCGAGCAGGGCGCGCCGCAGGCCCTGGAACGCGCCCTGCAGCTCGCCGCGGAGTTGGTCGCCGGGGTGGGTGGCCCGCTGGTCGCGGCCGGGGTGGCCTCGCCCGGCGTGGTCCGTCCGGACGGCATCGACCTGGCCCCCAACGTGCCCGGCTGGGAGCGGCTGCGGCTGGCCGACGCGGTCCGCGACACGCTCGGCGTCGCCCGGGTGGCGGTGGACAACGACCTGAACGCCGCCGCCCTGGCCGAGCTGCGGCTGGGCGCGCTGCGGGACGCCGACCCGGGCCTGGTGGTGGGCATCGGCACCGGCGTGGCGGCCGCCGTGACGGTCGGCGGGACCGTCCTGGCCGGACACCGCGGGGCGGCCGGCGAGATCGGGTACGCCGTGGCCGGCGGGCCCTGGCCCGGCACCATGCTGGAGCTGGACTTCTCCGGCCGGGCGCTGGACCGGCTCGCCGGGGACCTCGGCGTGCCGGGCGGGGCGGCCGGGCTCGCCGACGCGGCGGAACGCCCCGGGCCGGCGCGCGACGCGCTGACCGCCCGGGTCGACGAGGTGGCGCGGCACCTGGCCACCTGCTGCCTGCTGCTCGACCCGCAGCGGGTGGTGCTGGTGGGCGGGGTGGCCCGCAGCGCGCTGATCCGCAGGCTGCTGGTCGACCGGCTCAACGAGGTGCTGCCGCACCGACCCGACGTGGTGCTCTCCCGGCACGCCGACGACGCCGCGCTGCTCGGCGCGCTCACCCTGGCCCGCGAGGCGGTGCCCGCGCCCCGCTGACCTGGTGACCTGCCGGCCCGCCCGTTCGCGCTACATGCGCGGGCGGGCCGGCGGGTCAGCTCAGGCGGTGGGCGCGCAGCATCAGCGAGACGCCGGGCAGGCCCCGCACCGGCAGGTAGCGCTCGGTCGTGACGATCGTGCGCAGCCCGAGGTTGACCAGCGGGTGCAGCTCATCCAGGTCACTGCCGGTCAACCTCCTGCGCCGCCAGGCGGCGACCGGGCGCAGCAGCACGTTCCAGCTCCACAGCTCGTCCACCACCAGCCCGGCCTTCTCCACCACCGCGCGCAGCCCGGCCCGGTCGTAGCGGCGGACGTGCCCGACGGCCACGTCGTGCGCCGACCAGAGCCGCATGTCGGCCGGCACCGCGATCAGTGCCGTCCCGCCCGGCCGCAGGGTACGGCGGATCTCGCCGGCGGCGAGGTGATCCTCGTCGAAGTGCTCGAGGATGTCGAAGGCGACCACCAGGCCCAGGCTGGCCGAGGGGACCGGCAGGTGCCGGGCGTCGGCCCGGATCACGTCCAGGCCCCGCTCCCGGGCCACCCCGGCGCCCGCCGCGCTGTATTCCAGGGCGAGCGGCTGCCAGCCGTACGCCCGCAGCACCCGGGTGTTGCCGCCGCCGGCCGCGCCGATGTCCAGCGCCCGCCCCGGGTGCGCCCCGGCCGCCGCCAGCCGCCGCAGCGCCCGGCCCAGCAGGGCCCGCCGCTCCCGGTACCACCAGTGGCTGTCCTCGAGCGCGGCGAGCTTGCGGATCTCGGTGGCTTCCAGGGCGTACTCCTTTTCGGCGCCCCCACCCTAGCGGCTCGGGCGGCGGCAAACCCGGGTGCGGCGCGCGACCGACCCTGGCAGGGTGACCGACCATGGGACAGCAGGCGCAGGGTTTCCGCTACGTCGAGCGGGCCGACGGCTCCGTCGTGATCACGCACCACGGCCGGGTGGCTGGCACGCTGCGCGGCGGCCGCGCGGCGGAGTTCCTGGCCGAGGTCGAGGACGACCCGCAGCTGGTGATGGCCCGGTGGACCGGCAACTACCGGCGGGGCAACGAGCGGACCGCCCGCCAGCACCCCCGCAACCGGGGCTGAGCAGACGTCAGGGTCCGCGCCCGGGGTGGGCGCGGACCCTGAAGGGTTTGACCGGTGGCTACAGCGGGATGTTGCCGTGCGCGCCCCGGGCGGCCGGCGCCGCGGCCAGCGCCTCGGCGATCCGCCGCCGGGTCTCCGCCGGCTTGATCACGTCGTCCACCACGCCGATCTCCAGCGCCCGGTTGACGCCGCCGGCGACCCGGACCTGCTCCTCGATCAGCTGGGCCCGCAGCGCCTCCCGCTCCTCGACCGGGGTGGCGGCCAGCCGCTTGCGGTGCAGGATGTTCACCGCCGCGCTGGCCCCCATCACCGCGAGCTCCGCGTTCGGCCAGGCGAACACCGCGGTCGCCCCCAGCGAGCGGGAGTTCATCGCGATGTACGCGCCGCCGTACGCCTTGCGGGTCACCAGCGTCACCCGCGGCACCACCGCCTCGGCGAAGGCGTGCAGCAGCTTCGCCCCGCGCCGGACCACGCCCTCCCACTCCTGACCCAGGCCGGGCAGGTAGCCGGGGACGTCGACCAGCACGATCAGCGGCACCCCGAGCGAGTCGCACATCCGCACGAACCGGGCGGCCTTCTCGGCGCTGGACGCGTCGAGGCAGCCACCGAGCCGCAGCGGGTTGTTGGCGATCACGCCGACCGTACGGCCGGCGAACCGGCCGAGCGTGGTGACGATGTTCGGCGCCCACTTGGCGTGCAGCTCCACGCCGGGGGCGTCGAGCAGCGCCTTGACCACCGGCTTCACGTCGTACGCCCGGTTGAGCTCGGCCGGCATCTTCGCGGCCAGGTCGTGCCCGTCCACGCCGGTGGCCACGTCGTCCGGCGAGATCCGGCCCGGACGACCGAGGAACGCCGCGAGCCTGCGCGACTCGGCCAGCGCCTCCTCGTCGTCCCGGCACGTCACGTGCGCCACGCCGGAGCGCCGGCCGTGCGGCTCGGGGCCGCCCAGCCGCTCCATGTCGACCTGCTCACCGGTGACGCTGCGAACCACCTCGGGGCCGGTGACGAAGATCCGGCCGGCCCCGCTCATCACCACGATGTCGGTCAGCGCCGGCCCGTAGGCGGCGCCACCGGCGGCCGGCCCGAGCACCACGGAGATCTGCGGCACCCGGCCGGAGGCCCGGACCATGGCGGCGAAGACCTGCCCGACGGCGTCGAGGGCGACCACGCCCTCGGCGAGCCGGGCACCACCGGAGTGCCAGAGGCCGAGCACCGGCACCCGCTCCCGGACCGCCGTGTCGATGGCGTCCACGATGTGTCGGCACCCCTCGGTGCCCATCGCGCCGCCCATCTTCGTGGCGTCGCTGGCGTACGCGATCGCCGGCGTACCGTCGATCGTGCCCCGCGCGCAGAGCACGCCGGAGCCGTCCCGCGGCGCCAGCAGGCGCAGCGAGCCGGCGTCGAACAGGGCCCGCAGCCGGGCCTCGGGATCCCGGTGGTCCACGGTCGAGTTGTCCGTGCCGACGGCGGTGGTGGTCACGGATGCCTCCAGGGGCAGAGGGGTCAGGCCCGCGTGAAGACGAGCGCCACGTTGTGGCCGCCGAAGCCGAACGCGTTGTTCAGCGCGGCGGGGACCTCCATGTGGCGCGCCTTGTGCGCGGCCACCTCCAACGTGAGGCCGTCGTCCGGGTCGTCGAGGTTGATCGTCGGAGGTACCACACCGTCCCGGATGGACAGGATGGTGGCGATGGACTCCAGCGCCCCGGCCGCGCCGAGCAGGTGCCCGGTCATCGACTTGGTGGCCGACAGCACGGGGTGGTCGCCCAGCGCCTTGCGCAGGGCGCCGATCTCCAGCATGTCGCCGACCGGGGTCGAGGTGGCGTGCGCGTTGACGTGCACGATGTCCATCTTGGCGACATCCGCGTCGGCGATCGCCTTCCCGATTGCCCGGATCGCGCCCTCGCCCTCGGCGTGCGGCTGCACGATGTCGTACGCGTCCGAGGTGATGCCGGCGCCGGCGAGCCGGGCGTACACCCGGGCGCCGCGGGCTGCGGCGTGGTCGGCGCGCTCCAGGACCACCACGCCCGCGCCCTCACCGAGCACGAAGCCGTCGCGGCCCTTGTCCCACGGCCGGGAGGCCTTCTCCGGCTCGTCGTTGCGGGTCGACATGGCCCGCATCGAGGCGAAACCGGCGATCGGCAGCGGGTGGATGACCGCCTCGGTGCCGCCGGCCACCACCACGTCGGCCCGGCCGGCGCGGATGATGTCCAGCCCGAGCGCGATCGCCTCCGCGCCGGTCGCGCACGCGCTGGCCACCGAGTGCACCCCGGCCTTGGCGCCCAGCTCCAACCCGACCCAGGCGGCCGGGCCGTTCGGCATCAGCATCGGCACGGTGTGCGGGGAGACCCGCCGCGGGCCGGAGGCCTCCAGGATGTCGTCCTGGGCGAGCAGGGTGGTGGCCCCGCCGATGCCGGAGCCGACGCTGACCGCCAGCCGCTCCGGGTCCAGCCCGGCGTCGGCCAACCCGGCGTCGGCCCAGGCCTGCTGGGCCGCGATGAGCGCGATCGCCTCGGACCGGTCCAGCCGGCGCAGCTTGACCCGGTCCAGCACCTCGGTGGGCTCGACGGCGAGCTGGGCCGCGATCCGGACCGTCAGTTGCGCCGCCCACTCCTGGGTGAGCGCACTCACCCCGGAGCGGCCGGCGAGCATGGCGTCCCAGGTCGACGCGACGTCCCCGCCGAGCGGGGTCGTCGCGCCGAGCCCGGTGACGACGACGTCGGGGCGACTCATGATCAGGACTGCGCCTCGATGTAGCTGACGGCGTCCCCGACGGTCTTCAGGTTCTGCACCTCGTTGTCCGGGATCTTGACGCCGAACTTCTCCTCGGCCGCCACCACGACCTCCACCATGGAGAGCGAGTCGACGTCGAGGTCGTCGGTGAAGGACTTCCCCTCGGCCACGTCGTCCGGGTTCACCCCGGCAACCTCTTCGAGGATCTCGGCGAGGCCGGCGGTGATCTCGTCACGGGTCATTGCGGTTGGTTCCTCTCATCGGGGGTTCACTCGACGGCCGGCGACGCCGGTCGTCACTCCTCGGCGCGCTCGCGCCCGAGGGGGTCTTCAGGGGCAGCGGACGACCTGACCGGCGTAGGTCAGACCGCCGCCGAAGCCGAACAGCAGCACCGGCCCGCCCGCCGGCACCTCACGCCGCTCGACCAGCTTGGACAGGGCCAGCGGGATGCTCGCCGCCGACGTGTTGCCGGACTCGACGATGTCCTTCGCGATGACCGCATCGGGGATGTTCAGCCGCTTGGCGATGCCGTCGATGATCCGGCCGTTGGCCTGGTGCGGCACGAACGCGGCCAGCTCGGACGGGGCCACCCCGGCCTTCTCGCAGGCCTCCAGCGCGAGCGGCGCCAGCGCGGTGGTGGCCCAGCGGAACACGGCCTGCCCCTCCTGCGCGATGTACGGCCGCCAGCCCTCGATCCGGACCGCGTCGCTCTTCTCCGGCACCGAGCCCCAGACCACCGGCCCGACCCCGGCCGGCTCGCCCTCGGCGGTCGCGGTGACCACCGCGGCCCCGGCGCCGTCGCCGAAGATGATGCAGGTCGAGCGGTCGGTCCAGTCGGTGAATTCGGACAGCTTCTCCGCGCCGATGACGATCGCGTTGCGCGCCACCCCGGCCCGGATTGCGTGGTCGACCGTGCCCAGCGCGTAGGCGAAGCCCGAGCACGCGGTGTTGATGTCGTACGCGGCCGGGGCGGTGATGCCCAGCTTCGCGGCGACCCGGCAGGCCACGTTCGGGCTGCGGTCGACCGAGGTGCAGGTGGCGACCACGACGAGGTCGATGTCGGCGGCGCTCAGGCCGGAGTTGGCCAGCGCCTTGCCGGCCGCGGCCGTGGCCATGTCGGCCACCGTCTCGTCACCGGCGATCCGCCGGGTGACGATGCCGACCCGGTCCCGGATCCACTCGTCGTTGGTGTCGACCAGCTGCGCGATGTCGTCGTTGGTCACCACGCGGGAGGGCTGGTAGTGCCCCATCGCCACGATTTTGCTGGCGGTCATGCCTGTCCTCCGATGCGGGCGAGGGGCTGGCCCGGGGCGACCGGGTCGTTGTGGTGGGCGAGCCACTCGGTGAGCAGCCCGCTGTGGTGCGCGGTCACCTCGACCGGCCCCTGCCGGGTCGCGACGTGGCCGATGACCTGACCGGTGCGCAGGTCGACGCCCTCGGCCAGGTCGGTCAGCGGCTCGAAGGTCCCGGCGGCGGGGGAGACCACCACCCGGAACTGGATCACCGGCTCGTGACCGCCCGGGCCGCTGTGCCGGGCGATCAGGTCCCGCGCGGCGGGCAGGTCGTCGGGGGTGTTCAGGGTGACGATCTCGGGCGCACCCTCGCCCTTGAGCTCCCGCTTGACCAGGCCGGCCAGGGTGCCGGCCGGCGGCAGCTCGATCACGCCGGTGACCCCGAGGTCGGCCAGGGTCCGCATGCACAGGTCCCAGCGGACCGGGGCGGTGACCTGTCGGACCAGCCGCTGCACCAGCTCCCGGCGGTGGTTGACCGCGGCGCCGTCCAGGTTGGAGAGCAGGATCCGGGCCGGGTCGGCCGGCACGATACCGCCGGCCACGGCGGCCAGGGCGGCCTCGGCCGGGGCCATGTACGGGGTGTGGAAGGCGCCGGCGACCTGGAGCCGGATGACCCGGGCCTTCGCGGGCGGCTCGGCGGCCAGCTTCTCCAGGCCGGCCACCGCGCCCGCGGCGACGACCTGGCCGGTGCCGTTGCGGTTGGCCGGGTGCAGCCCGTGCGCCTCGATGGCGGCGAGCACCTCGGCCGGGTCGCCGCCGAGCACGGCGGCCATCCCGGTCGGCTCCAGCGCGCAGGCGGCGGCCATCTCCCGGCCGCGTACGCCGGCGAGGGTCACGGCCGCCTCGGCGGGCAGCACCCCGGCCAGGGCGGCGGCGCCCAGCTCGCCGACGCTGTGCCCGGCGACGAGCGCGACGTCGTACATCGGCAGGTGCTCCGCGGCGAGCAGCGCGGCCGCGACGAGCAGCGGCTGCGTGCGGGCGGTGTCCTTGATCTCGTCCGCGTCCGCCTGGGTGCCGAGGCGGACCAGGTCGACGCCGGCCAGCGCGGACCACCAGCGCAGGCGCGCCTCGGCGCCCGGCAGGTCGAGCCAGGGAGTCAGGAAGCCGGGTTTCTGGGAACCCTGTCCGGGTGAGAGAACGGCGAGCACGTCTACGACTCTGACGGATACTCGCGAGTCGCGCTGTAACGCACGGCACCAAACCGTACTAGAAGCTTTAGAGGAAACCTACAAAAATCGGCGGCGATCATCACCTGTGTGTGATGTTTTCCTGACCCCTGCGGCCATTGTCTGGCTCGGGACCGGTGCGACGGCCGGGACCACCGGGTCGAGCCGACCCACGGTCAGCGCCACCTGCAGGGCGAACGCGTCGCGCGGCGCGAGCGGCGAGAACCCGGTCACCTCGGCGACCCGCTTGAGCCGGTAGCGCACCGTGTTGGGGTGCACGAAGAGGGCCCGGGCGGCGCTCTCCAGCGTGCCGCCGGCGGCGAAGAAGGCGTCCAGGGTCTCCAGCAGTTCGCCCCCGGCGCGGACCAGCGCCGCGTACACGTCGTGGCGCAACCGGCGGCGGGCCTCGGCGTCGCCGGCCAGGGCCCGCTCGGGCAGCAGGTCGGCGGCGGGCACCGGGCGGGGCGCGGTCGGCCAGGCCGGCGCCGCGCGGAACCCGGCCAGCGCGGCCCGCGCCGAGTCCGTCGCCTCGTCCAGGCTGGGTACGGCCGGGCCCACCACCACCGGCCCCTCCCCGAAAGCGGTCAGCAGCATGTCCGTCGCGGTCACCGGGTCCGCCGCCCCGCCGAGCACGATGACCAGCCGGTCGCCGTGCACGCCGCCGATCACCTCGACCCCGATCCGGCGAGCCTGCCGGTAGACGGTGTGCAGCACGGCGGCCACCTCGCCGCCGGGGGACCGGCCGACCGCGACCGCCACCGGGGGCGCGTCGGTCCAGCCCAGTGCCGCCGCCCGGCTGGCCAGCACGTCCGGCGAGTCGCCGCGCAGCAGCGCGTCCACCAGCAGCGCCTGGAGCCGGGCGTCCCACGAGCCGCGTGACTCGGCGGCGCGGGCGTACACCCGGGCGGCGGCGAAGGCGATCTCCCGGGAGAAGCGCAGCACCGCCTCCCGCAGCGGCTGCTCCTCGCCCTCGGCGGCCAGGTGCGCCACCTGCTCCTCGACCACCTCGATGGTCACCTTGATCAGCGCGACGGTCTGCTGGAGGCTGATCGAGCGGGCCAGGGCCTGCGGCGCGGCGGCGAAGACCTCGTCCGACACCTCCTGGGTGCTGTCGGTCGCGCCGCCGCCCTGGTGCAGCCACTGCACCAGGGACCGGACGCCGGCCTGGGCGACCAGCATGACCCAGGACCGCTGGTCCGCCGGCAGCTCCCGGAACCAGGGCAGCGCCTCGTCCATCCGGGCCACGCTCGCGGTGGCCAACGCGCCCGCCGCGCGTTCGATCCGGCGCAGCGTGGCCGACAGTTCGGTGCCGCCCGGTTCGCTCACCGCCTTAGCCTGACACGGCCTGACCTGGGCGTGCACACCGAGGGTCGCGGCGGCCGGACCGCCATGCGGCGCGATGCCACAATGATCTCCTGTGACCGACCCCTCGCCCGCGGCGGACCTCGCCCGCGACATCGCCGCCCGCTGCCGGCTCACCGGGCAGTTCGTGCTCCGGTCCGGCCGGATCGCCGACGAGTACTTCGACAAGTACCGGTTCGAGGCCGACCCGGTGCTGCTGGACCGGGTGGCGGCCGGGCTGGCCGAGCTGGTCCCGCCCGGCACCGAGGTGCTGGCCGGCCTGGAACTCGGCGGCATCCCCGTGGTCACCGCACTGGCCCGGCACGTCGGGCTGCCGTGCGCCTTCGTCCGCAAGACCGCCAAGGCGTACGGGACGGCGCGGCTGGCGGAGGGCGCGGAGGTCGCCGGCCGGCGGGTGCTGGTGGTCGAGGACGTGGTGACCTCGGGCGGCCAGGTGGTGATCTCCACCGGCCAGCTCCGCGAGCTGGGGGCGACGGTCGCGCACGCCCTCTGCGTGATCGACCGGGGCGAGGGCGGGGCCGAGGCGCTGGCCGCGCACGGGATCAGCCTGCGGGCCCTGCTCACCCGCGCCGACCTGGACGCCGCCCGCCGGGCCTGACCCGGGCCGCAGCTGATCTCCACGGGTACGCGCCGTCCAGCCCGTCGGGCCCGGCCAGTACGGTGTCAGAGCACGTCGGGGTGACCGCCCGACGGGCGATGGCGAAGGTGAGGAGACCGGGATGGCGCACGGGGAGGCCGAACACGGCTGCGCCCAGGGCGAGCCCGGCCGGCCGGGCCACGAACAGCCGGCGTCCGCCAAGCACCCGAGACGGGCCGGCCTGCCGCATCCGGCCGAGACGGCCGCCTGCTGGGGGCCGGAGCGCGGGGAGGACGACGCGCCCGCGCCGCGGCAGCGGGCCGCCGAGCCGGCCCTGCCCGAGCCGGCGCCCAGCCAGGGCTGCCGCAGCGACCTGTCCGGCTGGGCGGGCGCCCACCGGCACGGCGCGGTGCGGCCGCGCAACCGGGTGGTCCGCCGCGAGCGGCCCCCGCGCCGCTGGTGCTGACCCCAATTTGCCTGGCCGGCCAGCCCGGCTGAGGTTCACCGCTAGCGTGGGCACCGTGAAGGCGATCGCGATCGACGCGTACGGCTCGGCGGACCAGCTCACCCTGCGGGAGCTGCCCACCCCGCCGGTCGGGCCGGACACGGTGCTGATCCGGGTGCGCACCGCCGGGGTGAACCCGGTCGACTGGAAGGTCCGCGAGGGCCACCTGGCCGGTGCCATGCCGGCGCACTTCCCGCTGGTGCCCGGCTGGGACGCGGCCGGCGTGGTGGAGGCGGTCGGCCCCGCGGTGACCGGCTTCGCGGTGGGCGACGAGGTGATCGGGTACGTCCGGCGCGACGACGTCCAGTACGGCACGTACGCGGAGCTGGTGCCCGCTCCGGAGCGGTGCCTCGCCGACAAGCCGGTCCAGGCGTCCTGGGCGGAGGCGGGTGCCCTGCCGCTGGCCGGGCTGACCGCGTACCAGGCGTTGCAGCTGGCCCGGACCGGCGCCAACGACACGGTCCTGGTGCACGGCGCGTCCGGCGGAGTGGGGCACCTGGCGGTGCAGTTGGCCCGGGCGCTCGGCGCCGGCAAGGTGATCGGCACGGCCAGCGAGGCCAACCACGACTTCGTCCGGTCGCTGGGCGCCGAGCCGGTCAGCTACGGCGCCGGCCTGCTGGACCGGATCCGCGCGGTCGCGCCCGACGGGGTGGACGTGGCGCTGGACCTCTTCGGCGGCGAGGCGCTGGACGTCTCGGCCGAACTGCTCGCCCGGCCGGCCCGGCTGGTCTCCACCGCCGACCCGGAGCACGTCACCCGGCTCGGCGGCAGCTACCTCTTCGTGAAGCCGTCCACCGCCGACCTGAGTGTGCTGGCCGGGCTGGTCGACGCCGACCGGCTCACCGTGCACGTGGCCCGGACCTTCCCGCTGACCGAGGCGGCCGAGGCGCAGCGCCTGGTGGCGGCGGGGCACGTCCGGGGCAAGGTGGTGCTGGAGATCTGAGCCGGCCCCCGGCGACGCCGCGCGGTCGGCTCAGCGGGTGCGGCGGCGGACCAGCAGCGCGATGCCGGCGAGCCCGGCGGTGATGACCACCACGACCCCGACGTTGAGCAGCAGCAGCCGCTGGAGTTCGCTCATCGCCGCGTCGATGTCCTGAGCCGGGTTCAGCGTCTCCTCCGGGAGGACCCGCTCGCCGCCGCCGATGCCGCCGCTGAGCGTGTCGAACTGCCGCTCCAGCGGCACGCCGACGGAACGCAGCGTCTCGGACATGTTCAGCCGGCCGAAGAACCAGCCGGCCCGGGTCTTGCTCCGGTCGGGCTGCTTGGCCGGCCGGTAGATCCGGGGCCCGCCCTTGGCGAGCGGGTAGAGGTCGTACGTCTTGACCGCCACCCCGCCGGTGAGCACCACGACCGTGTACTTCGGACCGAGGTCCTGCGCCTCCGGGCCGCGCTGCTGCCCGGTCTTGGCCAGCCAGCTCACCTGGTCCATGACCGCGTTCACCTCGGCGGGGTGGGTGTCGGCGCGCAGTTGCAGGGGCTGGTCCAGCCGGTCGCCGGTGATGTCCACCCCGGCCGGTGCCGGTGCGAGCTTGGGTCCGGGGCCCGCCGCCCGGGCCGTCGCCGGGCCGGTCAGGAGCAGTGCGCACGTGGTCGCGAGCACCGCGCCGGCCACGGCTGCCAGCAGTCGCGTCACCCTTCGGATCATCGCCGCCTCCTCGCCCCGTTCGATGGCTGGCTTCCGTTGCAGGTCACGCTGGATCGGCCGACGGTGGTGGCCGCCGGAAGAAGCACCGGTGCCCACCTCAAAGACTCCGCAGAACGCCGTTCGGTTGCAGCTGCTGGAAGAGTATTTGGAACTATTTGCGATCTGCGGCCGACTAATGTGAGCGGCTGTTGATCAGCGGCCGGATCGTACCCGGACGGAGGGGCTCATGGGGGGCAGGATTGCCCGTGCGGCGCGTACCTGGCTGGTCGTTCTCGGGGTGGCGCTGGGGGCGACGGTGCTGCCGGCCAGCCCCGCCGCCGCGCACAACTCGCTGACCGGCAGCGATCCGAAGGACGGGGCCACGGTGGCGACCGCGCCGAAGCGGATCGAACTCCGCTTCCTGGCCAGGCTGTCCCCCGGTACGACAAAGATCACGGTGACCGGGCCGGACGACGCCCCCGGCTCCGGTGGCGAACCGACCTTCTCCGGCAACCGGGTGAGCCTGCCGTTCACCCCGGGCCCGGCCGGCGTCTACACCGTCGCGTACCAGGTCGGCTCGACCGACGGGCACCCGATCAAGGGGAAGGTCAGCTTCACCCTGACCACCGGCGCGGCCCCCGCCACCCCCTCGGCCAGCGCGTCGCCGACCACCGCGGCGCCCTCGACCCCGGCCGCCGGGGCGACCTCGGCGGCGAGCGCCGACCCGGTCGCCTCGCGCTCCGACGAGGGCGGCGGCACCGGCCTGTGGTGGGCGCTCGGGGCGGTGGTGGCGCTCGTCGCGCTGGGCGGCGGGTTGCTGCTGCGCCGCCGCTCCGCGAGCCGCTGAGCCCACGTACGACGACGGGCCCGCCGGATGACCGGCGGGCCCGTCGCGATCCGACGTCAGATCAGGCGCACCCGGGCGGCGCGCAGCCGGGTCAGGGTGCGCTCGCGGCCGAGCACCTCGATGGACTCGAAGAGCGGCAGGCCGACGGTACGTCCGGTGACCGCCACCCGGACCGGCGCCTGCGCCTTGCCCAGCTTCAGGCCCCGCTCCGCGCCGACCGCCTCCAGCGTGGACTTCAGCGACTCGGCGTGCCAAGACTCCAGCGCCTCGAACGCGGCGATCGCCGCGTCCAGCAGGTCGGCCGCGCCCTCCTTCATCGCCTTCGCCCAGGCCGCCTCGTCGATCAGCGGGTCGGCCAGGAAGAGGAAGTCGACGTTCGGCACGATCTCGCTGAGCACCGCGATCCGGGTCTGCGCCAGCGGCGCCACCGCGGCGAACGCGGCCGGGTCAAACTCCTCCGGCTGCCACGGGGGCGGGGCGATGGTGCCGGTGCCGGTCAGCCAGGGCTGGCATTCCGTGATGAAGTCCTCCGCCGCGAGCGCCCGGATGTACTCGCCGTTGAACGCGCGCAGCTTCTTCTCGTCGAAGAACGCCGGGGACGGGTTCACCTCCGCCAGCCGGAACTCCTCCTCGATCACCGACCAGGGCACGATCTCCCGGTCGCCGGAGGGGGCCCAGCCGAGCAGCATCAGGTAATTGCGCATCGCGTCCGCGAGGTAGCCCTCGTCCCGGTACGCCTCCAGGGCGACCTTGTCCCGCCGCTTGGACAGCTTCTGCCGCTTCTCGTTCACCACCACGGGCACGTGCGCCCAGACCGGCGGCTTGACCCCGAGCGCGTCCCAGAGCAGCTGCTGCTTCGGGGTATTGGGCAGGTGCTCCTCGGCCCGGATCACGTGGGTGATCCCCATGGTCATGTCGTCGACCACGTTGGCGAGCAGGAACACCGGCGAACCGTCGCTGCGGGCGATGACGAAGTCCTCGATCAGCTTGTTCTCGAAGGTGGGCTCGCCGCGGATCAGGTCGACCACCACGGTCTCGCCCTCGTCCGGGGTACGGAAGCGCAGCGCCCGCCCCTCGCCGGGCCCGAGCCCCCGGTCCCGGCAGAAGCCGTCGTAACCGGCGTATTGGGAGCCGGTACGCGCCTGCACGTCCTCCCGGGTGCAGTCGCAGTAGTACGCCCGGCCGCTCTCGTACAGCCGCAGGGCCGCGGCGCGATGCTCGCCGGCGTACGACGACTGGAAGTAGGGGCCTTCGTAGCTGCCCCGCTCGATGCCGATCCAGTCGAGCGCCGACAGGATGCCCTCGGTCCACTCGGGCTTGTTGCGAGCGGCGTCGGTGTCCTCGATGCGGAGCACGAACACCCCGCCCTGCTGCTTGGCGTAGATCCAGTTCTGCAGGGCCGAGCGGGCGCCGCCGACGTGGAACATACCGGTCGGGGAAGGGGCGAAGCGTACACGTACCGTCACGCCCCCAAGCCTACGGCCGGCCGCGACCGAATACGGAAGGGCCCCTTCTCAACGCCGCCTCGTGCGGGTAGAAGGGCCCCTCCTGACACCGTTCAGGGAACCGAGCGGATCTTGAGGACCAGGGCGCTGCCGAGCAGGGTGACCGCCGCGGTGACCGCGTACAGGGTGGGGTAGCCGCCCAGGTGGACCACGATCGGGGCGGACAGCGCCGGGCCGAGCACCTGGGGCGCGGAGTTGGCGATGTTGATCACCCCGAGGTCCTTGGCCCGGTCGGTGGCGGCCGGCAGCACCTGGGTGATCAGCGCCGCGTCGACCGCCAGGTAGACGCCGTAGCCGGCGCCGAGCAGCAGCGCGGCGGCGACCGCCATGGGCCAGGTCGGCGCCACGGCGAGCAGCAGCGCCGCCACCGCCATGATCAGCCCAGAGACGATCACGAAGACCTTGCGCCGGCCGGACCGGTCCGACAGCCGCCCGGCCACCACGGCGGTCAGCATCATGCCGAGCGTGTAGAGCAGGATGAGCACCAGCAGCGCGCCCTCGGGATCGGCGACGCGCACCCCGTCGGTGAGGAAGTACAGCAGGTAGAGCGTGCCCAGCGCGTTGCCGGTCTGCACCAGGAACCGGGTGAACCAGGCCCAGGCGAAGTCCGGGTGCCGGCGCGGGCTGATCCACATCGAGGCGAGCAGCCCGCGTAACGGCAGCGCCGGCCGGTGCTCCCGGGGCAGCGGGTCGTCCTCGGTGAGCAGCGCGAACGGCAGCGACAGCAGCAGCACCGCCAGGGCGACGGCGGCGTACCCGGCGGCGTTGCCGGTGACCACGGCGGTGACCAGCACCGCCCCGAGCACCAGGCCGAGCGCCTGCGGGATGCCCACCCAGCCGGAGACGCCGCCACGCTGGGCGACCGGCACCCGGTCCGGAATCGCGGCGGTGAGGCTGGCCAGCATCGCGTTGAAGCACACCTGCGCGGCGACCCAGCCGACGGCCACCTCGGCGATGCTGTCCTGCCGGGCCAGCAGCACCAGCGCCAGGGCGCCGAGGATCGCCCCGGACGCCGTCCAGATGTGCCGCCGACCGAACTGCCGGTTCGCCACCCGGAGCACGGTCCGGTCGGACAACGCCCCAGCGAGCGGGTTCGCGAGGACCGCGGCGAGCGCGCCGAGGCCGGTGACGACCGCCAGCATGGCCTCCTTGTCGCCCGGCGCGATGCGCTCCACCTGTTGCGGCAGCAGCACCTGGATCGGGGTGAAGAAGGCCATCCAGACGCCGAGGTTGGCCGCGAAGATCAGTGCGATCCAGCTCCGCCGGACCGGCACGGTCGGTTCGGCCAGCGCCGCCGGCAACGCGGCCGGCGTCGGGTCGACCGTGGTCACGGCCGCACGACCTGGTCGCGGAACCAGGCGTACGAGGATTTCGGGGTACGCCGCTGGGTGGCGTAGTCGACGTGCACCAGGCCGAACCGCTTGGTGAAGCCCTCGGCCCACTCCCAGTTGTCCAGCAGGGACCAGACGAAGTACCCGGTGACCTCGACCCCGGCATCGATCGCCTCCCGCACTGCCCGCAGGTGCGCGTCCAGGTACGCGATCCGCTCCGGGTCGGCCACCCGGCCCTCGGCGTCCGGCACGTCGTCGTACGCGCAGCCGCCCTCGGTCACCTGGATCGGCGGCAGCCGGTCCCCGTAGGTGCCGCCAAGTTGGAGCAGCAGGTCGCGCAGCCCGTCCGGGGCCACCGGCCAGTCGAAGGCGGTCCGCGGGTAACCGTCCAGCGGCACGATCTCGAACGGCAGGGGCGAGCCCGGCTCGGCGGCCCGGATGCCGGTCGGGTTGTAGTAGTTCACCCCGAGCACGTCGATCGGGGTGCCGATCACCTCGAGGTCCCCGTCGCGGACGACCCCGGGGTCGAAGTCCAGCCCCGCCGGGTAGCCGAGGCCGAGCAGCGGGTCGGTGAAGAGCCGGTTGTGCAGCGCGTCGTACGCCGCCCCGGCGGCCCGGTCGGCGTCGGTGTCCCCAGCCAGCCGCACGGGAGAGTAGTTGTTCGCGATGGCGACCGGGCCGCTGCTGCGGGCGCGCAGCGCGGAGACCGCGAGGCCGTGCCCGAGGAGCTGGTGGTGGGCCACCGGGAAGGCGTCGAAGAGCAGCATCCGGCCGGGGGCGTGCACACCCGTGCCGTACCCGAGGCTCATGTGGATGAACGGCTCGTTGAGCGTGATCCAGAGCTTCACCCGGTCGCCGAGGCGGGCGGCGACCAGGTCGGCGTACTCGGCGAAGCGGTGGGCGGTGTCCCGGTTGAGCCAGCCGCCGACGTCCTCCAGGGCCTGCGGCAGGTCCCAGTGGAACAGGGTGGCCACCGGGTCCACACCCCGGTCGAGCAGCGCGTCCACCAGCCGCTCATAGAAGTCCAGCCCGGCCGGGTTGACCGTACCCGTGCCGGTGGGCCGCACCCGCGGCCAGGCGATGGAGAACCGGTACGCGGACACCCCGAGCCCGGCGAGCAGCGCCACATCCTCGGCGTACCGGTGGTAGTGGTCGCACGCCTCGTCGCCGGTGCTGCCGTCGACGATCCGGCCGGGGGAGCGGGCGAAGGTGTCCCAGATGGACGCTCCCCGGCCGTCGGCGCCGGCCGCGCCCTCGATCTGGTACGCGGAGGTGGACACTCCCCATCGGAATCCGCTGGGGAATTCGGGCATCGGCGCGGTCGTCATTCGCCCCTCCGTAAACGCGAATCGTGTTCGGGACTCTAGGGCGCGGATCGATGATGCGCCATAGGCCGGGAAGCCTGGTGGCGCAAGGGTTTTCGGCGTGTCTTTTCCGAACCCGTCCGGGTAAGTCCGAATTTGCGCATACAGTGCGTAATATCGCGGATGTCCTTAGTGGGGGAAAGACGACATGATCCTCGTGGAACGCAGTGCGCACGTGATGGCGCCGGTGGAAGCGGTCTGGGACGTCGTACAGCGGGCCGAGCAACTGCCGGCCTGGCTGGCGGGGGTCCGCGCGGCCGAGGTCCTCTCGGGGGAGGGCTTCGGCCGGCGACAACTGGTCCAGGCCGGGCGCGGCGCGGCACACGAGGCCGAGGTGATCGCCTACCAGGAGCCGACCCTGATCGGGTGGCGCGAACGGGCCAGGGGCGCTGGCGCCCGGGCCGAGGCGCGCACCGAGATCTACGTGCAGCTGACCCCGGACGAGGAGGAGGGCGGGACGCTCGTGCGGCTCATCGTCGTACGGTGGCCCGCCGGGCCGGTCAAGGCCGCCCTGCTCCGCCTCGGCCTGCGCCGGGTCGGCGCCGACCTGGAGGACTCGCTGGCCCGGCTGACCGACCTGGCCGCCGTCGGCTGACCGAGCCGGTCCCGGCGTCGCCCGCGATGGCGATGGTCCGGCGTTCCCGCCAGGGACGCCGGACCATCGTCGACTCACCTGCCGGTCAGCGGGTCTGCTCGGACCCGCGCAGCGCGGCGATGGTCTCCCGCAGCCATGCCTTCTCGGCCCGGCTGATCGCGGCGGCCATGACCAGCATGCCGCGCCGGAATCGATCCTCCTGCTCGGCCGCGCGCTGCGGTCGGTCGCCGGCGTAGAAGAAGCTGGCCGGCTGGTCGAGAAACGCCAGCCGCCGTTCCAGCACCGCCGCCTGCGCCGCCGGATCGGCCAACTGCCCGAGGAACGCGAGCAGGCTGAAGAACCGGTTCTGGTCGGTGACATCCAGTTCCGTCGGTTCGCACAGCCGCCGCCGCAGCTCCGCCCGCCCCGCCTCGGTGAGCGAGAGGGTGTGCCGGGGCGCCGCCGCCGCGCCCGGCTCCCGCTGCCGGCTGACCAGGCCGGCGCGCGCCAACCGGTTGATCGCCGGATAGAGGCTGCCGTCGCTCACCGGCCGGGCATACCCGGCGAGCCGCGAGATGCGGGTCTTCAGTTCGTACCCGTGCAGCGGCCCCTCGCCCAGGAACCCCAGGATCGCCAACTCCAGCATCCCCGCATTCTGCCTTGCCCGCCGCCCGCATGCCCCGATACGGTATACCTCGAATCGAGGTATAAGGAGGAGCGCATGCGGGTCGAGGGATCCGGCGGGACGGGGCTGAACGTGGTCGACTTCGGCGGTGACGGACCCGGCATCCTGCTGCTGCACGGACTCACCGGCCGGGCCGCGAACTGGACCGCGACCGCCCGATGGCTGACCCGCCACGGCCGGGTGATCGGCTACGACGCCCGCGGGCACGGCCACAGCGACAAGCCCGACGGCCCACTCGACCGGGCGGCGTACGTGGGCGACGCGGTCGCGGTGATCGAGGCGCTCGGCCTGGCGCCGGCCCTGGTGATTGGGCACTCGATGGGCGGCCTCACCGCCTGGCAGCTCGCCGCGGCCCGGCCGGACCTGGTCCGCGGGGTGGTGATCGCCGACATGAGCCCGGTGACCCCGCCCGACCTGGTGGCCCGGTGGCGGCGCTGGCTGGCCGACTGGCCGGCGCCGTTCCCGACCCTGGCCGACGTGCGCGACTACTTCGGCGCCGAGTGGCGTACGGAGGGGGAGTCCTTCGTGGAAGTGATGGCCGAGGGCCCGGCCGGGTGGCACCCACTGGCCCGGCCCGAGCACCTGCTCGCCTCCCTGTCGCACTGGGCGGACCGGGACCACCGGCCGGAACTCGCAGGGGTCGGCTGCCCCGCCCTCGTGGTGGCCGGCGCGGAGAGCGACCAGCCGGTCGAACGGCAGCGGGAGACGGCCGAACTGCTCCCCGACGGCCGCTTCGCGCTCGTGCCCGGCGCCGGCCACGTGCTGCACTACGACAACCCGGCCGGCTGGCGGGCCGCCGTCGAGCCGTTCGTGGCCGAACTGGTGGCGGCAGCCGCGCCGGCGTGAACCGAGCGCGCCGAAACCGGGTCGTCGGGGCGCTTCTGCCCGTGGCAGATGGGCGGGCCGCCGGCCCACCGTGACGCCTAGCGTCCCTGATCAGCTTAGCGATCCTGAGTCGGATGGGGTTTCCGGGATCGTTTCCCACCGTGGTGGGGTCGCGTGGGCGTGGAAGTGGAATCCTGCGCCCAACGCGGCTCCGCGTGGCCGGTGGCCGGTGGTGGGTGTGCTGATCGTTGTCACGCCTTGGTGTCGGTGGGCTGCGCGGGGCAGCCTTGGCCGGTCCGTTGGTGCGTGTCCCTCCGGACGCTTACCCGCCTGACCGTGGGGTCGGGTGGGGGAGGGTGCCCTGCGTCGCCTGGGCGCGGGGCGTGATGGCTTGCGCCGGGTGGGACCAGCCTTCGACCGGTCCCCCCGGCGGGTCTTCGTGATGACCGCTGCCGTTTCGAGTTTGTCGACCACGGCGCGGATGACCATGTGCCCGCTGGTCTTGTCGATGACGGTCTTTGCCTGATGAGTGAGGCCGCGGGCGGCGATCCGCCGCCAGGCACCCTGGTCGCGATCGCCTTGCCAGTGGCAGGACTGGTGGGGGCAGATCGCCCACTTCCAGCCTGGGGTGGTGGGGCGGTCGGGGGCCTTACAGTGCCGTAGCGGGGTCAGGCACTGCGGGCAGTGCTTCGAGGTGTTCCGGGCGGGGACGGTGACCACGGCGATACCGGTCTCGGCGGCGAGGTGCCGCATCCGGTCGACGATCTGCCCACGGACTTGCTGCGACAGGCGGGTGTTGAGGGTGGCGCCCATGCCCTTGGCTTCCAACGACCGCAGGTCTTCGACGTAGATGACGGTCGTCCGGGCGGCGATGGCCTGGTCCACGGCCCAGCGGGCGGCGGCCCACGCGAGCGCGTTGTTGAGGTTGGAGCGGCGGGCGGAGACGTGGCGGATCTCGGCGCGCAGGACCGCCAGTTTGCCGACGAGGTGATGCCGCTCATCACGGCCGGCCAGGCGTTGGTAGTGGTCGGCTTTGGCGTGCAGCCGCTCACCGTGCCGGCGCAGCCGGTGCTGCTTGGCCAGGACCCCGGCCGCCCGGAACTGACCACCCGCCCCCAACGCGGTGATCCGCCCGCCCTCGTGCAGCCGCAGGGCCCCGGCGCTGAGGAGAGTGTTCAGCCCCCAGTCCACGCCGAGCGCCACCGTGTGACCGGTCCGCCGGACCTTCGGCACAGCGTGCGTGTACGCGACATCGGCGCGTACCTGTCTGCCCGTGAGGCGGAGGCTGGGCAGGTGCAGCACCGCGCCCGCGGGAACCGTGGGCGGCAGGCTGATCGGGCAGGCCACCCACGTCCAATCCGCATAGGCTCGCGGATCCGGACGGGTGGGCAACTGCAAGCGCAGCAACACCCTGCTGGGGTCGGTGTCGCTGCGTTCAATGGTGGCCTGCTGCCGGTCACACGCGGCCAACAGCAGCATCCGCGAGACCTTCGGGACGCCTTCCAGCTCGAACACGTCCACCGGCAGCCGGCCGTTGGCGGCAAGGAACTTCGCGGCCTGCCGCGTGCGGGACTTGACGATGCTGGACGGTAGATGCTCCCCGCCCGGAACCGCCTT
>NZ_JBUEGB010000025.1:0-105591 GCF_054963695.1 Micromonospora sp. RTBAU3-60 | reverse complement strand
CACTCACAAGTCATGGGCTTACGAAAACCAGTCGTTGGTCCGCCAGGCCCGGCAGAACGACTACGAACTACTGGCCAACCACGGGTCCTACGTCATCAGGGCGGTGTCGGCCGCAGAGTTCACGCGCAAACTGCTGGGCCGCACACTCAAGCCCGGACCCGAGGATGGCGCGATCCATTCGCTGCCGGAGCGCTGTTACGTCGACATGTTCGATCGGCTCGTGCCGGAATCGGCCGTGCTCCGCGGCCGCGGCGAAACCGAGTGCAAGCCCCGCATGAAGGCAGAAGCCTTTCAGGCGATTGCCTCGGTCGCCTGGCGCTTCGGCGAAGCCGGCCTGCCGGAAACGGTGCGAGGCTGGATACTGCGGGAGACCCTTGCTCAGGGGCTCGACGAGCTCAGCCGGCTGCAGCGCCTCTGCGCCACCTTCGGTGGCGAGACCTCCTCCACCTATACCTCCGCCGGCCCGGCGCACGATTCCCGGTTCACCGCGACCCTCACCGTCCGTATCGGCGATCTCGAACTCGTTCGGACCGGCCCTCCGACGCCGGGGAAAAAGGAGGCCGCCAGGCTGGCCGCAGGGCGGTTGTACCGACTCTTCACCCTGGGACCGGACTTCCAGGCCGCCGTCCGGGCCGCCGCAGGGCGGGAGGAGAGCATGCTGCTCCTGCGGTGCCTGGCCCGGCGTCTGCCGGTGCTGCGCGGCCGTGATCTCCAGCGCTGTATTGAGGACGGTGTGCTGGGGCTGGGTCTGCTGGCCGCCTCGGACGGCGACCTCAACGACTTCCTCACCTGGGCGAAGGAGGCTGACTCGCTAACCGGCCCGCTGGACGACGAAGTCTTCGACCATCTGATGACCGCCTACGGCAACGCCGTAAGGGCACAGCCGCGGCCGAAGCTGGAGCAGGCCCTACGGGACCTGGCGGCGTGGGTGCGAAATCTCGACCCGGAAGGCAACGTCGTGGTTCGGAAGGCTCCCCAGTGGGACCTCCTTCTGGCGGTGGCCAGCGCGCTACGGGTCGGCGCCGCCCGGAAGCAGAGGACGGTGGACGAACTCTCCGGCTCCTGGCCGGTGTCGGGCCCGGAGTCGGCGTCAATCCTCTACGCGGTCGACGCCGCCGCCATCGGTGAACTGCTTCGGGAATTCTCTGACACGTCCGCTGGATCGGTTCGGTTCCGGCGGCTCTCCGACGGGGTCCGGGTTGAATGCGCCACCACGGCCTCGGGCGCGGCCGACCGCGTCTGCACTCTGATCGATCTGCTCGGCGAGATGGCGCCGGGCCTCGGAGTCTTCGCCGGACCGGACACGCAGACGCTGAGTGCCATCTACTCCCCCGCCCCTGCCGACCGGTCCTTCACGGCGGCCGGCAGGCTCGCGGTTCACGGCTCCCAGGACCAGGACGGGGTCGAGATCTTGGCGAACGTCCTGCACCGGCTCAAGAACGAGTTGATCGGCATGGAGGACGTCGCGCAGAAGGCGGCGCTGGCCGGCGACCGGGTGACCCGCTTCCACCGGCTCGCCGATGCCGCTCGGCACCACGAGGCCGCCGTTCATCTGGCCGATCACCTGGACCGCACCAACCGAGCGCTGGCGGATGCCGACGAGGAGACGGTCCAGTTCGGCAGTTGGCTCGACGAGTACTGCGCCGCTAAGGTCCTGGAGTTCAAGGACAGGGCGAACGTGCGTCTGATCGCGCCGGCCGAGTCCGGCCAGTGTGAGGTCGCCCTGTCGCCGTCGCTGCTGCGGGGGGTGCTGGACAACCTCATCAAGAATGCCGTCGAGGCGATGCCGGATGGCGGCCGGATCATCGTCGATTGGTACACCGAGCCGGGTCACGTGTTCCTCGTCGTGCACGACGACGGCCCGGGGCTGCCGGACGAGATCCGCGAGATGTTCTGGCGGGACGAGACGGTGACCACCACCAAGGAGCACGGCTCGGGTATGGGGTTGTGGCTGGTCCGGATGGACCTGCGCCGACTGGGCGCCACGATCTCCGACGACCCCGCGGCCGACGGCCAGCGCTGGATCATCGACCTGCCGCGCGAGGAGGTGACGGATTCCAAGGCGCCCGACCGGGATCCGGCTTTGATGCCGCGGGCGGGGGTGGGTCGCCGCCGCGCGGTCAGGGTGTTGCTTGTGGATGACCAGGAGAACGTTGCCCGGACGATGGCCGGGCACCTCGAGCCGATTGCCGTCGGGGTCGAGATCGTTCACGACGGCGAGAGCGCCCTGACCAGGCTCGGCACCGGGCACTACGACGTCGTGGTCACTGATCTGCAGATGCCGCCCGAACCGTGGGGTGGGTTGTGGTTGCTGAGGCGCATGCGGGAGGAGGGTCACCGGGTGCCGGTGGTGGTGCTCTCCGGCGAGGGAAGCTTCGACCAGGCGATCGAAGCGATCAACGTGGGGGGCGCCGTAAAGTACGTGACCAAGGCGGACGCTGCCGAGAAACTCGCCACCGTTGTCGAGGAGGTCGTGGCCGATCTACGCCGGCAAAGCCGCGGCGATCTGCAGCATCTGCCACTGCCGGTGGCGCTCGGCCTGCAGCGTTACGAGTCGGAGACGGTGGCCAACCTGCGGGTGCGGGCCGGCCATGCGGCGTTGGAGGACGCTCTCCGATTCGTCGGTGCGGTCGGGCTCGGCGAGTTCCTGGACGGCGACCCGGACGCCCGGGTGCCTCGGCCGGTACTAGCGCCCCACATGATGCTGGGCAGGTGGGTTGAGCTGCTGAAGGCGCTCGGCTCGCGCTTGGCGCAGGATTCGTATGCGGGGCAGGTCGTCCGTAGTCTCGACTTGGACGCGCTCGCCGTCGTGAAGACCGGCCGCAACGTGGTCAGTCACCGCTCGGAGCGCCCCAACGACGAGGTGACCCGCATGCTGGACGAGGTCGACCCGCTGCTGGAGCAGTTCGCCACAGCCCTGCGTCACATCCCTGACCGCACGGTGATGATCGCTCAATCCCTGCGTTTAAATGCCAAGAGGTACACCGTTTCGGCGTTCCGAGTGACCGGCACCGGTCCGGTGCTGCCGAGTGCTGAGTGGATCAGTAGTGCTGCTCTCGAGGAGAACTCGGTCGGCCTGTACAGGCCCGGCACCGACTCGTGGATCCCAATCGGCCCATGGATGACAGCCCGGCCTGGCAAGGCCCGGGGCGAGTGGCAGATCTCCGTCATCGACGGTGTCACCCAGGCGTTCCGGGGCCGGCCGGCAAAGCTGGCCTACCAGCCGTTCGGTGACGGCGAGAAGTGGGCGGCGGCAGCTGACGAGGACGCCGACGAGCTGATCCGGCGGTCGGTCGTCCGATAGTGCTACCCCTGATCGAAACCGGGCCGCCGCCATTGCCGTCAGTTGGTCTGCCCGGTTGGCAGGTGCCGGCCGATGTATCCGACATAGATGTGGCCGCTCTGCGCCGTGTCGTCGTAGTAGTGCATGCGAGGACTGATCATCGCGAACTGAGCGATCTTGAAGTGGGCTCCCATGAAGGTCTTGCCAGTCGGATCGACGGTGGTTGGCACGGGCAAAACGCGCCTCCTCCAGAAGGCCGGGTTGGTGCGCACTTCCTCGCTCTCGTCGCGGGCGTGGCGTCGGGTTGGCCACTCGTGGCAGCCGTCCGGGGTGTGCTCAAGGAAGCCGTGCACGTCGCGGTCCCAGCGTCCGTCTGCTTTGGCAGTCGCATAGTCCTGAAGTACCAGCAACGCGTCCCACGTCTTGGAGGCCCAGGAGCCGAGGGTGTCTTTGCTGTCGAGGTCCGCGGCATGGTCAGGGTCGCCGGTGAACTCGACGTGCACGAGCTTCGGCAGCCATCGGAGCAACTCGCCGAAGCTGTCCGGTCGGGAGACGTCCTCCTCCGATGGCTGAGTCGTCCAGGCCACATCTGCCTGGCCCGTTGAGGCCAGCCGGTGACGTAGCGTCCGTACGGTCTCCTCCGACCGGGTGAGAAGATCAACTGCTTCCCGGTTTTCGAGTTGCTCGTCCTCCAACTGCCGGATGACGTCTCGGTACGCCGTCTGCGTCTCATCAAGTTCGGTCTGAAGTTGTGCCAGTCGAGACGCGATATCCTCCTGAGCCTCCTGAGATGCTCTGCCGGCCTCGACCCAATGCGCGATTTCGTCGACCCCGTCAACGGTTAGATCGTCGAGGCCGATCTTCACCTTCAGGTAGTCGAGCAGCATGATCTGCTGCGCGCCGATGTCGTCCTGCCGGCGTTCACCTCTCCGGGCCTCGACGGCCGTCGCCCGAGGTTGCGAGGGAACCAGCGGCGCCGGCTTGAGGCTGGCATCGCTGAGTCGGTTCACCAACATGTCGTCGG
Organism: Micromonospora sp. RTBAU3-60; assembly: GCF_054963695.1. NCBI lineage: Bacteria > Bacillati > Actinomycetota > Actinomycetes > Micromonosporales > Micromonosporaceae > Micromonospora > Micromonospora sp. RTBAU3-60. Next base: position 101,284 of record NZ_JBUEGB010000025.1, on the reverse strand, counting down.
CGATGCGTTCGAGCATCCGGTGTACCCGCGCCACCGAAGCCTGCAGGGGCTGTTCGAGCGCCTGAAGTTGGGCGTTGGATGCCAGGATCCGAGCGAGCCGGTCGTGTTCGCGGTCGTCGAGAATCCGTTCGGTGCCCAATACTCTGTGGCGCAGTGCATCGACAGCCGAGTCCGGCTGGACCTGTGAGCGATAGGTACGCAGCCGGCCCGGTGCGACAGCGTGGGTATCGCCGATCCGGTCGTTCAACAGCCGTGTGGCCTCGCCGTCGAGCACGTAGCACGATGCCATTCCCTTGGTGAACCGAGTCAACTTTGCGATCAGGTCCACCCACGGACCCAGCGGCAACTCATCGTCGCCGCCGGCGACGAAGACGGCCCCGCGTCGTTCCGTGTCGAGCAACGCTTGATGAACCTCGTCGACCTCGTCGCCCCGAATGATCACGGGACGGGTCGTCAGACGCGCGGCACCATCCCAGGCATCGATGACGTCGAGAATGGGTGCGACAAAGCGAGGGGTTCCGGCGCGGCGGCGTCGGCTGCGCGACTCCTCGCCGTCAGGGTCAGGAGATTCGATGTCAATCCAGGCCCATGCCGCACGTTCCTTGGCGTTGGGTACGTGTGTGGTCAGCTGCGTGATCCACCGGCCGTCCGGTTTCGTCTCGACGATCCGCACGCGAGTCGACGCTGAGCCGTCCTGCCCTTCGTGTTGCAGCAGCAGGGCCCGTACGTTGTCGCCGATGGTCGTCCAGCGGTTCTCGTGAAGCGCAGACGGGTCCCAGCCCTTCGGATCGGCGATCCACCGGTCGAGTTGTTCCCGTACGAGGGGCAGTAGGTGGTTCCGTTGCTGACGGGTCGTGAAGACCGACCTGAAGCCGAGCATTTTCACCGTCCTGGGGTTGCAGGCGAGCGGTATCAACCGAAATCGGCGCCGACTCGGTCGATGTGGCGGTGGCCTCCGTCCGCTACTCCCTCAACAGCTCCGTGTTGGTCGCAGAAGTAAAGACGGGGCGGAGGCCGGCACCTCGGACAAAGAGGGGGTCAACCGTTCGAGGTTGGTTGGGACGATAGATCTACAGGCTAGGGCGCAGATTCCAGGTCGTTGAGGAGTGCGTGCACAGGCGCCCAGCACATCCGGACGGTGTCCAGGTCGGGTACGAGCCCGTACTCGATCTGGTGCCGAGGGTGGACGAAATTGCGGTAGTCCCGGACCTTTTCCATGAAGTCCTTGGCGTCGGTCTGAACCCACTTCTGGCGGTGCGCATAGTCGAGTAGGAGATGAAGTCCGGCGCGTTCGGCCGGGACCCGCCGGCCGCCCCGGCCGACCAGTCCGCTGCTTCGCACCGTCTCGTCGCGATCAGTTACCACGGCGTGCAGTAGTCCTTCCACGAAGCTGCCGATGCCGATGATTGCCAGCGCGTACGCACCGTTGTTCTGGCAGATTGACGCCTCGTCGGCGCGCGCCATGAGGATGTCCACTGCCTTGCTGTCCGCGGTAAGTCGTCGCACGCGCTCGTGAAGGTCCGGCGGTGGTCCGTACAGGGGAATCTCGCCGGCCGGGCTGAGCTGGCCGAGCACCGGGCGCCCGCCGACGTACGTGATGGTGAGCTGCTCGGGAGCCAGAATGCGGTTCAGCTCCTGCGCGATCGGCTCTGCGGCCTCGGCGCCGCCGTCGTACTCCAGCGGGTCGCAGATCCGGCAGAGCAGCCGGTCGAGTGCGGCGGCGTCGTCGGCATGGGAGTTCAGGACTTCCGTAAGCCAGGGGATCCGCGGTGAACCGTCGTACTGCGGATCGCCGGGCCAGCGGACCCGGTGCAGGAATCGCTCGACCTGCGACCCGGTCCGTTCGTACGGCCCGTCGACGTCACAGATCAGGCGAGCGACCCGTTCCAACGTGAGCAGGTCGAGGGCAACCATCAATACACCTCCCGGTCGGCGCGCTGCTGCGCGATGTCGAGTGCTTCGGTCAGACGCTGGATGATGACCGACCCCCGCTTGCGGAACCCGAGCTCGGTCATGGCCTCCTGTAGGCGCTCGTCCCTATCTCGCTGCAGCTGGTCGCTCAATAGCCAGGTACAGATCTGCACCAGTTGTTCCCGGGTGTACTCGGTGATCCGCAGGCCGATCGGTACCTGGGGACGCAGGCCGCGGCGGGACGCCGTCGGCGACGGTGGCTGACTGATGTGCCGCGATGCTGCTGGCGTGGGTCGGGTATTGGGAGCGTGGTCGGCGCGGTCGACCGCCTGCTTCCAGCGAGCGACGAGTCGGGCCGTCTGGCCTGCTGGGTCCACGTACCAGTCGGTCGACCAGATCCGGTGGAACTCCCACCCAAGCCGCTCCAGGTGCTGCTGGCGTAGCCGGTCCCGGTCTCGGGCGCTGTGCCCCTGGTGGTACGAGTGGCCGTCGGTCTCGACGGCGAGCACCATCCGGCCGGGCTGGTCCGGGTGGGCGAGTGCCAGGTCGATCCGGTAGCCGGACACCCCCCACTGCGGCACCGCGTTGATGCCCTGCTGCAGGATGGCCTCCAGCACGCTGCGTTCAAGGCCGTTGAGCTCGACCCCGGTGTGCTGCCGTCCCCCAAGGTCACCGCCGAGCGCCACGAACTCGAGGTAGCGGCGGAGCAGCTCGGGGCCGCGGTTCCTCGTCGCTGCGGTCTGGTTCGGGTCCATGTCGTGGTGCGAGAAGGCACTGACCACCGTCATCCGACTCCGCGCTCGGGTGACCGCAACGTTCAGGCGCCGCTCACCGCCCTCCTGGTTGAGCGGTCCGAACCGCAGCGGAAGCCGACCGTCCCGGGTCTTGGCGTAGCCGATGCTCAGAATGATGGCGTCCCGCTCGTCGCCTTGGACGTTCTCCAGGCTCTTGATGAAGAACCGCTGGCTCGCGGCCCGGTCCTGTGAGAAGAAGTCGTCGAGGTGCTCGTGCTCGCGGCGCCGGCTGCGCAGCGCCGCTTCGATCCGCAGGGCGTGCTTCTGGCCCATGGTGATGACGCCCAGGCTCTCGTGGGGTTGCCGCTCGGCGTGCTCGAGGATGAGGTCGACCGCCCGGTTGACCTCCTCCGGTGAGGAGCCGCTCTGGCCGGGGGCGACGCGGCCGTCGACCGTTTCCAGGCGTAGCGGGCTGCCCACCTTCACGCCTGGGAACGTCACGAGGGATCGGTCGTAAATCTCGATGTTCGAGAACGCGATGAGTCGCTCATCCCGGCTGCGGTAGTGCCAGGTCAGGCGGTGCCGGTCGGAGATGAGACCGCTGAGGACGTCGAGAACGGATTCGTAGTCTTCGAGGCTCTCGTCGTCGATGTCGTCGTCCTCGCTGTTGGTGGTCTGTTGGACGAGCCGCCGGAAGAACGGCGTGGGCGGAAGCTGTTTGGGGTCGCCGGCCACGACGAGTTGAGTGCCGCGCATGATCGATGCGACCGCGTCGTGCGGCTCGATCTGGCTCGCCTCGTCGAAGATGACCACGTCGAACAGCCGCTCAGCCGGCAGGATGCGGCTGACGACGAGGGGTGACATGGCCCAGCACGGAAATGCGGCGAGGAGTACTTCTCGTGCGCTGCTGAGCAGCTTGCGCAGCGGCAGATGTCGGCTCTTCTTGGCCGCCTCCCGCCGGACGAGGCTGTTCTGGTCGGGATAGGCGTCCCGGGTCCTACGCAGGTTCACTGCCACGTTGCGGCGCACGTGTCGGGCCGCCATCTCGATGTGCCGGGTGTCCGCGGCACGGAAGTCCTCGACGACCGCGGCATGTTGCTGTCCCACGAACTGACCGAGGTACGGGAAACGCATGCGCATCTCGTCGAGGACCACCTGAAGCCAGGCGCGCAGCAGGGTGTCGGCCGCCTCGTCGCTCGAGACGCGTCGTGCGGCCAGGTCATCGAGCATGTGGCCCAGTCCCAGCGAGCGGAAGAGTTGCTGCTGCTTGTTCAGGTCGGGCATCAGGAACAGCGTGTGGCGGTCGGCGTTCAACTCGGCGAGGGTGCTGGCCGCGGCGGTGGCCGGTCCCCGGTCGAGGCCGTCGATGCGCGCGCACGCAGCCACCGCCGCAAGATGGTTACGCACCTGGACGAAGGACGACATGCAAAGATCGGCACCTGCGAGAGCGGTGGGTGCGCTGTCCTGGCGGCTGAGCTTCCGCCACCGTTCGCGCTGGTCCACTGCGGCGACCAGGCCTCGATACATCTCGGATCGCTTGCGTGGTGCGGCCGGACAGGTCCGCCGCAGCCTGCGGCGCAACTGGAACCGACGGAAGAATCCGAGCGCTTCCGGTCGACGTGGCCGGGAACGCCCTGGCGCTGTTGCGTAGACGAAGTCGTCCAGGTCCGGGCCGAAGGCCTGCTCGCCGTAGCTGGCGATGGTGCGCTCAACCTCGCTGAGTAGGTCGAACAGGTCCGTCCAGGCGGCGAGATCGTCGGGCACGTCCAGCCCGGCCCCGTCGACCAACTCCCGGATCTGCCGCTGCGCGCCCTGCAGGGCACCGGCCGTTAGCTCGTCGAGATGGACCAGCACCTTGCCGACGTCGTCCGAGGTGTGGATCGCCGCCTTCGCCCACGGCGATTCCCCGCGCCAGATCCTCAGGCCGCCACGATCCACGAACGTCCGTAGGTCCTCCCGCGCGGCCTCGACCGCCGACCGGTCAAGGTTCCGCAGCTCGGATCCACGCAGGTTGTACCCGCTGACGTCATAGGAGGGCAGGGCGAGCAACTGCTCGATCACCTGGAACGCGCTCATATCCCAGGGCTGCCGCACCTCGTGCATCTCGGCCGGGTGCCGCTGTGCCGCGGTCCGCCGGCTGTTCAGGCGTCGATGCAGGTCGCTTGTGTCCACCGGCGGCTCGGCGCCGGCTTGAGCGAGGACTGCGGCGATACGCTGGGCGACCTGCCGCTTGCTGATCTTGCGGTCGTGCAGGTCGAACACGAGGTTGTCGAGCCCGACGTCGCCGAGGCGGTTCATCACCGCTTCGATCGCTGCCCGCTTCTCGGAGACGAACAGCACGCTGCGGCCCATCGCAGCCATGTACGCGATGATGTTCGCGATCGTCTGGCTCTTACCCGTGCCGGGCGGGCCCTCGATGACCACATGCCGGCCGGACAACACCGCATCGATGGCCGACTGCTGGGACGAGTCCGCGTCGTGAACGAGGAACTCCTTCGCCGGGTCGATCCGATCGGCGCTGGAGCTGGGTCCTTGCGCCGTCTCGGTACGCAAGTGTTGCTGTGCGCTCCGGTCGCCGGCCATCGCACCGACTACCGGGTGCGACGCCAGCAGCTCGGCAGAGGTGCGCAGGTCCTTGACCATGGGCAGCTTGTCGAAGCTGAAGACGCCGCCGATCATCGCCTGCTCGAGCTGGAGGGAAAGGCCACTGGGTGCGACCGCTTCGGCGATCAGGTCGTAGGCGGTCCTGAGCTGCTGGTCGGGGTCGGCGATCTCGGTCAGCATGGCACCCAGCTTTTCGCCAAGGGCGCTGATGTCCGCCTCCACGCCGTACTGCCGTTCCAGCGCGTACAGGAGCACGGGGTTGATCTCAGGTGACTCCGAGAGCTCAAGCGTGAAGTCGTTCTCGGTCGCCGTCCGGCTGTCCAGAGCAAGCTGCTGCAGGATCAGCGGCGCGCGCAGCGGTTGCATCGGCACCGACCCGCGGGTGTACGTACCGACCATGCAGAGCAGGCCGCGGGCGACCCAGCCGGCCTGGATGCCCTGCTCCTCCTCCAACTCGACCAATTTGCGGCGCAGGCTGCGGGCGGTGTTGCAGGCCTTGTTGTGGCGGTCCTGGTCTGGAAACAGCGTCCGCAGACGAACCTTCTTCCCCCGGAGCAAGTCGCCGATCCCGTCCGCTGCAGCCTCGGCGAGATCCAGCGTGGTGGTCTGCCGCTCCTTGAAATAGAGCAGCGTGTTCCGTGGGCCGAAGTCGATCAGTTGGTCTGCCCACCGGCCGGCGGCCTGCTGGACGAGTTTGAGCACATCCGGTTGGGTCAACAGCATCTCGTCTCCATGTCAGTCGACGTACGGCAGTGCTGATCCGCCGGGCCATCGGCCCGAGGCAAAGCCCTCCAGGATAGGGCGTAGAACACGTCCGTCTATACGTCGGAACTCCGACAGAGCTGTCGACGGAAGGTCATCGATTGGTGGCTTTTAGCTCGCACGCGTAGTAGCGCAGGGCGTGGGCGAGCCTGTCAAGGCGGTCGCGCGAGAAAGGCCGTAGGGCCATCGGCGACGGGTGTGGCCGGTCGTCCTAGATTCACCCGACCAGACGGTGGCTCAACCCGCATACCATCGACCCAGAGCCGAGCGACGGAGGTCGGTGGTATGAGTCAGGCTGCTGCGATTATCGTCGGCGCTGCGATTTCTGGCATTATCGGCATACTCGTCGTGGTAACGCAACAGTGGCTGACGCGCCGTCACGACAAGCAAAAAGCGCGTGTCGAACGGCTTTGCGACTTCATGGCCGCCGGATGGAGGCTCTCACTCGCGTTGGGTCGTCCTGCCCACGCTCCCGCTGACCAAAAAGCGACGACCCAAGAGCACGAGCGGTTATCAGAGCTCCTCGACCGCTTCAACGCCTGCATGGCCCAAGTGCAGTTGCTCGAGTCCGGCTACTTACCGCGGCGCATCGCCTTGATCGCGCGTTAGCCGAGCACGTGGTTGGTGAAGGCTGATCCCGAGCAGGTGTACGAGCGTCTGCCTGCCGGCTGGGAGCGCAATGCCGTCTTGTGACCGCGATGGGTGTGGGTCTCAGTCGATGGTGCCTTCGATCTTGTCGGTCAGGTCGAGGATGTCAGGGACGGCGTCCAACACGGTGACCTCGACCAAGGCGCCATCGCGGCCGTACCGGCGGCGGTACTCGGCGTAGGGGTAGTCGGCGATCGGCAGCCAGGATCGATGCCCCCGCATGGGGTGGTTCTCCTGCGTCACGGCCCCGGAGTTGAGCCGGCAGAGTTCGATTCGTGGGCTGTGTCGCTCGACGAGGGCGCGGGTGTCGACGTGCAGGACCACCTGGTCCTCGGTGCGGTACTCATTCGCTTGACGCAGCCGGTCCAGCCGCTCAGCGCTGGCCCAGAAGAAGACCCGGGAGTTGATGGCCGCGAGGTACTCGGTCAGCGAGGAGTTTGGATCAATCTTTTCCGCGACGAATTTCATCGGCTTCTGATCGCGGATCACGGCAGGCGGCAGGCCGGGCGCGCGCAGAACGGTGGACTGCTTGCGAGGGGCGCTCAGGAGTCGGTCACGCTCGGCGGCGTCGAGGTCGTACAAATCGATCAGTTGCTGCGTGGACAGGAGGCCGTGTCGTTGCACCGATGGCCAGGCGGTCGCCGACATCGTGTGGAAGACCCGCGGATGGCGCGCGATCAGTTCCTCGACGTCCATGACGGTCATCGTGCCGGACGTCCGCGACTACGGGCCATCAGGGATCCGGTCGACATCCTCCCATCACCTGGTCGACGGGTGGCTTGCAGATCTGGCGCTCCTCGGCGCTACGCCTACGTTTGTCGAGACAGCCGCCACCCTCGTAGTGACCTGATCGCGGCTAGAGGTGCGCGTCGGATTACGGGGTGCGTGTACGTCACGACGCATGTTGCCGTCCGGACCTACCTGGTCTTGTCCGGAAGCCGGTCGGGGCGGATCGCGATCGTGTTGATGGTGCCGTTACCCCAGACCGTGGTGTTCAGCAGCATCCGGCCGTCGATGGACAGCATGGTGAACTCGGGGACGAACCGCTCGGTGAACAGACCAGCGGATCCGCTGCGCAGCGCCGGCACGCGACTGCCGACGAGGTCCCACTCGGCGGCCAGCCGGACCCGCACCCAGGCATAGTCGGGATCGGCGTGTTCGGGGATGTCTGCTCTCCCGTGAGGAGTTCGAGGCGCAGAAGCCTCGCCTGCTTGGCCGCTGATCAGCAGGGTAGACCAGGGCGGATCGGCGGGTGGTTCCAGGCGGGCCGTCAGCAGCGGTCAGGCTCTTCGATGGCCGGCGCGCAACGGGAGTTTGTGGGCGCGGCCCCTGCTGCAACGCGTCTGCGTCAGTGCGGCATCGCGCCCGACTGGCGCGGCTGATGTGGACAGCGGTCCCAAGATGCCGCCCGGACCATCTGATACAACTTCTGATGTGGGCATCGGCTCGGTGTGCGGGGTAGTGAACGCGTGACGACAGACTTGACATCGTTGCTGTGGTCTGCGGCCGATCTGCTTCGAGGCGACTTCAAGCAGGCCGAGTACCACGAGGTTCTTCTGCCCTTCACCTTCCTGCGACGGCTCGAATGCCTCGCCCACCCCCGGCAACCGAGCATCCTCGCCGACGTCCAAGGGGCGGACTCCTTCCTGGCGGACGTCACGGACCTCGTCGACGACATGGCGGTCTTTCGCTTTGAATTCGAGCATGTCGTCCGGCGGCTCGACGACGCGCGTCTGCTCCGGGGCCTCGCGGCGCGGTTCGCGGCCGTCGATCTCACCCGCGCCGCTGTGACGGACGAAGAGATGGGTGACGTCTTCTCGGATCTGGTCCGGCACGGTACGGACCTGTCATCCCAAATGGCGGGGGAGTTTTCTACACCACCCGACGTCGCGGGGCTCCTGGCCGGTCTGCTGTTCGCGCCGGACACCGAGAGGCTTTCCCGCCAGGTGGCGAGGGTCCGACTGTACGATCCGGTCTGCGGAGCCGGTGGAACATTCACCGCGGCGAGCGACGTACTGCGCGGCGGTGCGCAGCTCGACGTCTTTGGCCAGGACATCAACGCGCACAGCTACGCCTTGGCCCGCATGAACCTCGCGATGCGGGGTATCGACGCGGCCGGTGTGGCGCTCGGCAACACCCTCACTGATGATCGCCACGCTGGGGAAACGTTCGACTACCTGATGGCTCATCCGCCTTTCGGGGTGGAATGGACCAAGGTGGCGAAGCAGATCAAGCAGGAAGCGGCGCAGGGAGCTGCCGGCCGATTCGGTGCCGGACTTCCCCGGAGCTCCGACGCCTCTCTGCTGTTCCTCCAGCACCTGGTCGCCCACATGCGACCGGCCGAGCAGGGCGGTGCCAGAGCGGCCGTCGTTTTCGCGTCGAGGCCCTTATTCGAGGGCGCTGCGGGCTCGGGCGAGTCTGAGATCCGCAGATGGGTAATAGAGCGGGACCTGCTGGAGACCGTCGTCGCTTTGCCCGATCAGCTCTTCCCCAACACCAGCATAGGCACCTACATCTGGATACTGTCGAACCGCAAGGAGAACCCGCGGCAGGGCAACGTCGTGTTGCTCGACTGCCGTCAGCGTTTTGCCACCACACGCGGCAAGCTGGACGACAAGCGTAAGTACATCACCGCCGAGCAGATAGCCGATATCATCGCCATCTACCGGGCGGCGATCGACGGCCGCACCCCGAGCAGCGGCCCGGCGATCGTGATACCCGCTGCCGAGCTGGGTTATCGGCGCTTCGCTGTCGACCGTCCACGGCGCGGTGACGACGCAAAGCCGGGAGCCGACCCCAATCGCCGGACCTTCCACGAGCTCCCGCTGAACCGGGACGTGAATCTCTTCCTCGCCAAAGAGATCCAGCCGCGGACGCCAGATGCCTGGATCGACCCTGACACGATCAAAATTGGCTACGAGATCCGGCCGTATCATTTCTTTGCTATTCCGCTAGGCGTTGAAAATGTTCCGCTCGGCGAGGTGGTGGAATTCGTTCCCTCGGCACGGCGTCCCGATGCGGACAGCCCGCTGCTCACCGTGCAAGATCTCAGGACCGCGTCGTCGGCGACGGACCTACCGAGGCTCGGCGACTCGGAGCGGCGGCCGCGCTTGGGGCTGACGCCGTGCGCCGACGGTGACATTGTCGGCCGCCCGGGACTTTGGCGGGTCCTGCCAGCGTCGTTCGGCGACGCCGTGACCCCGCTCACGGTTCTCCGCCCGATCAGGGGCGCGGCGCGGGCGATTCAGGAGTGGCTGGATTCCGCGCAGAACGCAGACGTTGCCGCCCACGGGCGGCTTCGGGACATTCCCGTTCCTCTGCCACTGATCGACGACCCACACGTCGACGACTGGCTCGATGATCTGCAGCGGACGCGCGCCGACCTCTCCCGCGTCGTCTCGACGCTCATGCCCAACGTCTTCGACGACCTGCGTGGCGACTTCCCCCGGCTGCGGCGGAACCTCGCCGCCACGATGTCCCAGGCGAGGCTTGCCTCGGAGCTCGTCCAGCCGCTCTCCGACCCGGTCTGGAGCGCCGAGTGGGCCTATCCCTTCCCTATTGCCACCCTTGCTCGGCAGTATCGGATCGCCACGTCTCTGCCGCAGCGCAAGGAAGCCCTGCTCAAGCTCGGCGAGAGCATCGCGCGGACGCTGGGCGTCCTAGCGCTCGCGATACTGGCGGAGCGCAACGGCGGCGTCCTCAGCGTCCGGCTTCGCGACCGGTTCAGTCGCGGTGCGACTTTCGGCACCTGGACCACGCTGATCCGCGAAATCGTTCAGCAGGGCCCAGTGCCGGAGCTCGGCGAGCTCGACGGCTTGCTCGGCGACGGCGGGCCACACGAGCTTCTCCTCCGTATTCAGCGCGCCCGGAACAGCTCGGGCCATGCCTATGGCGTTCGTGCCGCCCACGAGCTCGAGGAGGAGATCGCGGCCATCGAGCCGGTCGTCGTCGCCGCGCTGGAGTCCGTCAGCTGGCTCGCGCAGCTGCAGTTCGACCTCGTGGACAGGTGCGAGTACACCGGTAGCGTGTTCCGTTTGATCGGTCGGCGGCTGCGGGGCAGCCACCCGGAGTGGGAGCCCTACGAACGCCTGGTGGCGGAGCCGGTTACACCCAACCAGGTCTATGTCAACAACCTCGCCTCGACCCGAACGATCCGGCTCGCACCAGTCGCGAAGACCCAGCTCTGCCTCGGCTGCCGCCAGTGGGAGCTGTTCATGCTCAACGACATCCACGGCGACGTCGCGACGTTCCGCAGCGGCCGCGACCACGAAATCGAGCAGGCGCTTACCTAATACGGGCAGCCGCCGTCCGTGAATCAGTGCTGATGCTCGAGGTTGAGGTGGCATGTGTAGTGGGATCGTCGGGCTTGGGCTTGATGCCGCCGTCGCCAGCCTGACCAGTGCAAACGGTGGGTGAGGTCGCTGATCGGGCGGATGATGCAGGCGTTGATAAGGCCGCGGACTTCGTTGACCGTGAGCTTGATCAGTCCGATGTCGTCCGCGGACTGACCTGACTTCCAGCCGGCGGGTTAGCGTTCGAGCTCATGGAGTTGATCGGCGAGCTGGTCGAGGACCTCGTCGTAGAGCGTCTCCTGTTCGCAGCCAAGCCCGCCAGATTCGGCGATGAGGTTCGCGAGGTCGCGCAGTGCTTCCGGACCCTCGATGGCCATCTTCTTAGCGACGCGTTGTGATTCTTCTGGATCGTCTGGTTGGTACTTCGTTGCATTCGCATATAGGTCAACGCTCATGCCGACCGGCGTGAGATCGCGTTCAAGGCGGCAGGAAAGGCTGTGAACGATTCTGATGCCATAGGCGTCAAGATCGCACCAAACGGCGATGGGCAGATCGCTTATGCACCGGAGGAAAGCAACGGTGCCGTCGGCGACCGATCCCTTGCCCCAGACACAGAGCCAGGTGTCGGTTACGTCCCGGCGGAGACAGACTTGCTGAAAGGTATCGGAGTTCTCGACAACTAGGACCCCACGAGCGCTACGCTCAATCCGGCCGACCAGCCGCACCCCCTCAGCGGGAAGGCCGATCCATTGCCCCTTAGAGGCATCGGCGATTACAGGTCCGACGGACCACCGCAGCGGGCCTTGGACTCGGATCTCATAGTCCGCCTTGTCGAGGGCTTGGTCGAACGGCATGCCTACGAGGTTCTCAAATGCCTGCTGGCGTGCCGGCGTCCACTTCTTCGATCCACCGAGGGCTTTTCCGGCGAGTTCCCTCATTGTGAGGCGGCGTTGACCACTATTCTGGACGGGCCACCAAACACTGGCGGCCCGGATGGCGGCCTCGTAGACCGGCCACGCGCCAGCTTGAGTGCGCGACCCGGAGGGCGCACGAAGCGGGGTTCCGGCCTCGATGGCGGCTAGCAGCGCCTGCTCGTGGGCTAGTTCCGGCACACCGTTCATAACGTTGAGCAGTTGTGTGCGAGCGGCGTCTGGCGGGATGCGTCCGCGCAGTTCCTGCAGGAGGTCATCTGCCTGGGACGCCCAAGCATGTGTGAGTCGCCAGCTACGGGGCGTGAACCTGAGCACGTCGACGTCGCAGCGTACGACGACACCGCCTGCGCGAATCAGGTCAACGGCCACGGGCCAGGCTCGCTGGTCGAACCTCGCTTCGATGGTGGCCCAGCGCCGGCTTGATCCTGTCTCAAGGACCCATATCAACTGCTGGGGAGCGAGTGTGGATGGCGGGTAGTACGCATCTACAGATTCCCGTGCGACGAGATCTACTTCGGTGACTCTTACGCGGCGCTTGCGGTCGCGTGGGACTCGGTCGCCGGCGGGTCCAGGTCTTGGCACAGTCACTGCCGCGACACCATCTGGTAGACCAGGCAGTGGGACTTCGACTCGACCGTACGCCTCGCCGATGAGGAGCGGAACGTTGATGGCGTTCGGTGATTGGTTGTCAGACATGAGCTCGGCCCGCCTTGAGCCATTCGGCGGTGAGTTCAACTCGATTGCCGTTTTGGTCGTGGCCCCACATTCGAGTTGGTTGATTGTATGAGTCGCTCGTAGTCGCATGCGTGAACCAGATGAGTTCGCCGAAGTGATCAGCGGCGTCCGGGAGAACAGAGTCCTGACAGGTTCCGAGGATCGTGACTTGCTGCTGTTCAGCGACCGAGTGAAGGTTTGTCAGGACTTCTTTGCGGTTGACGTCACCGAGGCTGTTGCCCAGTTCGTCGAGTATCAGGACGCGGCCGAACGTATCCGTGTCGGCGAGCAGTGCAGCAAGGACGAGTTGAATCGCAAAGACCTTAACCTGAGCTCCGTTGGCTACTTCTTGATAAGGAACCATTCCTCCGCTGCGGGACCGCCGCCATTTCGGCGTTACCTCCCATCGCCAGCCGGCGGCACCTTCCGGCCGCATGCTGACAACTTCAAGTTCTGCGCCGTACAAACTCAGGCGGTTTAGAGCCTGGCTGACACTGCGTAGGACACCCTCAATGTGGTGCTCTATCATTCCTTGGACGGTCTTTAGCCTCTCGCCGCCGTTTCCGACTTCGATACGGAGTTCCTCCAACGCCTCTTGGCGAGTAGCTCGAAGCTTCTCGATGCGGGACCGCGTGACGGCGTCGCGGTCGGCGTGCCCACTCAAGCGGGTGGAGAGAGGGCTGGCAATTGCGGCAAAGGTAACGGCGGGCGGTTCCGTCGGTAGCTGCTCAGCGAATTTTTCTCGCTGCTGTGCCGCGTCGGATATGTCATCCGGGATGTCATCCCGGCCAGCGAGGAAGGTCCTCATCGCGTCATTGAGCAGCTCGCTCGCTCGGCGGAGAAGGGTTTGCAGTCGGGCTTTGGGCGCTCCGGGCGTTTCTTCGAGCAGGGCCTTCGCCTGTTCCTCGTCGCCGCCCCACTCGCGGCGCCATATCTCAACCGCCAGCCTTTCTCGCGTACTGCGGAGATCCTCCAGTCTCTTGAGGCCGTCAGCCTCATGCGCGCGAGCCTTCTCCAACGCCGCTTCCGCAAGGGCCACGAGATTACTGTGGCCCACAAACCGATCTCGTGCTGCTTCGTATCGTTCCCATTCCTCCTCCTTCTTGGCAAGGGCCTCAGCGATCTTCGGGTCAAGAGCCGCGATCTGTCGGTCGAGATCGGCTTCCTGACCGGCGATCTCCGTAAGGCGCTTCTTTGCTTGCGCCGCCCTGTGCTGGATATTGGCCAGAACCCAACGGGCGTCGACTGTTCGCACCTTGGCTTCTGCTTGCTCCTTCCGGTTCTTGGCCTCCTTCAGCCGGGCGCTGGCGCGACGTATTTGTGCTTCTCTACCAATGAAGGGTTCGACAAATCCACCCAGCGTAGTGGAACGGAGAGTCTCTTCGTTCACCCGTGGAGGAGATGGATTGAATGTAAGTCTGGCCTGAAGGGTGGTTATGAATTCGTGAAGACCAGCCGGGTAATGGAGGCCGGTTATTGTCAGCCGCTCGCTGCCATGCTCAAATGGGTCGGCGCCGATGAGCTGTGCGCCAGGCTCATTTGCAAAGATCTCGTGGAAGTCCGCAGGGTTTATTGGTGGCACGATGACAGCATCACGCCAAGGCCAGAGTCTTGGCTCCCACTCTTCACGAGCCATGTCGTCAACGTCGAGAACGTCAGTTAGCGGAAACGCCGTTACGCCTCTCGCTACGAGCCGTTCTGCGAGTAGTCCTGCGTCGCCTGCACGCCCTATGCGTGCTCGTTGCAGCGCCGCTTCAGCAGCTAGTACATTTTCCTTCGCTGTGCTCAGCTCGGAGGCCGCACCCGATTTTGCCTCGGTTGCCTCTGTCAGCTCCTGCTGCGCATCGGCCAACGGCGTGCCGTTCCATCGTTCGGCCTGCGGAAGGAGTAGGTTGCGTTCGTCGATCAACGAGCTCTTTCGAGTCGCAAGGCTGGTTCGTGTGTTCGTAAGTTGTCTGTGATTTCTGTCAGCGGAATCGTAGTCGAGCTTCGCCTTACGTTCGTCCTCGGCAAGATTAGTTGCAGAGCGAAGCTCTCCCAGCTTGCCCGCAGCCTCGGCAGCCGTAGCCTTCGCTGATTTGTAAATCTCCTCGCGTTCGGGCAGTTGGGACGCAAGGACGCGGTCTTGATCGAGAACACGTAGGTACTGCTTCGCCAAATAGAGCCGCCACTGGAATTCAGCATTCTTGAGCGCGGAGCGGGCGGACTCACGGGCAGTGACTGCGTCAAGCTCTGCTTCCTCCTCCTTCCACGCCCGGTCCGCGTCTCGCTCTGTTTCGGTCAGGTTCCTGCGTTGCTCCAGGACTTCGCCGCGTTGCCGTTCTTCCTCGTCGAGCTTGGTGGTCAGACCTGCTAATGCGATGAGCGAGCTTCCGATCTCGGCGGGCTGCATCTCGGTCATTTGCTGACTGAGAAGGGACGGGATGCTTGGCCGTAGCGACGTGTCGAGATAGGTTAGGCAGCGGGGTGCCTCTCCATAGAGTTCCTCTGCCATTCGTCTAGCTGAAATCGTGCTATCCGCTGGCATGGCTTGCCACAGTGTATCCGCTTGAAGGACGCGCTCGTCGTCGGTTGTAGCATCGGCGACGTAGATCCCGTCAACCCACCGTGCTTGCGCGTACGGCGCGTCGGACGCTATACGGACCCATACCGTCAGCGCCGAGTTCGCTGGCTCCGTTGGTTCCGTGAAGACGCCGACTATGTACCCATATGGGGCTGCGGTGACCTTCAGTAATGGATCGATTCCCGCGGCGTCGGGCTTGAAGAGTACTCCACTAGCGTATTTTCCGCCGTTGGTATCGAGGCGCCACTGCGGGTCAGCAAGGAGTATCGATACGGCCGCGAGGAAGCTAGTTTTCCCTGATCCGTTCGAGTCGCCCTTGGGTCCGACGCCCGAAACTGCAACAAACTTACCAGGAATAATTTCTACAGGGTGGGTAGTTAGCCGAGCTATGTCAAAGGTTTGGACGGCCAGGAGCTGGCGAAACCCTACAATCCCGCGTTCAGGCACTTTCCTGGTCTCCTCGTTGTCACTCGTTCGCGCCGTCTCGGGCGCCTGTGCGAGCACGTCGGCGTCGACGTATGGAGTCGGCCAGCGCGCCGTCGGGCTCGGCCAGCAATATCAGCTCGTCGAACAATGCCGTCGACGTTGCGGGAGTGAGGCGGTAAAACTGTGGCCCGGGCACAAGCCCGCCGTGGGCCGTGCGCACGATCCCGGCGTCCTGAAGGCGTCGGAGTGACGACCTGATCGTCGTGCCAGGGATCCTGGTATCACCCAGTCGTTCGCGCGGCACTGGGCGCGCCTGCGTCCACGGTGACTCGGGAGGTATCTTGCCCTCCGCACGTGGAATAACGACGGCGAAAAGGAAGACCAGCGCAAGGACGGCGCGATCCTCCCGCCGCAGAACTCCGCAACCCTCGTCCGCGAGTTGAGCCGCAATCTGGTCGTCGTAGCCAGACAGGAAGCCGCTACCGGCCTTGACCAAGACGCGTCCGGCCGCGGCAAGCACCTTCTCAACGACGTCCCGAAGGGCGGGCTCCGCGAGCGCGCGGAAGGCAGACATCGGCAGCGGCTCGGTCGCTCGTTCCAGGGCGTAGACGGCGACGACGACGTCGGCTCTGCGGTTTGGCGGCAGTGCGCTGAGGGCCGGCGTCGTCACGATTGATCGCGTCCCCGCGGAAGCTCATCGTAGCGACCGCGTAGCTTACTGATATCGGCGTCCGTCCACGTAGCGACCTCTGGGCCTAGGCGGACGGTACCATCTCCAAGATCTGCTGCGATCAGGCCGCAAGCCCGAAGATGTCGAAGCGCTCCTTTCCACACCCGTCGCGCGGCGTTCTGTGACGCCGATGTGGTGGGCAGACCGACCGTAAAGTGGTCGAGGGCGGCCAAGATGTCGTCCTCGGGCGCGGCCTGCCCGGGGTACAGGGACTCGCTTGGATTTGGCCAGCAGCAACCGATGCAGGCAGCCAAGGTGAGGAGGACGGTTGGCGCCGCGCGGCGCAGGCTGTCGGCATCGGCCCCGAACACGCTGCCAGGGTCGTAGTCCTGGTCCCAGCTCAGCAGGAGAACGCGCACACCGCCATCCCCGACGACGTCGATAATCCTCCGGGCAGCATGCTCAGCGGCGCTGTGCAGCGCGGAGAACTGACTGCCGTCCACCGGCACCTCCACCGTGCGAAGCGCTCGCATGCGTGCCAATGAAAGCGGGTCAGACACGGGGTGCCCCTTGCGTTTCGGAGTCAGCGTGGATCTCAACTGCGACGTGCGATCCGGCAAGGCGGTGCAGGGCTATCGGGGTAACGTGGCTGACCGGCCCGATGGAGTCCACAATAAGCGCTTCTGACAGTTCCACCCGGACGGGGATCGACGGGTCGGCATGAGCGCTCAGGGCGTCTGCCACAATACGTGCGGCGCCTCGCCAGGACGCGCCTCGAATGCGGCTTGTGAGGTCCACGTCGCTTCCGCCTTGCAAATGAAGCTCTACCTCTGCAGCAACCCTTGCGCGCTCCGCGATCACGCGATCACGCGCCTGGTCGATTGGGTCAGGCCCGGGTGGCATCGCGGGTGGACGCGGCGGGCGCTGACGGGCCGGACGGGGTCGGTGTTGCTCGACAGCCTGGATAACCTGCTCGGGTGTCACTACCAGAGTGGCGGGGTCGAAGATGGTCCGCGCGAACGGCGTGGCCAGCTCCTCCAGAGTGGAGTTCAGGGCGGCACTCAGGTACTGCTCTGGCAATAGCATTGAGAAGTCTCGCCGGGCTGCGGCCTGCTCCAGCAGTCGATCACAGAATTCATTGACCGCGGCAGAGTACCGAAGTGCTTCGCCGATGAGCCGCGAGCCGAGCCCAGCCAGATCAGGAAAATTCTCAGCCACGACGGTTACCAGCATCTTCGCCTCCGACAGCAACTGGTCCGTCGACCGGTGATGGCTCCGCTCGGCAAGCAACTCCTCCCACGGCCGCGCGCGCACGAGATGCTGGAGGTGGCCAGCAAAGATAGACAAGCCTCGCCTGGCCCTGGTCAGACGCTCCAGGAGTGTCTCTCGCCGAATCTTTCCCGCCATCAGCTCCTGTCGAGTACGGTCCAGGAGCGCCATGATCTCCTGAACGCCGCCGACCTCTCGCAACCGCTCAAACACAAGTAGCGCTGCGACGCTGGTCGGGTTCAACACATATCGGCGCTGATGCGGCTTTTCCCGGTTGCGACGAAGCAGGCCCATCGACACAAACAAGTCAAATCTTGCGTCGAACGCGTTCGCGGAGATCGTTTTACTGCAGACAGCGGCAAGCTCGCTGCGGGTCAGACCGCCATCGGCGTCGAGGTCGCCGAACGCCTCGTACACGGACTCCGCGATTTGAAGGACAAGAGGGTCCTTGGAGACGGCGTCCACATGGTTCGCCACTGGCGCCACGAAGGCATTGACCCTGTCGGGAAACCGGTCCGGCGATGCGAGCCTCGCCAGCAGGTCGTCCTGTCGATCCACGTCCCTCACTCCTAGGAAGAACGATTGCCTCTCTGACTGCTTCAGCGGGCTGCGGTTTGCGCAGCCCTGAACACTGCACGAAGCACTGAGAGTACAGCCGGTCACCCCTACAAGCCGAGGAACCGAACTGGCCGACACCAAGCAGCACCCCTCAACGTGACGTCGCTGCCGCCCTGGTCTATACACCCACGCCGGCTGACTCCACTGACTCGGGCTGATCCCGGCTCGCTTCGCCGGTGTGAAGGCAGCCGCGCCGGGCCGCTTGGCGAGACACACCCAGTCCGTCAGCGTGTACTTGGCTCTGCACTCTATGCGTACCCCGGCAGGTGCCGGGGTACGGCATAGAGTGCAGAGGTGCGTACGGGGGATCTGCAGAGGTGGGCACCGATGGGCGCCGTTCGGCCGGCCCACCTGGCGACTGCTCAGACGACTGCTGCGAGCCGCGTGAAGCCCTCCTGAGCTGCCGGTTATGGCATGCAGGTGTTCACCCATGCGGGGCGTACATGATCACCGCGACGCCGACGGCAAGGCGGGCGCTCGACACGACGGTGGGTCCTGAGTGGGTGGCTCGTCTCCGGCAGTCGCGCGGCCGGGTGGGGTGTGGGCCGGTAGCCTCAGGCGATGTCGAGCAGCGAGGCGTCGGACGGGCGGTCGGCGGCGACGGCGTTCATCACGGGCGGTGGCGGCTTCACTTTCGAAGACCATGTTGGTGCGTGGCTCGCCGCTGGGATGGCCGCTGGCGAGATGCCGCTGGGCGTCGGGGTCGCGGTCCCGGTGGAGGTGCGGTTCCAGGGCAGTGCGTCGGGGTTCTTCCTCGACGACATGGTCGTCACCGGTGACGCGGCCGGTGGGCCGCGGTGGTCGGCGTCGGTGAAGTCGTTCGACATGCTGACCGGAGCCAGGCTGCACACGGAGTTCGTGGAGGCCGCCTGGCGCGACATCCTTACCGACAGGTTCCGGCGCGCTGCAGACCGGGTCGGTCTGGTGTCAGGGTCTGCGGCGCAGGGCACCTGGGTCGAGCTCGGGGAGCTGATCGGGGAGGCCGCCGCCGACCAGGCTGGCATCGCCTCGCGGATCGGCGTGCCCGGCGCGTTCAACGAGGCGAAGCGCTCGCTGTGGGAGTCGGCGAAGTGTCCGACGGAGCTCGCCGAGCAGCACGGGGTCAACGTGGACTCCTCTCCCGCCCGGCTGCTGGCCTTGCTTCTGCCTCTGCGTCTGGACTTCCTCACCCCTACCTCCCAGGCGATCGCGGACGCGATCCGGTGGTGCCGCGCCGCGCTCGTGCCGCAGCAGGCCGGAAGGGTCGCGGACCTGTGGACAGCGCTGCTTGAGGTGGTCGCCGACCTGCGGCCCCAAAGGCGGGGCAGTCACCTGGCAGCTTCTGGCTGACCGGCTGGGCGGGCAGTTCGCGTTCCAGCTGCGCCCGGATGTCGCTCCCGACTGGAGCCTTCTCACCGTGCACACCACCAACATGACGGCCCGGGTCCGGGACCGGCTCGGCGACGACGTGGTCCTGGTCCGTGACGACGTGACCGCCGTACTCGCCGACGCTGGGGCGGTCAACGTGCTGTCGGGGCCGTCGGGGTGCGGCAAGACCGTGGCGGCCAAGAAGTGGCTGACCGCCCCGGGCACGCACCGGGCGGTTTGGCTGTCGGCCGCGGACCTCGAGGCCGGCGTCGGCGCGCGACTCGGGCTGACCCGGGGCCTGGAGGAGGTCCTGGCGCTTGCCCCCGGAGAGGTCCGCGTCGTCGTCGACGGCCTCGACCGGGTCTACACCGACGAGCCGTTCGCCGCGACGGCCGCCCTGGCACGCCTCTCGGCCGCCACCGGCGGCCGGATCCGGTTGTTGATCACCTCGCAGCAATCGGAGTTCCCCCGAGTGTCGGAGCACTTGGTGCAGGCCAACGGCCCGCAGACCGCCCCGCTCGTGATGGGGGACCTGTCTGACGCCGACGTCAATCTGGTGTTGCGCGGGCACCCGGACCTGGCCGCGGTGGTCGTCGCCGGTGGGCTCCGTGGCGTCCTGCGTCGCCCGAAGGTCCTCGACCTGGTGCTGCGGATGCCCGGGGCTACGGTTGCCGCTATCCGTGACGAGCCGTCGATCGCTGGCTTGTGGTGGCAGCGGCTGGCCGGCGCGGGCCCGAACGGCGCCACCCGCCAGACGTTGCTGCGGCGGATCGCCGTCGAGCAGGCCGACCGTCTGCGGGCCCACACTCCCCTGGACGACCTCCCGGTCGACGCCGTTGGGCTCGTCGACCAGCTGCGCGTTGACGGGATCCTCTCCGAGGTCGACGGCCGGGTCTCCTTCGCCCACGACCTGTTCGACGACTGGGCGCTGTTGCATTACCTGCGCTCCCGCGACGACGTCATCGGCGTGATCGCGGAGAAGGCGGCGCTCCCGTCGTGGCACCGAGCGATCCGCCTGTACGCCGCCGGCGTGCTCGGCGAGCACGGTGTCGACCGGTGGGAGGCCGACCGGTCTGCGCTGGACGCCGCCGACCAGCCGCTCGTGGCGGACTTGTATCTCGACGCGGTGTTCTACGCCCACGACGCCGACCGGCTTCTGGGCGAGCTGTGGTCGCGCCTCGCCGCCGACAGCGCTCTGCTGGCACGGCTGCTGCGCAGGTTCCGGTTCTCCGCGACCGTGCCAGACTCCAGTTGGATCACTGTGCTCGCCGACATGCCGGACGTGGCGGTGTACGCCGGCGCGCAGTCGCGGCTGCCGGTGTGGCCGCTGTGGCTTCCGGTCCTGCGCGTCCTGGCGGCGGAGCATGAGACCGCGGTCGCCTCGGCCGCCCCGGAGGTCGCCGCGATCGCCGACCTGTGGCTGCGACGCGCCCCCGACACGTGGCCGGCCCGCGATCAGGCTGCTGTGATCGGCCTGGCGGTCGGACGGCACATCCTCGCGCACACCGACGGCGGAGGCTTTTTCGACGACACGGTCGAGCCGGTGCTGTGGCGGTGCGTCATCGCCGCCGGCGCGGTCGAACCCGCCGCCGTCGCCACCTTCCTCGACACGCTGCTGCCCCATGTTGACAGCCAGCTCGAGCACAGCGTCCAGGTCAGTGGCCGCCAGCGTCGCGGCCAGACGGGACTCCGTGCAGCCTTGCTGGACGTCGACACCGTGATGCCGTTGCTGCCGGCGTCCGCCCAGATGGCCCGGGACCTGGTGCTGCGGGCAGCCGTCGACTCCGACCGCCATCACCGCCATCACTTCCACCACCGGCTGCGTGACGGCCTCGGCATCGCCAGCGCCCCGCGCTCCTTCGATCCGATCCCCGAGTGCGGGCCGTTCCGCGCGATGCTCATCAACGCCGAACCGCAGGGCGTCGACGTGGTGCTCGCCCTCGTCGAGCACGCGACCACCCATTGGAGACGCACCCGCAACGCCCCGGTGTCAGGCGGCCAGGAACCCACGCAGGAGCGGCCGGCGTTCGAGCTGCTAATCGACGGCGCGCCCGTCGCGCTGGTCGGTGACGCCACCGTCCTGGCCTGGAGCCACGGTGGCCACCAGGTGCCGGACATCCTGGCGGCGGCGATGATGGCCCTGGAGGCCCACCTTTACCAGGCTCTCGACGACGGCCGCGACATCACCACGCTCCTCGTCCAGCTCACCGGCAGCCGATCGGTCGCGACGTGGGGGCTGCTCGCCGATATCGCCCGCCACACTCCTGCACTGCTGGAAGGCCCGCTTGCGCCCCTGGTCACCAGCGCCGACCTGCTCGACCACGACCGGATGAGCGTGGCGATGCGCTCTTTCAGTGTGCTCCCGCTCGTCATGGATCCCACCCGGGCGATGCGGGCCCGCAAGTGGCACACCATGGACCATCGCAAGATCCCGCTCCTGGAACTGGTGCACCTGGGCGCATTCGTCACCGGCCGGCTCACCGAGCAGCTCACCGCCGCCCGAGAGCACTGGGCCGCGACAGACGCGCACCGGTGGCGGGTGATGCTCGCCGCGACCGACATCGCGAACTACCACGCTGTCCGCGCCACGGACGGAAGGACCTACCTCGTATACACCCCGCCGGCGGCCCTTGAGGAAGAAGCCCGCGAGATGCGGGACCACCTCGACCGCGATCGCGCCTGGATGGTGTTCGCCCACACCATGCGCCGCAACATCACCGACCATGTCCGCCCCAGCGACACCGAGCTCGAGGAGCAGTGGGCCACCGTCCAGCCCCAACTCGACGCTCTCGTCCCGGACGCTGAGTCGCCGAGCTCGATCAGCGGTGTGGAGGACCTGCGGTGCGGGTACGCGGCGTGGCTGGTGCTGTGCGCTCGCGACTGGCTGCGGAACCACCCCGACCGCGAGGCGTGGTGCAGGGCCGTGCTGCTGCGCCCCCTCACCGGCCCGACCGCCACGCGGTCCCACGCAGACCCAGACAGCCCCTCCGACGATGAACGGGACGTCTTCTGCGCCGAAGCGCTCACCGCCCTGTGGGCCGAGACCCCCGACGACGTCACCGTGCGCGCGGCCATCGCACGGCTGCTGCTCGTTCCCCGCCGCCTCACCCTCACCGCCGTGATGCGACTCGCCGCCGCACACCCCCGCCTCGCCGACGACCTGCGCCGGCTCGAGCACCTGACATTGCACCGCGCGCGGCTGTCGATGTGTCACTACGACATCGACCCATACTTTGAAGAAGCCGACGACCTCGACTTCGACACCGACATCGACCCGGAGGAAGCCGATGGACTCGACGTGGACCAAGAGGACGACGAGCCCGGTCACGGCCCGATCGACGGCCTCCCGGAGCTGGAGGCGGCCGCCGAGGCCGCATTCGACGCCTTCGCCAACGGCAGCCTGCCCGCCGAGGTGCCCCGGCTGGCAGACTGGATCGCCACTACCCTCGCGACCAGATTCCCCGACGCCCGCGACGACCGCTCCCGCATACTGCGCACCCTCGACCTCGGCTACCTCGTCGCCTCCCGCCCGCACTTCACAGCCCTTGCTGCTGCGGCGGATACGCTCACGCGAGCCCGGGCGGTCGAGTTCGCCGCCGACCTCGCGACGTTCCTCGCCTCCGGGCTGACCCCGACCAAGGCCGCCAATCGTTCTCCCCGCTACCCCAACGACGAGGAACGTAGCGCTCTTGAGCTACTCGCTGACATCACGATCAGCGCCAACGCCACACAGGCCCGGACGATCTGGGAGCCGATCCTCACCCTCGGCGCCACCGCCTCCTCCTGGGTGGACAACTACCTCAGCCAGGTCTGGAAAACTGCCTGCGCGAAGGACCCGTGGCCAGCAGCCTTCCCCACCCTAGTCGCAGACATGCTCGACTTCGCCACCACCGCCAGCACCTGGCAGGGCCACTCCGGCAGGGGCGTCCTGGCGCTCGCCGTCGCCGGCCTCGGCGAGTGGGGGCACTCGCCGGTCAGCGAACAGCAGACAGCCGCCATCCGCGCAGCCGTGCCGGCGTGGTCGACGTGGTTCGGCGCGCACATGGGCCACGACGACTTCGCCTACGCAGCCGTCCGCTTCTTCCGGGAGCCGGCTGCGACAGTGTTCGTCCACGACGCCGTCAGCTGGCTCGCCGATCGCGAACGCTCCTCTGCCCCCACCAGTGAGCGATTGGATACCGCGGTCACCGAGTTCCTGGTCACCATCTCCACCCGCACCCCTAACCCTCTGCACGGCACCGGCCCCACCGCAGACAACGGACGGCAAATCCTCGCCCGCCTCCACGGTCGAGGCGACACCGTGGCCGGCCAACTCCTCAACAGCCTGACCTGACCGCATCCCACCACCGGCCAGCCACATTGGCGTTCGACCAGGCAACTGCGGACCTGCTCTGCTCGGACCGCCAGGGGTCCCGCAAAACGCAGATGGCCGTCGCGTTGGCGGTGGCTGCCCGCCGCGCCGTGTTCACCGTCTACTTCACCATCCCGAAGTCAAAGGGCTCCGAAGCCTCCAGCGTCGTCATTACCATGGGCTGTGGCGATCTTCGTCCCTACTTCCCGGGCCAGGGCCACGAAGACTGGGCCCTCGACGACCCCGCCGGACAGGGCATCGACGCCGTCCTGCCTATCCGCGACGACATCGGGTCTGCTGTAGCCGCCGGGTGCTCCCCTTGCGACGCCGGCTACGACGACATGGCCACGAACTCCACCGCCTCTGCTCCGCGGACGGGAAGACCAGGGCTCCCCAACGGTCACCGGTCGACCTGATGCGACCTTGCGGTGTCTGCTTGATCCACAACCCGCGATTCCACTTGCGGAAGGCGCCCGTAGGCACCGATGATGCGCCCTCCGACCTCTACCTGGAAACCAGATGCGAAACTCGTTGATGGGCCGGTCTCTCGGCAATCAGATCGACGTTATCCTGACCCACCCTCATCATCAGCAGACGCTACGCACGATGATCGAGTTGATCGGAGACCTGCGGCGCTGTCAGCGGGCAGTGGACCTTTACGAGTTCCAAGAGCGGCTGTTCCGGTTGGTGCTAGAAGCCGAACGGCGCCGCAGCGAGATCAGCCGCGTCGTCAAGCGACTCAAGAAGCCCGGCGGGAAAGTGCCGCGCGGTGCGCCTAACCTCGGCACAGGGCTCGACCCGTCGGACCTTGATTCGTGGCTGCTGGAAGACGAGGTCTTCGAGCGGATCTGGCGACAGCTCAAGTCGATCGGTGACGCCCTTGCCTGGCGGGCGTTCGGGTATGACCGCCGCGTCATCGTAGCTCTGTCCCGTAACGCCTCCCCCGGCCTGATGCAGGGCAAGGAGGGCCTGGCCAAAGAGCGCGAGTTCATCCAAACGGCCTGGCGCGACAACGGCCAGTTTGTGCTGCACCACGACCTCACCGCCGCGTTACGAGTCGGCGACCTGAGCGTCTTCCACAACGACGGCAGCATCCTGCTCCACGAGGTCAAGACCAACAGCAATCGCCGAATCAAGAGGCAAGACCAGCTTCTGATCGACACGTCGATGGTCCTGGCCGACGAGGCTACGGTGCTGCCCAGCGGCTTCGCCCCCGTGCGCACGCAAATCCCTTTCGTCACGAATCTACGCGGCCTACGTGAAGTGCTTGGGCTCGCTCACGAACGCACCGGTATCCAGGCCGGTGTCGTCTCGCCCGGCCGGGCCGTCGTCGCTGCAAGCCAATACACCGCCGCCCACCACTACCGCGAAGACACCTTCGGCGACCGCTTCTCGACCGAGCTCGACCGATCCCGACGCAAGATCGGCGCACGGTCCCCCGAACACGCTCTGACGATGACGAGCGTCGACTCGGCCGCCCGCTGGCCCACTCGACCGCCATGGGCTATCTATCCTGTGGCACCGGAGGTTGCCGCCAGCCTCATCGCCGACGCGATGTTCTTCTTCGTCTGCATGTCCCCTGACGTGATCATCAACCGGCTCGCCGATGCTGGTGTGCAAGCGGAGTGGAATCAGCCGATCAACGGCTCGGCGAACTGGAGCAAACCACTACTACGCGTCGCGGCCACCAGCGGCAGCCAGCTCCGGTTCACGTCGCTGAACCCGGAGGCCATTGCCAGTCTCATGCTGGAGTTCATCGACCTACGCGCCTGGTGCCGCCAGGTGGCCCTGATGCTCACCGGCGATGTACCCACGGATACCCGCCCGTGGCCATGCTTCACCGACGAGTACAAGGCCTGGGTATGACAGTCGCCATCAAATCCAGCGGTGCCGAAGCCTCGCGCGCGCTGCGGATCTGAGGTTCCCGGGGCAGTCCCGAGGGTTGGCGCCATCGCCCATCGGGCTCACGACACCGCCGAAGGGCAGAAGTGTCCCGCCAACGTCGAGAACAGCAGCGCACTATCAGTCAGCACGCAGCCCGATCCCGTGCTCGGCCATGCGGCGCACACCCGCCTCACCGAATTCAACATCTGTTGCGCGGCGCTCAAGATGAGGATGAGGGCGTCACTCAGGATGAGCATGAACGAGGCGGTATTGGTGTTCATGGTGACGCCGTCATCCTCACACTGACGGCGATATCTATCGATGAATGTGCGCCTGGTGGTAGGCAGACTGGTCCCCCGGCCAAGGCTTGTTGATCATGTTGGTGCGAGGAGCCTGCCTCGGGTGAACACGCCGATGAGCGCCCACACTCCGGCGTGTCGCGCGAACCGGCGCCGCCAGGCGGCCACCGCGGCGGCGAGCGCGACCAGCGCGTCACCCAGCGCGGTCGGCTGCGGGTCGAACCCGACGGAAAGGATCTCGGGGTCCAGCAGCGCGGCGTGGCTGATGCCTTGCCGGTACAGCCAGCCAAGATGCGCTCCGCGGGCCGCGCGCAGCCAGCGGCGCACGGTCGAGGGCGGCCGGCCGAGCTCGGCGGCGATGCGCCGCCAGCCACGCCCAGCGGCCTTGGCCAGCAGCGCGGCACCGATAACCTCGACGGCGTCCGCGCGGCGGGGCAGCAGCGAGCTGGGCAGCAGGACCTGGGTAGCACGGCAGGTGGTGCAGCGGGCCCGGCGGGGCCGCACAGCGCGGGTGGAGCCATCAAGCTGGCGGACTCGCCGGCTGGCCGCGTACGCCCACGGACGCAGCACACCACCGCACCGGGGACAGGTCAGCACGCCGGCGGCCAGGTCGGTCTCGACCTGATCCGGCTCGGCCACGACGATCACGGCACGCTGCTCCTGCCACGAGTAGGAGCCTTGCCTACCACAACCCGGCCAGCCCAGGGGCCAACCCGCGTTGCCCGGACCAGCCGTAACCGCCCACATTCGACGGAGCGGGGCGGCCTTCAGGCGGCGTCACCGTGAGCACGACCGCCGCCCAGCCCGCCGCCGTAGATCCGCTGCCGCGCACCGTCAGACCGCGTTCGTGCTCACGCTGACGACGCGCACGAAGGCCCACGGGCCCGGATTACATGCTCATCGTGAATGACGCCGGACGGCTTCTACATCCTCATCCAGAGCGCCGTCCAACAACATCCGGCCAAAGCTGGTGCGCGGCCCAGTCCAACCACTCACGCGACGGCTCATCTGAACCGCCCCGGATCTTGTAGAGACTTTGATGGGTCCGGTCCTACCAGCGGCCCCCTAGCGTTGGCGGAGGGTCCTGCCCAGGAGGAGGTCCGGGGCCCAGACGGCGGACAGGTCCAGGAGTCGGCGGGCCTCAGCCAGGCTTGCCTCCAGCGGCACGCCGCACAGCTCCAGCCCCTCTAGGAGCGCATCCATGGTGGTGGGCGTGATCCAGCGTGCGTCCGGCTCCGGGTCCGGGAGCGTGGTGGCGGTCATGCCGCCACCATACGGGCGGGGGTATGCAGGACTGCGCCATCTCAGGCAGCCAGGGAGGGGTCAGCGCCGGGCCAGTTCCTCTCTGACGGCGTTCACTGCGTGGTCACGGAGGTATTCAGCGAAGCCCTGTGCTTCCTCCGGTGTCTCCTCGCATACGTAGTAGTCATTCCCTGCCACCACTCCGCTTGAGGTGATTGGCAAGGGGTTGGAGTACCGGTCCTCCATCCAGAGCCCGTAGACCACCTGCGGCGCGCGCCCCGCCACCTTCTGGAAGGTGGCCTCATGGAGCGACAGCGCTGCCAGGAGTTCGGACGTGGATGCCTGGGTAAGGCGCTGGCCCCGGACCTTTGCCAGCCCCTCGCCCATCGACCAGGCCGCCCAGAGCGGCTTTGCCACGGAGATCACGATGGGTTGTTCGGTCATGTTCTGTCCTCTTCGGGCGGTCAGGCTTGAAGCGACCAGGGTACGACTAGCCGGAGACAGTGCGGCCAGGGAGGGCTCCTCCCCCCTGGCCGGGTACTTCACGCACTTACCTCCAGAGGAGGAGGAGGTAAGTGCGAGTGCCAAGTGTTCGAGTAGCGCGTAAGTGCGTGTAGTGTTTTCCCAGCTCAGAGCCGGTTTCCGGGTTAACTGCTCGGTGAGTGTGGTCAAGTGCTGCACTCACCGGGCACTTACCCTGGCCGCCTACTCCTGGCCGTCCGCGTACTCCGCTGGCACCCAGCGAGCGCCCGCCTTCACCAGGAGTCTCTTCGCCTTCAGGGCCTTTGTGGCGGAGTCGAAAGCGTCCCACGCCTTCAGGAGCACGGCAGCCACCGCGGCGACCCGCTGAGAAGTGGCACCCTCGAGGCCTATGGCGAAGGACAGAGCATGGTGGGCGTCATCCTCGGCAGCTCGCTGGGTGCCCGAGACCGGCGGAAAATCCATGATGGCGACGATAATCAGCCTGTATGACAGGAGACCCGGGAGAGCTCTGAGCACATCGCTGGTTGCGCTTCACCCAGTACCCGCAGCCCGACTCAGCCCTGTGGTGTCCCTGTTTGCAGGGCCGGCCCGGCAAAGGCCCGAAGGCCGCGGCGCGGTGGCTGCCCAATCGCCGTCCCCTGCCGCACGGGTCGGTCGTCAGCTCAACCGGCATACCAGTTCCAGGCAGACGATGCGTCAACAGCCACCGTCGATCGTGCCCTCGTCGACTACTGCTCCGTCCTTCGCATAGACCACGATAACAGTCACGTCTGCAAGCTCGTCGCGCGCCCACACGCGAGCGTTGCGACACATCCAGTCGCCTGACTCTTTACCGGACGCGTCGCTGGCCACTGGTAGATAGACGTTCAGCTCGTCGTCGACTTGAGCGACCACTTTCGGCTCCACCCATGAGGGCGGACATGGCTCCTTGATGCCGCCACAGATTGACGACCTAAACGACGCGAACAGCGACGGATCGTTGACCAGCGTCGTAGGCGTCGGGCTCGGCTCTTGCCCGGGCGGCGCTGCTGAGGATGCCTCGGTGACTGCGGTGTGGTTGCTGCTCGGGGTTGATATCGATGGTGGATCCGCGCCAGTCGACCTGGCCGAACTGCAAGCGGCTGCGGCAAGCGCAGCGATGAGGGCGACGGTGGCGGATGGCCGGATTCTAGACATCAATACCTCATCCCTTACACGTGCTCGCTGCCGGGCCTCTGGCACATGGTCCTATCCGGATCGCACCGTTCACCGAGGTGCTCGCGGTCTTGCCTGCCGTCGATCCGCTCTGTGCGGGACGGCCCGACGCCCGGTGGCGGTCCTGCACCCGGCCGCAGCGTTGGCCCGTCATCCGGCCATCCTCGCCCATGCGCAGAGCCTCGATAGGTCAGCCATCTTGAACAGCCAATTCTTCGAGGGGAACGGCGATAGCCTCCACCAGGACGTTCCCCATCGTCATCTGCCTGCTAAGCGCCGCTGCCCCCGGGTATACAAGCGCAGCGCGGTCAACGTACAGCCGGCTGGCGTAGGTGAAGAGCTGGTACAGCTCCCCGGTATTCGGCCACTCTCTCCAGGGCCGATACTTCGCGTCGTAGACGGCGACGGGCCGCCCGTCACGCTCCACGACGAAGTCCGCCCGGGCCCGCCTTGCCGGACCAATATCCACCAGCGGGATGGGGTACTGGCTGTGCACCACGGCTTCCGGCTGGTGGCTTCTGAGCCACCGGCCGACATAGTTCTCCCAGATTTTCGTCATGTTGAACAGCACGCCGACTCCCCCGAGCCCGCTACCAGCAGGCAGTGCGGTCCGATGATCGAGGACGAGCCTCGATAAGTCATGGATCTCCGTATACCGCGCCGGCGGCCTCGGTAGCTGACGGGCCACCTCCTCTCTTCCATTGACGTTCCGAAAAACAGGCGTGAGCTGACGTAGCCGGACTTCGAGTTGCTTGTCCTGGTAGGTGAGCTGGCAAAGTTTCCCGTGCGCGGAAGCGATGAGCTGGTTGAGCGCGATGTCCGCGGTGAGGCGTTTGGCCGTCGTGACGAGACGATCAGCACGGCCGGCGTGGGCGTTCAGATGTGCGGTGACAGCTGGGACTCCGGCATACGGGGGCCTGGCCAACGTCGTTTGCCTGTAGCCCTTGGCCAGGCCTTGTCCCGCTATCCGCTCAGCCTCGCGGACGAACGCCAGCGCGATGAGGTCCATCAGACCAGAGCCGCCCTGGGCCGAAGTCACGTCGTGGCGTAGCAAGGTCGCCTTGCCACCCAAGCCGAGCAGAGCGGCCAAGTCGCGGAACGAGAATCTGCTCGAGATGTCGACGACGCGGCCGGTGCGTAGGCGGAACCTACCCACATACGGCCCTGGCTGGATGTCGTACACGCCTGCTTGTCCGGTGAGCGCGAGCCGCTCGACGACGCGGGGCTGCTGGGTCTTGTCCGCACTCCCCCGGGTCAGGCTCGTCAGTTCGTATGCTTCGTCCTGGCTGAGCTGGACGGTGCGCGTCTCGTACTCGGTGAGCTCGATCAATTCAGGCGCGCTCCGCGATGAGCGCCCGGACATCGGCGTCGAGTTGCTCAAGCTCGCGAGGCCGATCGAACCAGTGCTCCGCCAGGTACGGCCGGAGCTGGTACGACCAGATCCGTTCCGCCTTTGCCGCGTCAAAGCCCTCCGTCATCCAGTACGAGTGGCCAGGGCTGACGGGTACGTCCAGCCCAACGCGATCTCGGATCAACCGGAACAACCCGAGCGCTAGTTCTCTGTTGGCGGTCGGACGCGCGTCGGCCCAGCGGCTCAGCACATCCTCGCTCGGCAGGACCGGGAAGGCGTGGAATCTACGACGAAGTGCGAAGTCCAGCAAGGCCAGGCTTCGATCTGCGGTGTTCATCGTTCCGAGCACGAACAGGTTCTGCGGGACGGACATCCGTCGCTGCGAGTATGGCAGGGTGACCGGTGAGTCACCCCGATACTCCAGGAGGAACATCAGCTCTCCGAAGACCGCTGCCAAGTCCGCGCGGTTCATCTCGTCGATGACCAGCACGAACGTCTGGTCCGGCGCCTGCTGCGCGCGCTCGCACAGCTGAGAGAAGACCCCTGGGCGCACCCGATAGCTCAGCGCGCCCTCGACACCGACCTCCGGGCGCAGGCCTTCGACGAAATCTTCGTACGAGTAGGCCGGATGGAACTGGGCAAGTTCGATGTGTTGTGACGAGGTGGCCAGATGGCGGGCCAGGAGCCGGGCAATGTAGGTCTTTCCGGTGCCAGGTGGACCGTGGAAGACGGCTTGGCGCATTCCGGTGGTGAGCGCCGAGACCCACTCGTCGACCTGTTCTACCGGTAGGTAGCAGGCCGTGGCGACCTGCTCCGTCGTCATCTTCGCCTCGGTTGAGCTACTAACCTGCATTCCGTCGCTGGCCTCACCAGTGGCGTCCAGTAGCGACAGCAGGTTGTCCGGGCGAGCCCTGCGCATCATCTCCGTGAGGATCGCGTCGGCCTCCTGTGGCGTTACGCCGTGCTTGTCTCGCCACGCTCGTAGATCGGCGCAGAATGCCTCATAGCTGTCCAGGCTGTCCGCGCGGTACGACTCGTCTGTTTCGGTGGCCAGTCCGTCCATGGTGGCGTTGATGCATATGCCGAACCGCTCCGGGTCGCGGAGGTAGAGCAGGAAGCTCGGCAGTGACGATCCGGCACCGGGCAGGATCGAGCGGTCCCGGAACATCTGGCCCAGCACCTTCAGTGCGTCTTCGATCGATCCGCGCCAGAGCGGTATGAGCGTCTGGTTGAATCGCCTCGGGTTGCGGCCGAGTTTGGCCATGATCGCGCCGGTGAAGCCTGGTGTGAAGCGGTCGAATCGAGTCCGCCCTGCCTTCTCATGCTGGTTGAACAGCCGACCGAGCTCGATGATGTGCTCGGTGGACATGAAGCCAAGATGCTCGTTGATGAACCGCCGCGCCGCTTCCTCCGCATCACGCCGCGACTGCACGAACCGAGGACCGAAGGCTCGCCGCTCGTCGTTGATGATCTGATCTGTCGTAGCGTCGGTCACAGCTGCTCTTTCTCGTAGATCCGACAGGACACCGACATTCGGTATCGGCGCCTGTGTTGTCGTCGGCCAAGCTCTGCGGCACCCGATTCCTGACAGAGGCGCCCACGCAGCGGCCTAAGCAGCGGCCGGAAGGGCCTGAGCTACCGGCGGGAGTTCCGGTCACTCAACTCCGACGGTCTTGGCAGATGCTCGGTCGAAAAGGCGCTGACGCTCGGCGGCCAAGACCTCTCGGACGAGCTCCGCCTCAGACAGATCCACGGCCTCCGGGCTCGAGTCCGCCATGTCGCTGACCCGAGCGAAGTCGTCGAAGATTCGCTTCTTTCTCGCCAGCAGTTCGGTGATTCGTTGGTCGACGCCGTCCTCGGACAGGAGCCGGTGGACCTGCACGGACTGCACCTGTCCCATGCGGTGTGCGCGGGCGATGGCCTGCGCCTCGGTTGTCGGCTTGAGCTGCGGTTCACAAATGACGACGACAGACGCGGACTGGATGTTGAGCCCGACGCCGCCGGCGACGATCTGGGCCACGAGGACGGCCCCGTGCCTGGCGGACGAGAACTGGTCCACCATCTGCTGGCGTTGGCCGGCTGGTACAGAGCCGGTGAGTGGCCCGAACACCGGGCCGGGCAACGACCGGGCGACGAGGCCGAGGACCTCCCTGAAGTGGGAGAACACGATGACCCGGCGCTCGTTCTCTTCCGCTTCGCGGACGACCTCGATCAGGCGCTGCATCTTGGTGGACTGAGATCCTTCGAGCATCGCCGCTTGGCGCATCTCCATGAAGTTCCCGCGCTCGACCGCGCCCCGATACCGCGAGCTGTCTGCTCCGGAGAGGGGTAGCCATTCCTCGACCTCGATGAGCTCCGGAAGTTCGGTCAGCACGTCCTCCTGATTGCGGCGCAGGTACGCCGGCGCGATCTGCCGGCGGAACGTCCGCGGCGACAGGTCGCTGGCGTCCACGGTGAGATCCGGGCGTACGTAGGAGGCCAGGTTGCGGAACTCGTCGACCTTGTTCTCCAGAGGTGTGCCGGTGAGCAGAATTGCGCGTTCCGATCTCGCGACGAGTCGCTTGGTCCGGACCGTCCGCTGCGCTTGAGGGTTCTTGATGTAGTGGGCTTCGTCAACGACGACGCAGGCCAAGTCGCGGAGGTCCCGCAGTGCGCGTTCCCACCACGCCAGTGTCTCGTAGGTGGTGATGGCGACGCCGCCATCGCGCATCCACGTTCGGGCTGCGCGTTCGCGTTCCGGTCCGTGGACTCGGCATGCTCGCAGCTTGGACTTGGCTGCGACCTCACGGACCCAGTTGGTCACCACTGCGGCCGGACAGACCACCAGGAAATGGGTCTTGCCTCTGCTGTGCAGGTGCGCGAGGACCGCGATCGCCTCGACGGTTTTGCCGAGTCCCATCTCGTCCCCGATGATGACCTTGCGTTGCACGAGGGCGAAGCGGGCTCCGAAGCTCTGGTAGCCGCGCAGCGACGCCGTCAGGTGTTCGCCGTTGAGCGCCTGGTCGCGTACCGCCTGGATGATCTCTTCGGGGAGATCGCCGTGCACCGCGTTCTCGTCTTCGGTGACGAACCCCAGCTCGGCGAGCATGGCGAAGTAGTCGGCGGGTCGGGCGAGGAAGTCGTCCCACGGGTCCGCGCTGACGTTTTTCCGGCCGGATGCGGACGACATGCCGAGCAGTTCGGCTCGCCGTTTGACGATCTGGATGCTCTCGGTGAGTCCTGCGGCGGCGAGTTGCCTGGCCGGAATGACGAGGAGGTGGCTGGTTTCGCGGTGGATCGCTGCTCGCAGCGGTGCGAGTTCGGATGCACGTTCGAGGTCGGCGGCCGCTCCTCGGGTCTGCCGGCATGAGTCCCATTCGGCGAGGCAGCGCAGCAGCTGGGTGGTCTCCGGGTGGCGGTGGTTGATGTCGATGCGGACCGGCATCTCGTCGTACGTTGTCTGCCATATGGATTGCGCTGCTCCGAGCATGCGCCGTGCTGAGGTCTCCCCAACGCCGGGAAGCGTCTGGAGGGACAGGCCCCTGTTCAGTACCTCCTGCACGGTGCTGATCCGCGCCTCGGCGAGTGGCCCCAGCCGGAGTCGATCGCGGGTTGCCGTTTTCAGCGCCTCCGCGGGCATTTCCTGCAGGATCCGTTGGACCTCAGCGCGTCTGACTTTGTCACCCGCGTCGTGCGCGGCCGTTCGGTACGAGGATTCGCTGGCGACGACCTTGGCTATGGCGTCCAGTGCCTCCGGCAGTCCGTCGATGACCGACCGGTCCAGGATCTCGGGTGCCGGGCCGGTTTGCCCGGAGACGAGGTCGAAGCGGAGGGCCGGGTCGAGCATGGCCTCGAACCCGAGCCGTCGGGGGTCGACGGGCGCGGTGAAGGCGCCGAGCCGTTCCAACCGACGAGGCCCGTCGTTGCCGACGATCGCCGCGTGGTGGCGACGCAGGAGCTCGCCTGCCGCGACCGCCGATTGCTTCTTCGCGGACCCGGTGAAGAAGCGACGCAGTCCGAGCATGGGGGCCAGGTCGGCGATAGCGTTGGGTGCATCTTTGGTGACCAAGTGCAGCAGTGCGCGGTCGCCGGGCGTCAGCACGGGGAGCATGGCCCGCTCCCACAGGTGCCTGACGATCCCAGCGTCACTCGGGCGGAGTGCGAGCACACGCCAGGCGGCCTGGCCGGCCCGGCCCACCATGACACTCCGTGAGCGCATGACCCGTTCGTCACTGCTGGCCCCGGCCTGGACAGCCTGGTGCCAGGCCTGTGCGTCCTCGGCACGGTGGCGCCACTGCCTGAAGTCCGCCGTGAGGCGACGAATCTCTTCCCGCTCCGTCTTGTTCATGCCCACCGCAGAAATCGAGGGGTTTAAGGACGGTATCGTAGTGCACTCCTTACACGAACGGGCCCCCCTCGGACATCTGTCGGGAAGCTGACGCACGACGATTGCAGCCACCTGCTTATGCGGTCTGTGCC
Source organism: Micromonospora sp. RTBAU3-60 (assembly GCF_054963695.1). Taxonomy (NCBI): domain Bacteria; kingdom Bacillati; phylum Actinomycetota; class Actinomycetes; order Micromonosporales; family Micromonosporaceae; genus Micromonospora; species Micromonospora sp. RTBAU3-60. The sequence continues at coordinate 66,532 of NZ_JBUEGB010000025.1, read as the reverse complement.
GATCTTGCGCTCGTCAGTAGTGTCGGTGCTCGTCGGTACGCTCTGCGGGCTGTCAATCAGGAGGTAGCTGGTGAGGCTCGAGGATCTCGCGTCCGGCGTCCGGGTGGCCGGGGTCGTGCCTGGCGAGACGGTCTCGGTCCTCGCTGCCCAGTGGCACGGCCGCGAAGCTGTGGAGCTTACCTACAAGACCCTTGACGGAGGTCTGCGTCAGCAGGTGCTCTTCCGAGCAGACGAAGCCAAACTCAGCCTCTCCGATGCGGGCAGCCGACCATTCGACGCCACCGCCGAGGAGTTTCGGCTGGTCGCCGAGGCGCAACGGATCTCTCTGGCCGGGCTCTTCGACCCGATGCTGGCGGTGGCCACCAGCGATGTGCAGCCGCTGCCCCACCAGATCCGAGCCGTCTACGGCGAGATGCTCGACCGCATACCGCTGCGGTTCCTGCTGGCCGACGACCCCGGCGCCGGCAAGACGATCATGGCCGGCCTCTACATCAAGGAGCTCCTGCTCCGCGACGACGTGAAGCGCTGCCTGGTCGTGGCCCCCGGTGGACTGGTCGACCAGTGGCAGGACGAGCTCTTCTTCAAGTTCGGACTGCGCTTCGACATCCTCACCACGGCCATGGTCGACGCCGCGCTCGGGTCGAGCGTCTTCGAGCAGTACCCGCTGCTCATCGCACGGATGGACCAGCTCGCCCGCAACGAGGACCTGACCGCCCACCTCGACGATGCCGAATTCGACCTGGTCGTCGTGGACGAGGCCCACCGGATGGGCGCAAACTACTTTGGCGGCAAGCTGAACAAGACCCGACGCTTTCAACTCGGCGAGAAGCTGCGCGACCGCACTCGCCACCTGCTGCTGATGACCGCCACCCCACACGCTGGCAAGGAGGAGGACTTCCAGCTCTTTCTCACCCTGCTCGAGCGCGACGGCTTCGAGGGCAAGTTCAAGGCCGGCGTGCACAATCCGGACACCGGCGGGCTCATGCGCCGCATGGTCAAGGAGGATCTGCTCACCTTCGAGGGCAAACCGCTCTTCCCGGAACGCATCGCCCAAACCGTGCCCTATGAGCTCACCGCAGGCGAGCAGGACCTCTACGAGCGGGTCACCGAGTACGTACGCGAGGGGATGAACCGAGCCGCGCGGCTGGACGACAAACGCCGCAACACCGTGGGCTTCGCGCTCACGGTGCTCCAGCGGCGCCTGGCCTCCAGTCCCGAGGCGATCTACCAGTCGCTCGTCCGGCGCGCCGAACGACTCAAGCGCCGCCGTGACGACCTCATCCACGGCCGCGGTGTCGGCGACGTGCCCGCCCCGATCAACCCACGCGACTGGGACAACGACGAGCACAGCGCCGAAGAGGTCGAACAGATCGAGGAGGAGCTGCTCGACGCCGCCACCGCGGCCCGCACCATCGAGGAACTCAACGCCGAACTGGCCGACCTCGACAAGCTCATCCACGTCGCCCGCCGGGTCCGCAACCTCGACACCGACCGCAAGTGGGTCGAACTGCGCAAGATCCTCGAAGACAACGATCTCATCCACCCCGGCGCCGAGAAGCCCCGCAAGCTGATCATCTTCACCGAGCACCGCGACACCCTCGAATACCTGGCCCGCAAGATCCGCTCGCTCTTCGGCAAGCCGGACACGGTGCAGGCCATCCACGGCGGTGTCCGGCGCGCCGATCGGCGGGCCATCACCGAGGAGTTCACCAAAAACCCTGCCTGCCAGGTGCTACTCGCCACCGATGCAGCCGGCGAAGGCCTCAACCTCCAGGCCGCCCACCTGATGGTCAACTACGACCTCCCGTGGAACCCCAACCGCATCGAGCAGCGATTCGGTCGCGTCCACCGCATTGGCCAGACCGAGGTGTGCCGCCTCTGGAACCTCGTCGCCGCCAACACCCGCGAGGGCGAGGTGTTCACCCGGCTGCTGCAGAAGGTCGAGGAGCAGCGCAAGGCCTACGGCGGCAAGGTCTTCGACGTCCTGGGCGCGGCCTTCGACGAGACGCCGCTACGAGAATTGTTGATCGAGGCCATCCGATACGGCGACCTCCCCGAGACCCGGGCCAAGATGGAACAGGTCATCGACGCCTCGGTCGCCCACGGTCTCAAGGAGCTTCTCGAAGAACGCGCACTCACCCACGACGCCATGTCCGACGCCGACCTGGCTCAGATGCAGCGGCTCATGGAGGAAGCCCGCGCTCGCCGACTGCAGCCGCACTACATCGAGTGGGCCTTCCGTCTCGCTTTCCAGCGTCTCGGCGGTCGGCTCGCCAGGCGTGAGCGTGGCCGCTACGAGATCAGCCACGTGCCCGCGGCGGTCCGCGCCGTTACCAAGCACGGCCCCGTAGCCACTCGCTACGAGCGGGTCACGTTCGAGCTCGACCGCATCGACGTGGCCGACAAGCCGCGCGCCGACCTGCTCGCCCCCGGGCATCCGCTCCACGACGCCGTAGCCGAGCTCACCATTACTCAGCTCCGACCCACCCTCGAGCGGGGCACCGTCCTGGTATCGCCTGAGGTCGAGGAGCCGACTCTGTTGGTCGGCGTGGTGGAGGAGGTTGTCGACGGCACCGGGGAGTCGATCGCCCGGAGGTTCGGCTACGCCTACGTCAACGCCACTGGCCACGTCACGCCCGCCGGCCCGGCGCCCTACCTCGACTGCGTGGCCGCCCCGCAAACCCCCGCCGTGGCTGCGGCCAAGAAGCTGGCCTGGCTCGGTGACGCCGAGGCCAAGGCCAGGACCTGGATCATCGGTCACCAGCTCAAGGATTACCTCGCCGAGGTCTCACCGCGCCGGCTCGCCGAGATCGAGCGCGCCCGGACGCGGGTCGACCAGCGGTTGGCGTACGAGTCGAATCGGCTGATCGGCGAGGCGATTGCAGCTCAGGAGAAGGAGCAGGCCGGCTTCAAGCCGAAGGAGAGCTCCGACAGCCTAATGCGCAAGGCACAGGAGCTCCAGACTCGCCGGGACGCCCGACTGGCGTTGCTCGACCAGCAGGCCCAGTTGGTCACCAAGCCGCCGCGCATCATGACCGCCGCGCTCGTGCTGCCGTTGTCGATGGTCGATGCTGAGATCCCCGCCGACGCCCCGATCCATGCCAAGGAGACCAAGGCCGTCGAACGGCGTGGCGTCGAGTTGGTGCTCGCCACCGAGTGGGCGCTCGGTCGGGAGCCGCGGGAGCAGGTCTTCAACAACCCCGGCTACGACATCCTGTCCATCCCCGCCGGCGGCGGCCCCTCGATCCGTATCGAGGTCAAGGCGCGCATCGAGGGCGCCGACGACTTCTACGTTACCCACAACGAGGTCGTCACCGGCAAGAATGCCGTCCCCCACTACCGGCTCGCCCTGGTCACCGTGAGCAAGGCCGGCCCCGAGCACGACCAGGTACGGTACGTCGCCGACCCGTTCGCTGGCGTCGATTTCGGCGGCCTCGCCGCGACCGGCATCCGCGCCAACTGGTCAAAGACCTGGGCCGCAGGCACCGCACCCTTCTGATCTACAGAGCTAGAGGAAGTTGATGAAGCGCAAGCTGATCGAGGTCGCGCTCCCGCTGGAGACGATCAACCGCGAGTCTGCGCGGGAGAAGTCGCTCCGCCACGGCCACCCCTCCACCCTGCACCTCTGGTGGGCTCGGCGGCCGTTGGCGGCGGCACGGGCGGTCCTGTTTGCCCAACTCGTCGACGACCCGGCCTCGCATCCCGACGAGTTCCGCGGCGAGGAGGCACAGCGCGCTGAGCGCGAGCGATTGCACAAGATCATCGAGCGCCTTGTCAAGTGGGAGAACGTCCGCGACGACAGCCTGCTTGCCGAGGCTCGCGCGGAAATCATGAAGTCCTGCGACGGGAACCCCCCGCCGATCCTCGACCCGTTCGCCGGCGGCGGCACCATCCCACTGGAAGCGCAGCGGCTGGGTCTCGCGGCGCACGCATCCGATCTCAACCCGGTGGCGGTTCTGATCAACAAGGCGCTTATCGAGATCCCACCGAAATTCCGGGACAGGCCACCGGTTTTCCCCGGCTTGGCCGAGTCCCAGATTCGCGCCTGGAAGGATGCTGAGGGCCTTGCCGCAGACGTTCGGGCATACGGAGCCTGGATGCGTGACGAGGCAGACAAGCGAATCGGCCACCTTTACCCGAAGGCCACCCTGCCACACGGTTCCCAGGCGACCGTAATCGCATGGATTTGGGCTCGGACTGTGACGTGCCCCAACCCTGCCTGCCGCGTTGAGACACCGCTTGTACGGTCGTGGTGGCTAGGCAAGAAGAAGGGCAAGGAAGCTTACATCGTGCCGACCGTCGTTGCTGATGCGGCGCATCCCTCCGGGCTGCGAGTGGAGTTCGGCATCGGGCACGATAAGACGCATGCGCCTACTGCCGAAGACGATGGAACAGTGGGACGCCGGGGAGCGGTATGTGTCAGCTGCAACGCCGCCATGCCATTGAGCTACATTCGCACCGAAGGACGCGCGAAGCGACTCGGTGTTCAGCTCATGGCCGTCGTGGCCGAGGGCAATCGGCAACGGATCTATCTACCGCCCACTCAAGAACACCTCTCGGCTGCGGACGTCAAGGCGCCGCGGGATTCAATCGAAGGAAGCCTGGGCTTCTATCCTCGTGATATCAAGGCGCCTACGTACGGCCTCACTGAGTTCAGTGACCTCTTCACCAGCCGTCAACTGGCCGCGCTGGTTACCTTCAGTGAGCTTGTAGCCGAGGCTCGTGAACTAGCTCTACGGGACGCGCGTGCGGCGGGTATTGCCGAAGGCGAGAGGCTAGAGGCCGGCGGCAGCGGTGCCGAAGCCTACGCCGACAGCGTAGCCACGCTCCTCGCGTTTGGCGTCTCTAAGGCGACGGATTACCACAACGCCCTCTGTGCGTGGCGGTCAGACGTCAAGAATGAGGGCATTGGGCACCTATTTTCGCGCCAGGCCATACCGATGGTCTGGGACTTCTGCGAGGCAAATCCCCTTTCTGCCTCCTCTGGCAACATGGGGGATCAGTGGACCTGGATCGGAAAGGCACTCGAACGCCTATCGCCAAAAGCCATTGGTAAAGCGCGTCAGGCAGACGCTGCTGGACTCACCGCTGCTGGCGCCCTCATCAGTACTGATCCCCCCTACTATGACAATATCGGCTACTCAGACCTATCCGACTTCTTCTACGTGTGGCTCCGGCGCTCACTCCGTTTGATCCATCCGCAACTGCTCAGCACGATGCTGGTGCCCAAGGCCGAAGAGCTAGTGGCCAATCCCTACCGGCACAACGGAGCGGAAGGCGCCAAGCAGTTCTTCGAGGACGGCTTCCGGAATGTCTTCGCGAACGCGAGGAAGAGCGCAAATCCCGACTACCCGATCACTGTCTGGTATGCGTTCAAGCAGGCGGACTCCTCAGAGGAGGGTACGACTTCCTCCGGCTGGGAGACCCTCCTGGAAGGAATGATCAGCGCTGGATGGGCGATCACTGCGACGTGGCCGAATCGCAGTGAGCTCGGAAACCGGATGATGGCAAGCGGAATGAACGCCCTGGCGTCGTCGATCGTGCTGGCGCTCCGTCCTCGGCCGCAGGATGCCCCCACCACGGACCGACGAGGTCTGATCTCTGCCCTGCAGTCGGAACTCCCGGATGCGCTCCGAAAGCTGCAGCAGGGTGCGATCGCCCCGGTAGATCTCCCGCAAGCGGCGATCGGGCCGGGGATGGCAGTATTCAGCCGCTATTCGAAGGTCTTGGAGCCAGATGGCTCGCAGATGACGGTGAGGTCGGCGCTCGCGCGGATCAATGAGATCCTCGATCAGGTGCTGAGCGAGCAGGAGGGCGACTTCGACGGCACGACGCGGTTCGCGATCGCCTGGTATCGCCAGCACGGGTACAACACCGGCAAGTTCGGCGATGCCGACAACCTGGCCCGTGCTCGGAACACGTCCGTGGAGCGGATGGACCGGGACGCAATCCTGATCAGTCGTGCCGGTAAGGTCACACTGATCAAGCCCGTCGACACCCCGGCCGACTACGACGTCCTCGCCGACGACCACACCTCGACGTGGGAGGTTCTGCACCACACGATCCGGATTCTCGAGACTGAGGGGGTTCCGGTGGCTGGCGCGTTCCTGGCGACCGCGCGAAGCCGTCCGGATGGCGCCGTCGACTCCGACCTGGTCAAAGAACTGGCCTTCCTGCTGTTCTCCATCGCGGAGAAGAACGGCTGGACCAAGGACGCACTCAGCTTCAACGCCGTTGCTCAATCGTGGAGCGACGTCGTCGACGCCTCCCAGGCCGCCCCGACGCCCCACGAGCAGGGCGAGTTCGACTTCTCTGAGGAGGATGACTGATGCCATTGAAGGCGCACGAGCATCCGCTGAAGAAGATCTTCTCGGCTGACTTCGACTTCGTGATCCCGCACTACCAGCGGCCCTACGCCTGGGGCACCGAGCAAGCCCTACAACTCCTCGATGACCTTGAGGACGCACTCGGCCGGGATGCGGCCGAGCCGTACTTTCTCGGTTCACTCGTCTTGGTCAAGCCGGATGAGAATGCACCCCATGCCCAGGTCATCGACGGTCAGCAGCGTCTGACGACGCTCAGCATCCTGTTCGCGGTCCTACGGGATCTGGCCGAGAGTAACGAGGTTGCCGTCGTCCTGCACGCCATGGTCTTGGAACCAGGGGTGGCCCTCGACGGCATCAAGGCAAAACCTCGCCTGCTGCTGCGCGATCAAGACTCTGGTTTCTTCACCAAGTACGTGCAGAGCCCAGGGCGGATGGACGAGCTTCTGGATCTCACCGACCAGGCGCTGGCGAACGACAGCCACAAGGCCATCAGGGACAACGCCAGAGTGCTCCGAGAACGACTGTCGTCCTGGACCGACGAGAAACGCAATGCCCTGGCGGCTCTCGCTCGCAATCGGACCTTCCTCGTAGTGGTAAGCACGCCAGATCTGGCCAGCGCACACCGCATCTTCAGCGTGATGAACGCCCGGGGTCTCGACCTCGAACCGTCGGACATCTTCAAGTCCGACGTGATCGGTTCCATGGACGCCGTCGAGCAGCAGGAGTATGCGAAGGCATGGGAGACCGCTGAGCAGAACCTCGGACGTGCTACCTTCGCAGACCTGTTCCTGCACCTCAGGATGATCGTGGCTAAGGCCCGCGGCCAGCGCGAGTTGCTGATCGAGTTTCCCCAGCAGGTGCTCAATGAGTACATCAAGAACGGTAAAGCAGCGAGCTTTGTCGATGACATGCTCATCCCATACGCCACAGCGTATGCGCACCTGTTGAATCAGGACTACGACGAGCACGACGCCGCTTGGTCCAAGGTCAACAATTGGCTGCGGCGCCTGGTCCAGCTGGACAACAACGACTGGCGCCCACCGGCATTGTGGGCGCTGAAACACTACGGTGATGACCCGGTGTTTCTCGACGCGTTCCTGCGCCGGCTGGAGCGGATCGCCGCCAGCATGCTGTTGCGGCGCGTCTACACCACCCCTCGGGTGATCCGATACATCGAACTGCTCAAGCAGCTCGACGCTGGCGCTGGTGTCGATGCGGAGGCCTTCGACCTGACCCCCGATGAGCGGCAGGAGACTCGAGAACGCCTCAACGGGGAGCTCTACAAGGTGCAGCCGGTACGGAAGTACGTGCTGTTGAGGGTCGACGAGTTGCTGGCGAATGCTCCCGGCGTCTCTTACAAGCACAAGATCATCAGTGTGGAGCATGTGCTGCCGCAGAAGCCGCGCAGCGACAGCCAGTGGGTCACGGACTTCACCGAGGAGGAGCGCACCTTCTGGACTCATCGTCTCGGGAACCTGCTGCTGCTCAACAGGAACAAGAACAGCCAGGCGCAGAACTACGACTTCGCGAAGAAGAAGGAGAAGTACTTCGGTCCCGCGGCCGGCATCACTGGCTTTGCCTTGACGACCAGTGTGATCATGGAGCCGGTCTGGACGCCGGACGTGCTCAAGCGACGGCAGGCCGAGCTCACGGGAATTCTGGTCAAGGAGTGGGAGCTCAACTGACATGGCGATCTCGAACCGCGACCGCATCGGCCAGATGTTCGATGCGCTGTCACCGGCGCTGAACGAGTTCATCGCGAGAGTCCTGTCCCCCCACCTGCCGCCAGGGCATGACTGGACGCAACTGGTCGCCCTCAAGGACGCCAAGAACGGAATCTCGGGCAAGGTCTACTCCGCGACTGATCCGCAGCTCCAGCTGCGCATGCTGACCGAGAACATCCCCCACCAGGTCAAGCCTGGCTGGTTCCCGTTCGATGGCCAGCTCTCGAAGCTCCAGCAGTCGTACGCGAGCGAGCTGCGCGACGTGCGCAACGGCTGGGCGCACGGTGACTCGTTCAGCAACGACGACGCCTACCGGGCGCTGGATACCGCGGAACGGCTCTTGTCGGGCATCGGCGCCTCCGCCGCGGCTGCAGATGTCGCCAAGATTCGGCTGAACCTGCGCCGGGTTACGGCGGAAAAGGACGACCGCCGCACGCTCAAAGCGGCGGCTGAGACGGCCGATTCGACGGGGCTCCGGCCGTGGCGCGAGGTGCTGCGACCGCACGACGACGTGGCGACGGGCAACTTCCAGGCCTCGGAGTTCGCCGCCGACCTGTTCAAGGTCGCCCAGGGGCAGGCTGGCAACGACTACGCCGACCCGGTGCAGTTCTTCTCTCGTACCTACCTGACGGAGGGTCTACGCGACCTGGTCGACCGTGCGGTCCGGAGGATGAGCGGGGAAGACAATGCGTCGCCGGTCATCAACCTGCAGACCAACTTCGGTGGCGGCAAGACCCACTCGATGCTGGCGCTGTGGCACCTGGCTGGCGGCACGCCGCTCGGGTCTTTTCCCCAGGACACTCAGGATCTGCTAGGGCCGCTGGGCTACGACACAATCAAGGACGCCCGCCGGGTCGCCATCGTCGGCAATCACTTCGCCCCCACGGGCGAGACCAAGCCGGACGGCACCCTGGTGAGAACGGTGTGGGGCGAGCTCGCCTGGCAGCTCGGCGGCGCTGAGGCGTACGCGATCGTCGCCGACGCCGACCGGGCGGGCACCAACCCCGGCCGGGCGCTGCACGACCTGCTCGCGGCGTACTCGCCGGCGGTAATCCTGATTGACGAGTGGGTGGCCTATGCCCGGCAGTTGCCGGACCATCCAGAGGAGGCGACTGCCGCCGGCATCACTGGTGGCACCTTCGACACCCAGTTCACCTTTGCCCAGTCCTTGACTGAGGCGGCCAAGGCAACCAGCGGAGTGCTGCTGGCGATCTCGATCCCCGCGTCCGAGACCGGGAAGGACCCCAACGAGGTCGTCGCCGGCAACGCCGAGGAGGTCGGCGGACGCCGCGGCCTCGAAGCGCTGCAGCGGCTCCAGAACGTCGTCCGGCGCGTCGCCGACCAGTGGCGCCCCGCTTCCTCCGACGAGGCCTACCACATTGTCCGGCAACGGCTCTTCGTCGCCCCGGACGCCGCCGCGCTGGCCTCGATCGGTGCCACGGCACGAGCGTTCGTGGAGTTTTACCGCAAACACAGCGACGAGTTCCCCCGCGAAGCGCGGGACGGTACGTACGAGGACCGGATCAAGCGGACCTATCCGATCCACCCAGAGCTGTTCGACCGGCTCTACGAGGACTGGTCGAGCCTCGAGCGCTTCCAACGGACGCGCGGTGTGCTCCGCCTGATGAACACCGTCATTCACGCGCTGTGGGTTGGGGAAGACAACGGTCCGCTGATCATGCCTGGGTCGATCCCGCTGGCGACGTCCGCGGTCAACTCAGAGCTCACGCAGTATCTGCAGGACTCGTGGAAGGCGATCATCGACGCTGACGTCGACGGTCCAAACTCGGAGCCAACCAAGATCGACAACGAGAAGCCGCTGCTCCAGACGCGGCGGGTCACCAAGCGGCTGGCCCGCGCCATCTTCTTCGGCGCCGCTCCGACCATCGGCTCGGCGCATAAGGGGCTGGAACGTCAGCGCGTCTTTCTCGGCACGGCGATCCCCGGTGACATCCCGGGCAACTTCCACTCCGCGCTCGCCGCGCTCGGCGACCGAGCGACCTACTTCTACTCGGGGTCGGGGAAGTACTGGTACGACCTGCAGGCCAATATCACCCGCCGGGCAAAGGACCAGGCCGAGCGGCTGCACGTCGAAGAGGTCTGGGCCGAGGTGCGCCGGCGGCTCGCCGACCAGGCACAGCGGCGCGGTGACTTCGCCGGTGTGCACATCTGCCCCGACGACAACGGCGACATCCCCGACACCGATGAGGCACGGCTGGTCATCCTGCATCCCAAGGTCACCCACAAGAAGGGAGACCAGGAGTCCAGCGCCATGAAGTTCGCGCGGTCCGCGACCGACCACCGTGGCACCGCCCACCGGGTGAACCGCAACATGCTGGTCTTCCTCGCGGCCGACGTGAACCGCATGGAGGAACTCGAATCGGCAGTACGGGACTACCTCGGGTGGTCGCACGTGCTGGACAACGCCGACGAGCTCGATCTGACCCAAAACCAGAAGAACCAGGCGACGGACAAGAAGCGGCAGGCGCAGGACACCGTCAACTCTCGGCTGCTGGGCGCCTACCACTGGGCACTCGTACCAGAGGCCCCCGACCCCGGATCACGGTTCGTCATCACGGCCACCAAGGCAGAGGGCCAGTCGACGTCGCTGGCGGAGCGGGTATCGAAACGGCTCGGTGCCGATGGAGCGCTGGCGACCCAGCAAGCGGCTGCGGCCATCTCACTCTGGCTCAACCGCCTTCCGAAGCTGTGGGAGAACGGTCACGTCAAGGTCGGCGATCTGTGGCGCCAGTACACGACGTACCCCTACATGCCACGGCTGCGGGACAGGTCAGTGCTCGCCCGTGGCATAGCGGACCAGCCACTGTTGTGGCAGCAGGAGGGCTTCGCCACTGCCCTCTCCTTCGACGGGGATCGCTACGAGGGACTCAAGCTGCCCTCAGAGGGGGACTTCGGTCAGGTCACCGATGCGATGCTCCTGGTCAAGCCCGAGGTTGCGCTCGCGCAGCGGCAGCGAGAGACGGCACCCGAACCTGGGCCTGAGCCCGAGCCTGGCCCCGAGCCGGGCCCAACGGCTGATCCTGGCTCCGAGCCGGGGCCCAGGGCCGGGACTGGCCCTGCGTCAGTACCGAAGCCGCGCAAGGTCGACTACTTCTTCGGAAGCAAGACCCTCGACTCCACTCACTACGCACTGGACTTCAAGAAGCTGATGGACGAGGTGATCCAGCACCTGACCGCCTCGCCCGGGGTCAACCTGAAGGTCCGCGTCGAGATTGAGGCCGAAGCCCTTCATGGCTTCTCGGAGTTTCAAGTCCGCACGATCTCGGAGAACAGCAACGCCCTGAAGTTCGACCAAGCCGGTTTCGAGGAACAGCACTAACGGTCGGACCTACTCCCGATATGTCCATCGGCAGCAGCTGCTGCCGATGGGCATGACCTCGTCCGGATCACGCTGGTCCTATCGCACAACTCAGTCGCCGCTGCCTCCGTAGGCTTGACCCGTTTCGACGGACAAGGTCGGTGCGGTCACGGTGATCTCACGCCACCTTGCTGGCGGGTATCGGCCTGTGGCCGGTGGTTCGTAGGCGACGGGGTTGAGGTAGCCGAGGCTGGACCGGCCGTGATTGAGCTGAAATGGTCTCGACCCCGGTCGACAAGCGCTACTCGCCCTTGCTCAGCTGCGCAACGGCGACACCTATGCCCGCCTCGCCGCCGGGTTCGGCATCGGCGTCACCACCGCTTGGCGCTACGTCCGCTAAGTTGACCTGCTCGCCGCGTCGCTCCCCCAACAAGGCTTCGACACTGGGCTTCGACACGGCCCGTTCCCGGCCGAGCCGCCAGTCTGCTACCGGACCTCCTGGCATGGCCGGGCGGATGGGCATGCGGGCGTCCTTCACAGATTGGGGCATGCTGCTCCAGCGTGCGCAGCTGACAATGAGATACTTCTATGGCTATCAAGTGGTGCTGTTGTGTGTGGCTGGGCGTGGGTTGGTCAGGGTTCAGTTGCCGGGATATGTAGTGCTTGAGGTTGCGCACGACCTCGCGTTTGATGCGGCCTTCGGCGGTGCGGCGGGTGACGCAGGCGCGGAGCTGGCGCCCCCGACCACGAGCCGGGTGGGCAGATCTCACTGAGAGCTCTCAACCCGTCGGTCGTTCCGACCGCGTATAGGGGCCTTCATGCGTTCCCGGGCAGGCGACGCGTCAGCCTGGATCTGGCTCGTCCCAAGGAAACGATCGAGCCAAGTACTCGAATCGAGTGCCCCTATCCGTACTGGCCGGACCAGGGCACGTTCGTTCGGTATCGCAAGGGATACTAAACCTTCATCAAAGTATGATGATCCTCGCCGCTCGACGGCCGTCAGTGAACAGGCTCGCCAGGCCCGGCGAGCTCTTCGGGCAAGGTCCGGAGCACTTCGAGGCTTTCGGTCGCCTGCTCCAGGGATTGGAAGCTTCTGCCGCTGGCTTGCTTGAGCTGCATCAAGCGTTTGTCCAGCTCCTTCTCCGCGCTGGACTGAACCCAGACATTGGCGCTTACAACAACGGACGGAAGCAAACTAGCAACAGCGGCGACTGCAGTCGGGGGGATCGGGATCGGGACTCCAGGAACGCGAATCGTCTTCGCTCCTGCCAGCTTGCGCGCTGCGTAAGCGATTGCTGGGGCTGCTGCTGCCGCCGGAGGTAGCCTCTTCCAGCGCTCTGGCTGAAACAGGGCACGGATGCTCTCATCAAGTTGGTCGACCCGGCTGAGTACGTCTTCGATCTCAGTACGGACGCGGCCTGCGGAGCTGGCGATCAATTTGGCCTGGGTCCTGGCGACGTCGGCCTTCCCCTCGTGGTAGTAGAGCGCGACCTGGGCGAGTCCCAATTGGACAGTGGCCGCATAGAGCTGTCCCAGCAGGTCGACGTACAGCATCACGTCCTCCACAGCTTCCTTACTCAGGCTCTTCGCAGCCTGTCGTGGGGACCCGTGCTCCTTGGTGTGCTCCAACCTCGTGAGGGCCGTGTGGAGGTGCTCCATGCACTTCTTCACCGCTTTACGCAGTTCGTTTTGGAGGATCGGGATAGCGCCCGCCTCGACTCCGTCCCTGCCGTGCTGCCGAAGTATCACGACCAGCTCTTCGACCTGCTCCACAGCACTGCTGACGTCACCGATCCGCTCGTCCCGCAGATGTTTGGAGATGTCGTCCACCCGCTGCCGGATGGCTTTGATGTCGCGGGCCATCTCGGCTGCCTGAGCTTGAGCCGCAATGGCACCCAGGATAGCTGCCCCACCTGACATGGCGACGACACCCGTGGCGGGGCGGATCCGCATCAGACGTGCAACCTGGCCTCGGCTGCGAAGGGTGGCCTGGATCCAACCCCCTTCCTCGGTGATCAGCTCGGCGGTCGACCACATCGCGCGAGAGGCCTGGTCGAGTTCGACCAGACCGCCGGTCAGGCGCCGAGACTCAATGAAGGACTTCATCGCAGGGTCCAGCGTTCGCAGGAGAGACGCTAGTTCCCCGGTAGTGATGTCAGCGAACCTGCGTCCCCAGCGCGAACGCGTCGTCCCGGAAGGGGCACCGATCATGATTGCTCGATCGTCGTTCAATTGGACGACGATCACTTCGGGTTCATCGCTCGGCGCCACTGAGCGCTCAGCTCCCTCGGCTGGACTCGACATGCGGTCGAGTGTAGGGCGATGCCCTGTCCCCGGATCTTCAAGGTGAGCAGCCACCGGCGATAGCGACCCGATTCGAGCTGAGCTCACCGGCGAGGCAATCCGGCTGACGCCGATCCTGCGACAACTGGTCCCCGAGGAGCCGGACGTGCAGTCTGCTCTGGCTGCTGGTACTCACCGAAGCCCGGCGTGAGGCCCGCGTGCGTAATGGGCAGCTGGTCCCGCTCGATGAGCAGGACCGCGCCGGCTGGGACCGCGCGCTGATCGACGAGGGCCACGACCTGGTCCGCGAGTGCCCTCGCGATCAACCGACCCGGCCGCTACCAGACACTCGCCGCGATCAACGCCGTCCACACCGACGCCCCCACGGCGCCGGACACTGGATGATCGCAGGTGGTCGCGCTGTACGACCAGCTGGCCCGGCTCGACCCGTCACCGATCGTCGCGCTCAAACCGCCCGTCGCGGTCGCGGAGCTGGACGGCCCGGAAGTCGCCCTCGCCCTGGTCGACCGGGTGCCCCTCACCGACTACCACACATGGCACGCCACCCGCATTCCTCGGCGGTCTTGGCGAGCAGCACATCGCTTCCCGCATGTAGCGCCCAGCGGTGGCAACACCGACGGCGAACCCGGTGGTGAGCCGGGTGCAGGTGTCACCGTTGCCCAGGTGCGCCAGGGTGAGCTACGCCTTTCGGCCCGACTCGATACGCCGCCACCGGGATCGATGCCGGTTACGGTGCGCTTGGACAAGGTCAGCGAGGTGGTGCAGAGGCGAGTGGACAGCGAGATCGCAGAGGGGTAAGCGGCGGCCACGCTGTCGGTGGTGATCAGACCCTCGTCACGCAGTGTGGCCACCATGGTGTGACGGAGGGTGGCAGCGGCGTCAACTCGCGGTGTCATCGCAGTCCTTGTGGTGGGAATCTGTCGGCTGTACAAGCCCTACTTCGCCCATGGGGCGTCGTGCTGGTTGAATTGTTGCGGTGTTCGCTCGGCGCAATGGAGTCCCGCGTTGTGCGGGGGTGCCGACATCACTCTCCTTGCGGGTGGGATAGCGGGTTGTTGTCACCTGGTCCGGCGAGCAGGGTTGAGAGCGGAGCTCAGCTGGTCATGGGCCAGGAGATGGTGACGATGCCGTGACGTTGAGGGCAACGATCTTGCTTGCGTGTGCGGACACGGTCGGGATCTCCTGGAGTTGACGGGGCGGGTAGTCAGGCGTCCTGGTGCTTGTGCCCCTTGGCGGCGCAGTCCTGCCATATTTGTGTCAGGTGTTGTGTCATGCGGGCCGTGGCGGGATGGCCGGGGTGTTCGCGCCGGTGGGTGGCGATGGTGTCGGCGAGCAGGGCGCGCGCCGCCTGGCAGTGGCCGAGTGCGTGCAGGACGAGAGCGGTGGCGGCGTTGGTGGCGAGGGTTCGATGGGCGTGCGGCCCGGCGGTAGCGGCGAAGTGTTCGCCGAGTTGCCGATAGAGGTGGTAGGCGCGTTGGTGGTGTCCGGCGTGCCGATGCACGACGGCCTGGAGGTGGAGGGCGTGAACGCTCCGCGGGTGGCCGGGCCCGTGGAGGTGGACCGTGCTGTGGTGGGCGTAGGTGGCCCAGGCGATGGCGTCGGCGGGGTGGCCGAGGCGGAGTTGTATTTCGGCCAGGAGGTTGGCGGCTTCGGCGTGTAGGGGGTCGGCGGGCGCGGTGGCGGGGTCGACGCCGGTGAGGCTGTCGTGCAGGAGCTGCCGGGCGCGCAGCGGCTCGGTGTGGGCGAGGTTGCGGGCTGCGGCGATGCGCTGTCCACGTTCGGCCTCGAGCTGGCTGGGTCCGGTAACAGGGGTGGCTCGCCAGGTGAGGGCGATGTCGCCGGGAGTGGCGCCGACGGTGATGCGGGCGAGGACCCGGTGGGCGTGGGCGGCGGCCAGGTGTGGCAGCGCTGGCGCGCCGGTGGCAGGGATGACCCGAGCCGCGTGTCGCAGGATGGCCCGACCGACCGTGTGGGCGATGGCTGCGGCATCAACCGGCCGCGGCCGGCAGTCCTGCTGGCACTGGTAGCCCTTTCCAGAGTCGTGCAGTTGCGTGTAGGCCATCGGTTGGTGGCAGAACCTGCAGTGCAGCAGTCCCGGCGGCAGGTACATATCTCGCGAGTCGGCGGCCGACCTGCTCGGGTGGAGTGGGACTGGGGCGGTGGCTTTGGTTACCCATTTCTGGACCAGGCGTGGGTCGAGGCCCATTTGACGGGCGACCGTGGTGACGGCGCCGTATGCCTTGATAGCGCGGGCATCCGCGACACGCTGGACGACGGCGTCGATGAGTTCCGGAGGGTATCTACGAGGGAAGGCCATGATCCGCGGTATCGGTTGGGGACGAGTGTGGTCAGCCGCCGTTGGTGTCACCGGATCGGTCCGTTTGGTGACGAGGGCGGCGGGGCTACGCATGAAAGCCCTGCCAGCGGTTGTCGACCGGGCGGCTGGTGTTGATCGGCAGGCCGCTGCTGCTGCGGTGAGCGTTGCGACGTACCGGACGCAAGGTCGGGCCGTTGGGCAGGGTGATCGGTGGTCGCGGTGTGTAGCCGTAGCGCGCGAACAGGTGCTCCCTTTCTGCAGGGACGGCAGCCCAGGACGGTAGGCCAATGCTGTCGAGTCGGCTGCGGTGATGGGTAAGCAGCGCGGTGCCGTGACCGGCCTTCTGAGCATCAGGACGCACGGCGAGGAACGCGAGGTGGTAGTGCGGTTCGGTGGGCTGTTTCAGCGACAGCAGGCTGTCCAGCAGGTCGAACCGGTCGGCGTGGCTCCCGGCGGTGTCGGTGAGGCGGATGCGGTAGTTGGCCGGTGGTGGGATGGGCCGGTAGCGGTGGAAGCCGACGGTGGCGGCGGCATCGTCGTCGGTGAGGTGGATGTCGCCGAAGAACATCGCGTGCTCCACCCAGATCCCAACCACGTCGGTCAGCACCTGGTGCCGCTGTTGCGGGTCGGGCACCAGCCACGCGGCGAGCGGGCTGGAGTGCAGGGCGTCGGCGATCAGCGCGGCGACCAGGTCCTTGTCTGTCCAGCGGGCGGCGCGGATACGCACGGCAGTCTCCATCGGATGGGTACCTCGGGTTGGGTCATCGGTAGGTGGCGGTGGCGAGGTCGCCGACCGCGGCGTCGACGGCGGCGGTGATGTCCCGCACGGACCGGTGGTGCTGCGCGGCGATTGCCTTCAGCCGTTGTGTGAGGGTGGCCGTGTCGCCGTCGAGGTAGAGGTGGCTGGTCAGGCCGAGGGTGGCGACGAGGCCGGCGAGGGCGGCGGTGTGGTTGTCGGGTTGCTCGCGGCCTTGCGCGAGGTACCGCAGGCGGGCCCGGGCGACGATCGCCCACTTGCTGTCAGTCGTCGTGTAGATATCGGTGCGGGCGAGGCCGCCGAGGCGCCGGCGTGTGCTGTGGCGGAGGATCCCGGCGGCGACGAGACCTGCGCGGGTGCGCTCGTACAGGTCGTCGGCGAAGTCACGCAGGAACGCCTTCACCGGTGGGGCGGTGCGCCCATGGCGGATGGCGGCGATGGCGGTGTCGGTGATCAGGTCGCCGACTGGTTGGTCGGTGTGTAGGCGCAGCCACCGTTCGCCGGCGGGGCGGTCGTCGTTTGGGTCGAGGGCGATCCGTCCGGCGAGGAAGATGTCGATCAGGATGGCGCCGGCGAGCCCGAGCGCCAATGCTTGCCGGTGGAGGTGTGGCTGGCCGGTGTCGTCGTTGTGGCCGAGCAGGAACAGCTCATCGCGCAGCGGCAGTCGAGGAACGGTCATGGCGCCGCCCCTACCCCAGCCCTGGGACGAGCTGCCGCAGCCGGCTGTGCACCCCGCCGTAGGCGGGCTCCGGCGATGGCAGTAGCGCCTTGTCGACCGCGGCGAGGACCGTGTAGTTCGGGTCGCACACGTTGCCGATCGGCGCCCGCCCGGCCTGGGAGACAAGCTGGTACGCGTCGAGCGTCTCCAGCCCGATCAGGGCCTGCACCCAGCCGACCATGTCGTGCTGCGCGATGCGGTAAGCGTCCTCTAGGGGGCGGGCACAGCCGATCGACATGATCGACGTGTCGGTTTCCAGGCGCGGCCACATGGTCGGCACGCCCTTGATGACTTCGATGGTGAGGGTTGTGGTGGTGGCGATCTCGACGCCGACGCCGCAGGCTTCGCCTTCGCCTTGGCGGGCGTGGCCGTCGCCGAGGGCGAGCATCGCCCCGTGCACCTTGACGCCGAGATACAGGGTGGTGCCGATCCGGAGTTGGGGTGTGTCGAGGTTCCCGCCGTGGCGGTCGGGGACGATGGTGGAGCGGGCTTCGAAGCCGCCGGGGGCGACTCCGATGGTGCCGATCATCGGCTCCAGGGGCAGGTCCACGGTGTGGTCGGTTTCGGTGGCCTGGAACCGCACGGTCCCGGCCTGCCGGTCGACGCCGTACACCCACACCCGCTCCTCAAGCGGTGGCTGGAGGCTGGCGGTGTGGGAGGTCGAGGTGAGGGCGCCGAAGTGCGGGAACGTCGAGGACACACCCCAGTCCCGGGCGGGTGTGATCGAGGCGAGGTGGATGGCGAGGGTGTCGCCGGGCTCGGCGTCCTCGACGAAGAAGGGTCCGGACACGGGGTTGAGGTAGGGCATGCGGCACACCTGCGACGGCAGATCCGCCGGCCCCCGCACGAGCCCGCCGAAGCAGTCCTCCGTGAAAACCTCCAGCACATCCCCGGAGCGCAGGTGCGCGACCGGCATCCGCCCACCGAAGGTGTAGGCCAGCTCGTCTCGCGCCGGGCGGTAGGTGACCTTGTCCATGGCCATCACACCCGCTCCACGTCACGCTGCTGCGGCTGCGCGCGTGCCAAGCCGGACAGGACCGGCCGGCGTCCCGACAGGTACAGGCCGGCGAGGACGACCACGCCGAGGGCGAGCCATGCCAGGCCCAAGCGCTGGGCGGCGATGTTCGCGTTGACCACCACGTAGGCCAAGATCACGAAGCCGACCGCGGGCATCACCAGATGAGCCCACCAGTTCCCGCTCCGGGCTCGGATGAGGTGGTGCACGACCACGGAGACGTGCAGGACCAGAAAGGCGACCATCGCCCCGAAGTTGATCAACGACGACAACACGGTGATCCCATCCGCCCGGGCCGCCATGTACAGGCCGAGGGCGAGGGAGACGACGCCGGTGAGCAGGGTGGCGTTGATCGGCACGCTGCGGCGGATCGACACCTTCGCCAGGAACGCGGGCAGCTGCCGGTCCCGGGCCATCGCGTACAACAGCCGCGAGGTGGCGACCTGGGCGACCATCGAGTTCGGCAACCCCCACGCCACCGCTGTCGCCACCGCACACACCGTCGCCAGCCAACCTCCGCCGGCGACCTGGGCGGCGTCGTAGAACGCGGTGCCGTTCGGGTCCCCGTTGGTCAGCAGCCCGGACGGGTTGGGGACGAGCATCGCCGCGAGCCACGTCTGCGCGATGAACAACACCCCCGCCAGCACGAGGACGGCGGCCATGGCGCGGCCGATCTGCCGGGCACCACCCTTGGCTTCTTCGGCGAGCATCGAGATGCCGTCGAACCCGAGGAAGGACAGCACCGCGATCGACACGGCCCCCGCGACGACCGACCAGGTGAACGTGTCCGGGTTGTAGAAAGCCGCCCAGCTGAACCGGCCCTTCCCCGATGCCACGGCCCAGCCGGCGACGGCGATGAAGACGGTCAGGACGATCAGCTCACCGACCAGCATGATCCGGGTGACCACCGCGGTCATGCGGATCCCGACCGAGTTGACGACCGTGTTGACCGCGACGAACCCCAACAGCCACGCCCACACCGGCACCGCTGGCACGGTGGCGTGCACGGCCACCGACGCCACCAAATACAGCAACCCGGGTACGAGCACGTAGTCGAGGAGGATCACCCACCCGGCGAGGAACCCGACCGGCGGGCTGATGCCCCGGCCGGCGTAGTTGTAGACGCTGCCCGACATGGGGAACGCCCGCACCATCTGCGCGTACGAGAACGCGGTGAATACCAACGCCACGACGCCGATCGCATAGGCGAGGGCGACCATCCCGCCGGAGCCGGCGTACACGCTGCCGAAGATCGCCATCGGCGCTATCGGCACCATGTACACCAGCCCGTAGGCGATCAGGTCCCGGAATCGCAGCTGCCGGCTTAACTCCTGTCGGTATCCGTAGCGGGTCAGCTCATCCTGATCAAACATCCCGTGAGCCCTTCAATTTTGCGTCCAAGGGGTTGCCTTCTCTTGCTTTTCGAAGGCCGTATGGGGCCGCTGATTTCTGCTTCTGTCACCTAAGGCGAGGGCGACCGATGTCGGCTAGGTCGGGCAGATGGTCCGACAATCCGTTGACAGGTTCTGCGGCTGGTGATGAGTCCAGCCGCCAGGCAGGGGGGAAGGGTGGCCGGAGTAGGCGCCAGGGCGGATCGTGTTCGGCGGGCCAGCTCGACGTCGACTGCAGGCTTCGATGAGATCCGACCTGCGCGGTGATCAACCGGGGCCGCCGATGGGGCAGCAAGGCGTTGTCGGCGAATTGTCGGAGACCATGAACAAGCCTTATCGACAACTCAGATCGATGGCTGTGATGGGAGTGTCATCGTTCGTTCCGGATATGGAGCGGCGGTGAGGGGCAGCGCGAGTCCCGCTCGCGATGCCTTCAAATGTCCACTGTCCCGTAGAAGGGAAGTGCCATGGCCAACTCATCCATGCCCGAGGCCGCGGCGGTCGGTCGTCGGGCCGCCGAGATCCTCGAGGGTATGCGGCGGCATCCGGCCTTCGATCGGTTGCGCAGCTCGTCGATGAAGTACTCCAGCTGTTGGGCGACGTTCACCGGGTATCCGGCGATCAGCCGCTGGTCTTTGGAGCGGGACGCGGGGCCGCTGCTGGTGGAGGCGCTGCGGGTGCTGGCGCTGAAGGCGGCGGTGTTCGAGCTGTCCGGCGGCGACGAGGAGGCCGCGGAGCTGCTGGTGCCGGTGCCGGTGGACGAGATGGTCCACGCGGTGCTGGCCCAGTTCACCCTGATGTCCCGGATGCAGGCCGACCTGGGGGTGGTGTTCCCGCACGCGACGGAGTTGGAGGAGTTCACCTACACCCGCGGCTGCGTCACCGACGCCTACTACGCCGCTGCCGGCTGGGGTGAGCAGCCGCTGCGGTACTGGCTGGACTCCGCCGAGGTGACCCGGCGGCTGGACCAGCTCAACGCCCACTACCAGGCGGCGGGTCTCGGGCGCGACGGCCGCAGCCACGACTTCGACTTCCACCAGCCAGGCCCGGCCCCGGCCGTGCCGGTTGGGGTTAGCGGTTAGCCAGCTCCACCGACAGCACCCGCCGCATGGCCGCCACCACCTGCTTCGGGTCAAACCGTTCACCGGCCAGCCGTTCGGCGCGGGCGACGGCGGTGAAGATCCCGTCCGGGGGCGCGTCCCGGAGAACGGCGACGAGCCAGCCTTCCAGGTCCACCAGGTCGGCAGGTAGTTGAAGCGCTGCCGCGGTCGGTGCCGGTCGCGGTGCCTCGACGGGGACCGGTTCACCGTGTGAGGCGTACCGGCCGGGTGGAAGCCCGACCCGGTACGGGTGGACGCAGACGGCGACGCCGTCTGCGGTGACCCGCCAGCCGATGTCCGGGTGGTAGGCGAACTCGGGTCCGGGCCGGTCGACCACGTCGAACTGGCCCGGCCCGAGCTGCTGGGCGGGGCACACGACGCACGTCTGCTCACACCACTGCGGTAGCGGCCCAGGCATGGCGCCGATGCTACGGCAATCAGGAGGTATCAGGGTATGACGGTCTTATCTCCTCCCCGCCCCATCATCATCGACCACGCGCTGCGGGACGCCGGACGGTGGTGCAAGGGGCACACCATCGACGGCCGTCCTGCCCTGGCGCACGCGGTTCGGGTCGCGGTGGCGATCGGTGAGCATCTCCCCGACACGCCGCCCACCCTGGTCGCGGCGGCGTTGCTGCACGACGTCCCGGACTTCGCCCCGGCGACCCCGGACATCTACGAGTTGCTCGCCGCCGGTTACGGGTCGGAGGTGCCGCGGATCATAGCCGCTCTGCAGGTCGAGCATCGGGCGCTCGACGAGCCGGACCCGCCCGTGCGGGTTGACGACCTGCCGGTGCTGATCGTGTCCACCGCGGACAAGATCGTCGCACTGGGGTCGTTACTACGGCGGGCCCAGGCCAGCGGCAACGTGCCCGACTTCTTCGCCCGACGGCCGGCGCTGCGCGCGCTGCTGCCGCACTTCCGGGCATTCCAGCAGGCCGCGCACTCTCGGGTGCCGGCCAGCATGTCGGCGCGCCTCGACGTCACGCTGACCCGGCTCGAACGGATCGACACCAGCACCCAAGGGAGCACACGGTGAGCACACCCGGACTCGACCAGGGCACCGTCGACCAGCTGCGGCGTGACCTGCTCGCCGACGCCGGGCACGTCCAGACCGGGCGGCAGGTCATCCAGGCGTGGGAGCTGTCCGCCGTCGAGCGTCTGTTCCTCGCCGACGGTAGCAGCATCGTGTACAAGGCGGCCGTAGCACCGTTCACCGGTGAAGCCGCCGTGTTGCGAGCCCTCGGCGAGCAAGGCGCCGCCGTACCCGTGCTGCACGGCTACGCGCTACGCCGTGGGACGCTGGGCATGCTGATGGACGACCTCGGCGACCCGCTGCGACCCCCGACAGCGGCCGAAGCCGCAGCCGCCGCAGCCCAGGTCCACGCCCTCCCGCCTCTGAGCATGCTGCCGACGTTCGACCAGGCAACGCTGGCGCACCTGCCAGAACAGGCAATCGACGCGCTCGCCGCTCTTCGACAGCAGGCACGCTTCCTCAACACCGACCTTGTCGAGGAACTGCTGGAGAAGCTGGCCAACGTCGCGCGAAGGAGAGCGGAAGGGGCCGAACGGCCGCCCTTCGGGCTGTGCCACGGCGAGTTCCATCCCACCTCACTGCACGCCAGCCGAACCGGACGCCACCTCGTCGACTGGGCAAAAGCGTTCACCGGCCCAGGACTCCTCGACCTGGCCACCTGGTTCGGCACCCGCACACCTACCAAACCCGCCAAGCTCACCCAGCTCATCCACGCCTACATCAGCGCCGGCGGCCACCCCGACGCGGCAACCGACCGAGGCGGCCTATCCGCAGCACAGTGGGCGCTCGGCTGGCACCGGGTATGGGCCGCCTGGTGGTTCCTGACCACTGGCGCAGCCGGCCACCACCGGCCGGAGACCGACCAACGCCACAACCAGATCGTCCTGCGCCAGCTGTTGGGAGCCGCGCATCTGTTCGGGATTGCCGTGCCAGCCAGCACCAGCCGGCGGTCACTGGAAGCGGGAAGGTCCCCGCGCAGCGCTGCCGACAGCCTGCCGTAGAAGTCCGACAAAACACTGACATCGCTTCCGGCTGGCCCACCAGGAGCCCACTCGCCCACCCGCCCCGCTTTGACCTGCGTGTTCACTGCAGCAGCACGCTCCCGGAGAGTTCAGCTGGTGCGGGCCTCAGGTGGTCGCGCATCCCTGCACGGCCGTGTCAGGGTTCACGCAAGACCTCCAGCAGCAACACAATCAGGGGCCGGCGGGCTGTGGGATTAGGGAGGCAGGAAGTGGTCGACACGGTAGGCCCTCACGACATCCGTGAGGCGCGGCGCAGACTCGGCCAACAGCTCGCCGCGCTGCGAAAGGCCGCCGGCCACACCCAGCACACACTGGCACCCCTCACCCTGTACGGGCGCAGCACGATCGCGAACGCCGAGACGGGCCACCAGCGACCGGACCGGACCTTTTGGCAACGCTGCGACGAGATCCTGCACACCGACGGGATCCTCACTGCCGGCTACGACCGCATCTTGGCCCTGGAACGCGAGTACCAGCGCGCGAGAGGCACTGCGCTCATGGCATTTCCGCCGCAGCCAGCAGCGGATCACACACCGGTGCCGGCTGCCTCCGGCGCGCTGGTGCAGACGACCGAATCGCCCATGCAGTGGCGTCACGCGCAATTGAAGACCACCTCCGGGGAAACCGCTGAGACAGACGGCCGCAGCCAAGGCGCGGAGCCGCGCGAACAGGCGATCCTTTCGGCTGCAGCCGAACCGCACCCGCCGCAGGTGAATTCCCTTGTCGTATTCGAGCCACAAGACCACGATGACCGGGAATCCGCTGAACCCAGCCCGGTGAGATCCATCGTCATCTGGCATGGGCCCCCCACCGCCGCCATGTTGGAGGACGCGGTTGCGCGGGACGCCCAATCCGCAGCCCGGTTCACCCGGCTCGTCTCCGCCTCAGCTGTCGAGCCCATCGCCATCGACCAGATCTCGGCGGACATCCGTCGCCTCGTCCGTTCCTTCATATCGAGGCCCCTCGCGGAACTGTTCGACGAAATACGAGACCTGCGCCGCAGCGTGGCCGACGTCATCCTGCGGAACAAGTACCCACACCAGCTGAGGGACCTGCACCTGGCCGGTAGCCAACTATCCGGGCTGTCCGCCCACCTCTGTCTCGACCTCGGCGACTACACCTCCGCCGACACCCACGCCCGCGCCGCCTGGCTCTGCGCCGAACTCGCGGGACACCCTGGCATGCAGGCGTGGGTACGAGCGCTGCAGAGCCTCATCGCCTACTGGGACGGACGCGTTGACGAGGCCATCGCCGCCGCCGAGGACGGCACACGATACACCCGCGAAGGAACCATCACGGTCCGACTGTTCAGCCTGCTTGCCCGCGCCGAAGCCCGCCGACACCGTCTTTCGAACGCCCTGGCCGCGCTCGACGCTGCCAGCAATGCCCGGAACAACCTCGCCTCCGAAGATCACCTCGGCGGGCTGTTCACCTTCCCCGAAGCCAAACAGGCCGCTTACGCAGGCACGACACTGCTCACCCTGAACCAACCCACCCTGCTCCAGCGCGCAACCGAGGAGTCCCGACGCGCGCTGGCCCTCTACCAGGCAAGCGCACCAGCGGACCGCTCCGTGGGAGATGTCCTCGCCGCACGACTCGACCTGACGACGGCCCACATCGCCGCCAACGACCTCGACGGCGCCGAGTCGGAACTGGCACCCGTCCTCGCCACCCCGCCGAGCCAACGCACGGCCAGCCTCGTCCGGCGCAGCCACGCCATCGCCACGGGGTTGACCCATCCCCGGTTTGCCGGTTCGCCACAGGCCACCCGGGTGCGGGAGAGTCTGACGACCTTCACCTCCACGCAGGCCAGAGCCGCAAGATATGGGGCGACCGTATGAGCAGCGAACCGACGACCGACCGCACCATACTCACCAACGCCGCCTACGCCTGCGGGCAGCACCTGTCCGCCCGACAGGCGCTCTACCGCTACCAGACACCGGCCTACGACCTGCCCGCCATCGTCCTAGAGAACCTGGCCACCGTCACCGGTACCGTCGCCGACGTGGGCTGCGGCAATGGCCGCTACCTACGACGCCTACGAACCAAACGCCCCGACCTCACCACCATCGGGATCGACATAGCCGCCGGCATCCTCCGACAGACACCCCCACCCGTAGCGGTCGCCGACGCCGCCGCCCTACCACTGCAGAACGAATCAGTCGACGCCGTGCTCGCAATGCACATGCTCTACCACGTCACCGACACGCAAGCCGGCCTGGCCGAACTCACCCGCGTCCTGCGACCACGCGGCATTCTCGTCGTCTCCACCAACGCCAACGACGACAAACACGAACTCGACGACCTCTGGGCCGCCGCCGCAGCGGACGTCCTCGGCACCCCCAACGGTCCGCGACGCATCTCACTCAGCAGCCGATTCCCCCTCGACGACGCCCAAGACCGCCTACGGCCCCACGTCAGCGACATCCACCTCATCGACCTACGCGGCACCATCACCGTCACCGAACCCCAACCAGTCCTCGATCACCTCGCTTCATACGGAGCATGGGCACACCAAACTGGCGTGCCCATCGAAGCAACCCTCCATCGCGTACGCGAACGCGTAACCGAAGCGATCGACCGAGAGGGCACCTTCGTTATCTCCGGACACGGAGGCATCCTCGTCTGCCGCCGATGATCGCGCAGAAACAACCCGACGACGCCGGACAGCGGGAACCTGAGGTGAAGGTGCGTCGAGTCTGACAGCCGCGTCGGTGCCGCGCGATCCTGTCGGCGACTCGACCTGCCATCCCAGGCGGTCACCGCGCTGGTGCACGACCTCGTCTGCGTCACCCTCGATCGCAAGGCCCGGCAGCTGCGCACGGCCTGCACGTGGCCCGCCCGTGGCGCGCTGCCAAGCTGCGTACCTACAGGTCGCCCGGGATATTCGCGAGCAGGTCAGCTCCGGTCAGTTGAAGCCGGGCGACAAGCTGCCCTCGTTCGCCGCCCTCTGCGAGCACTACAAGGTCAGCAACACCGTCATCCGCGCCGCCATGCTGCTGCTCAAGGCGGAAGAGCTGATCGACGGCCGGCAGGGCAAGGGCGTCTACGTCGCCAACCCGCTTCCTCGGTAAGCCGGGGACGTCTCCGAGTCTCGACCCCTCGCTTGTAAGTTCGATGACGCTCAGTCCGCTGAGGTACGCGCCCGGCCGCAGCCAGGAAAGATCGTCGACCACCATCGCTGTCAACCTTCCGTGGACGTTGGTGAACGAGACGGGAATTGAGACGTTGCAGCGGAACTAAGAGGCGCCCCGCACCAGGAGGAACGGCCCTGAACCGCCTGCTCGCATACCGCCGGGTACGCCCCCTGGCCGCTTGCGTGGCTACTCGTCTTGCTGCTCCATTGAACCTCGACCCACATCGGCCCGACCCGCGGTCTGCCCCGGCGGGCTGCGGTATCTGGGCGCTCGATCACCTGGCCCCGCCGGGCGCGCTGAGCAGCGCCAGCGCCATCGATGCGGCATGCTATGGCCGATAGGTCGAGCCCGTACGAACGGATGAGGCATCCAACAGGCATGGGTAGCAGCGAGGCGGACACGCCTGAACCAGAAGCCATGACCCTGGAACGGCCGGGTCTGCGCCTCACTGGCCAGCAGCTAGCACTTGTGGAGGCGCTCGAACAACTGGAGGCCCGCTTGAGGAATATGTACATAGGGTCGCTGGTCGTACTTCAGCAGCAAGACAACACCGAGCGTTTCGTGCAGGCTTCACACACCTTACGTGAAATGATCAACTTGGTCCCCGAAAGCCTGGGCTTCGTGAGCTCCGGGAAGCAAGAGCGGCTCACTGACAAACTACAGAAACCAGAACAAAAGTGGGCGACCGCCCTCGCCGGAAGCAAGTGCAACAAGAATGGCGAATGGACGGGCGAGATCGACCCCCCGCTGCGAGCGGCGTTGAAAGCGATCGGAGAGTTCTTCTCGTGGAAGGCCGCGAACAGGCCGAAGCGACTCAACGACATCGCCGCCGCGCTACGTCGCATGGACGCATCCGGTCGAGACCTCCCGGAACCACTCGCGAGTATCGCGGTGAACCAATGGGACATCACACGCGACTACTTCATAAGCGTATGCCACTATCACAAGACCCCTAATGAGGAAGAGTTTTATGCGTACCTAGACGCTTTGGAGCGGTTCATGCTTGACCGACTTAAGCCGCGCACCTTTGCCGATTTCGACGTGGTCGACAAGATCATTGAGGAGGCCAGCCGTGGCGATCAAGCCTGAACTTGTCGAGCGCGCCATAAACGAAATTAGGAAGAGGCGCGCCAACTACGACTACTTCTTCAAGCGCCTGAACTCTTCCGACTGGATAGGACCACTTACAGAGAACGGGCTGTTCAATAATCCCCCCGGCCTTGAGATCACCGAAGAAGGCATCCGGGCAGCTTCATGGCCACCCTCAGAGTTCTTGGCAAGAGTTGCCACGCAGGCGCCGGACGAAGTTGTAGGTGTCGCTCTAAACATCGAGACCGACAACGAGCGTATTCATGAAGACCTCACCGATATCGCCCTACAACTCCCTCTGCCAATAGGTCGCCCACTGATCGAGAAAGAGCTGGAATGGCTTCGCACTCGATCCCGCCTCTACTTCTCCCTGCCGGAGAAGCTGGTCGAGCTAGTAGAAAAGCTTGCCGCAGAGGGAAGCACGGATCTCGCAATCGAGTTCGCTCGCGAAATCTTTCGCCCGCCCGTTCGCCAAGCCGGCGACCCTGGCCTGATTCACGACCCGGCGAGCGAAAAGATTTCCCAGTGGGACTACGCAAACCTACTGGATCGCACGGCAAACGCCCTCGTTGCCTCCGCGCCAGCGAGGCTTATTGACTACTTAGTGGATCTGCTGGACGAATCAGCGGCCTACGCGTATCCGGCCGAGGCCGAGACCGGAGAGGATTACTCCCAGGTATGGCGCCCCCGGTTGGAATCAGACGATCGGAACGATCGAAGCATTCTCCAAGCCGCCACGTCGACGCTGCGGGACGCTACCAAGTCCGTGCGCGAATTGGGTGCCATATCGGACGAGGCGCTTCTTGCCAGCCTCTTACGGGGCCGGAGCAGAGTTATCCACCGGGTGGCAGCGTTTACACTGGCGGCAGAGCCTGCGCCCGGAGCGAACGAACTCGCTCAGGTCCTAGTCGATCGGGTGGCGTTCTTCTCCGGTGAGCCCAGTCATGAATATCGGGCCCTTATGACTAGCCGGTTCGATCTCCTCGACCAAGCCGATAAGACAACTATCTTGTCGTGGATCGAAGAAGGGCCTGACCTCGTCGCAATTCAGCAGCGGTACCTGGAGCGCGGCGAATCAATGACTGAGGCCGAAGTTCTGCGCTACGGCGCGGCTTGGCGGATCAGAAGGCTGCATCTCATCGAGAAATACCTTCCTAAAGATTGGAAGCGTCGCTATCTAGAGTTGGTGGCGGAATTCGGACCGGCAGAGTTCATCACGAGTTTTGAGGTTACGATGAGCTGGGGAACACAGAGCCCGGCCGACGTAGAGACGCTACGCAGCCTCACGGATGACGAGATCGTGCGTCTCCTACAGTCTTTCGAGGGGAAGCGGAACCAATGGGATGGCCCCTCCCCCGAGGGCTTGGCCCGGGAGATGTCGAATTTCGCTGAGCTAGAGCCAGAGCGCGTGTCCCGCCTCGCTCCGAGGCTAATTGGGCTTAGACCCATTTATGCACAATGGGCTCTCATCGGAATTGCAAAGGGCTTGCGCAAAGGACGAAACGTAGCCTGGGAGCCGCTCATACAGTTCTTGGCGACTGTAGCAGAATTAACCGTCAGCCCCGACGAAGAGGAAGGCGGTGATGAAAACTATGGACGGTGGACCTGGGTAAAGAAGGAGGTCGCCGGCATCTTGGAGGAAGGGCTCCAGCGAAAAGAGGTGAGAGTTCCCGCAGAACTTCGGACCGAATGCTGGCATGTGCTTTCCATCCTTTGTGAGGATCCTGAGCCAACCCCTGAGTACGAGTCCCGCTACGGCGGATCCAACATGGACCCGGTGACACTTTCGTTGAACACCACGCGCGGCCGAGCGATGCGGGCCCTAGTGGCGTACGCACTATGGGTGCACGAATTGGTTCCAACCAAGGATGCGGATTATGCTGGCGAAGTCGGCTTCCGCCGCATGCCAGAGGTTCTCGATGTCTTGAAGCGCCACCTAGATCCTCAGGTGGATCAGTCGACGGCTGTCCGCTCGGTCTACGGACAGAGGTTCCCTTGGCTTGCGTTGATAGATGAGGAATGGGCAAAAAGGGAAGCTTCATCAATATTTCCCACTAACGGTAATGTGTCGATCCTAAAGGACGTAGCATGGACCGCCTACATGATCTATTGCGCCCCGTATAACTCGTCGTTGAGAATCCTGCGGCAGCAGTATGCGACTGCCGTCCAACGAGTGAATCATGACTACGGGGATTCGAGATGGATCGGGGGGAGAAATGCGATATCAGCCAAGAAGCTTGGCGAGCACCTCATCATCTACTACCTGCGCAGCCTTCTCGAATTTCAGGACCATGACAATTTGCTAGGTGGGTTCTTCGACAGGGCTTCACCAGAAACACGGAAGTGGGCAGTCGAGTACCTCGGTCGAATCCTTCGCGATGCGGCCGGACTCGACGCGACGACAATCGAACGGGCTAAGGGACTCTGGGAGTGGAGGAAGACGCGGCTGGAGTCCGGCGAGCCGGAAGCTCGAAGGAGCGAAGCTGCGGCGTTCGCTTGGTGGGCCGACTCTCAGAAGCTCGATAGACACTGGCGCATCGAGCAGTTTGAGTTCGTTCTGAACCTAGGCGCATCGCCCGATCCAGAATCCGTGACATACTCCGGATTGGCAGATATTGCGAACGAGTATCCACTACGTGCAGTTCGCGCCTTGCGCAAGTATCTGGAATTGAACAGGGACGGCTGGGGTATCCACGTGGCACGAGACGAAATTCGGAAGATACTGCGACAGGCGCTGGATGGTCCTGATCCCGCCGGCGTCGAAGCGGCCCTTGATACATTGCACTGGCTGGGATCCCTGGGCTTCACGGAGTTCCGCGATCTAGTCCGCAATCCCACGTGAGGATTAGCCCCAGTTTCCTGAATCGCCATGAAGCGAGACAGTGGAATACGAAGGGATCGGGTACACGGAGCTTTTGCGACGAGATCTAGAACGCCTCGTGGCCAACGAGAGCGGCGGGGAGATCGGAGCGGGCTCCTCTGGAACGCCGACTGAGACGACGACTGAGACGGAACGGGCCGCCGGTGATCCGGCGGCCCGTTTTCGTTGCTGGTCAGAGTGTGGGCGCGGCAGGTTTCGAACCTGCGACCCCTCGCTTGTAAGTTCTGGGCGCTCCGTCAGGTGAGGTCCGCCCTCGTCCGCGACCTCGGACGACCGTCCGGGGCCGGCGGCCAACGGTCGCCCCAGTCCGGATCAGTTGCTGTCAGCGTTGCTGTCGACAGCTCCGCACAGTCTCATCTGACCGTTACCAGCCCATGTCTTGGCTTACCTCTGCCTTCGCCGCCTCGATCTCGTCAAGCGAAGCCCCCGCCGCGTCCGTCTCCTCCAGACGGGTCAGGAGGTCAGGGCCCCGGCAATGTCGTGAGGGTGTCCGGCTTGATCCGCTTGGTGTAGACGCGCCGTTGCTGGTGGTAGCAGGGCGGGCATGACCGTTAAGATGATCATCGAGGTTCTCTACGCCTTGTTGATCGTCGGAAGTGAGTCATGCCCGCGCTGCCATCATCGCTGATCTCGTCTGTGTCCACCGCACCGGCTGTCACCGTGCCCGAACCGCTGCTGGACTGCCCGCAGGGCTGGCCGACCTGCAGGATCCCCGCGCCTGCCGGGGTGTCCGGCACCGGCTGACAGTCGTGGTGACCGCGGCGGTCTGTGCTGTGGTGGCCGGCTACCGCTCCTATACCGCGATCGCCGAGTGGGTCGCCGACGTCCCGGCTGCGACCGCGCTCGCGTTGGGCATCGCCCCGGACCGGCGTCCGTCGGAGGCGATGATTCCGCCGGTTGTTGCAGGCCCTGGACCCGGACCTGCTCACCGCGGCCGTCAGCGGCTGGCTCGCCAGCCGGGCCATAACCGCACCGTCAGCGGGCAGGCGAGCGATCACGGTCGACCAAGGCCCTGCGCGGCTCCCGCACCACCAGCGCTCCGGCCCGGCACGTCCTGGCCGCCTGCGACCAGGCCACCGGAGTGGTCCTGGCCAGCACCGACGTCGATGGCAAGACCAACGAGATCACCCGCTTCGCACCGCTGCTGGACCAGATCGGCGACCTGGGCGACACCGTGATCACCGTCGACGCCCTGCACTGCCAACGCGACCACGTCGCCTACCTGGCCGAACACGGCGCGCACTGGATCCTGACCGTCAAAGGCAACCAGCCCAGCCTGCACTCCCAACTCGCCGGCCTGCCCTGGCGAGCCGTCCCGAACGCCACCCGCGACACCGACCGCCGCCCACGGCCGCCGCGAGATCCGCAGCCCGCCTCGACCAGCCGAAACGGTTCACCACCGAGACCGTCTACGCGATCACCGACCTGCGCGTCCACCAGGCCAGCCCCGCCCAACTGGCCGGATGGATCCGTGGTCACTGGTCGATCGAGAACAAGGTCCACTGGGTGCGGGACGTCACCTACGACGAAGACCGATCCCAGATCCGCACCGGCACCGGACCACAAGTCATGGCCGCCCTCCGCAACGCCGCCATCGGCGCACTCCGCACCGCCGGCATCACCAACATCGCCGCCGCGAACCGGCATCACGCCCGCGACAGCACCCGCCCGCTGGCACTACTCGGCATCACCTAACGACTTTGCCGGGGCCCTGGTCAGGAGGTCCATCAACGCCTGCTTCTGAGCCGGGTGGTTGATCGGGACCGCGTTCAGGTCGACGTCCTGGAGCCAGTCGAACGGAACGAGCGCATCGGCCCGCCAGAGATTTAGGGCGACCTTCGCAAGATCCTCGTTCACACCAGCAGTATCCGGCGTACAGGTCGACTCGTCCGTCGCCCACCAGGTCAGCCGCTATCACATGGCGGCTGACCTGCTGTTTCTTCGGGTGGTGTTGGTCGTCCTCGGTCATCTTTGGTCGGCGCTTGACGGCCCAGCGACGGCCCAGACGGCCCGGAGACGGCCCAGGTCGACCCCTCGTTTGTAAGTTCTGGGCGCACCGTCCCTCGCTGTGCGGCGACGTCCGCCACCTCGGGCGCTCGTCCGCACTCCACCGCCGACGGCTGCCGTAGTTCCAACTCGTTGCTGTCGGGACTGCTGTCAGACGAGACGCCGTCAACCCGTGAACGGATGAGTGATGGATCTTCCCAAAATAGTCCTGTGCGACTCGTTTGTGACGTGCGTCACGCGACCATCGGTCTGCCTGTTAGGCGGTCGTCGATCAGTCTCGATGCTTTTAGCGGGCCCACCAGCGACTTTGCCAGTACGGCGCATTTGTCATGCGGTTCCGCTCCGGGCGACTAATCGAGATATGTTGATTTGCATGCCTCCGTTATGCAAATTGCACCCGCCCGAAGAGAGACGATTTGGGGTGGCTGATAACGGGTGCAAAGGGTCATAGAGGCGCAAAAAAAGTCGCACAAGTTTGTGCGACTGCCGATCTTGGAGTGAGGGAGAGAGCACACGACCGTTTCGGCCCGCCCTCGTTACTCAAGGGACGGGCCGAAGGTCCGTTGGGGGCAGGGGCGGCACAAACCGTTGGCGCGGGTGCCGCCCCCTAACCTGCAATCAACTGGAGAAGGTGCAGGCCTAATGAGGGTAACGAACAGGAGGGGTGGACGGACTCCCCAGAAGGGGAAGGCCACCCTTGCCCTCCCCCACCAGCGTCGGCGCCAGCGTGTGCAGCCGTCTGATGGCCGGACGCGCCGCGAGGTGCAGGAAAACCTGGCCGCTGGCCCTCCCGGCCGACGAGGGTCCGACCGGGACGTCGCCAAGCGGGAAAGGCCCGACGTCTCGGCCCGCGACCGCATCGCGCTGACGTCCGCCGGCATTGCGGGCGGAGCGGTTGTCGCCTGCGTCGTCCTGGCCGCGAGCGGCGCTCCCGATCTGGCGTTCACAGCCGTTGCCGGCATCGGCGCAGCGGCTGCCACTGCCGTAGGGATCTATTTCGGGCGCCGCTGATCCAGCCGTGCCGGACGGGTCTATTCGCTCGTCCGGCACGGCCTCCCACAACCTCAGCTTGGGAATCGGGTTAAGTCGCGGCCCCGGGCGTGGGGTCGGCTGGTCATGGAAGCACGGGCAACACGGCCAAGCTCTGCAATGGACCTTCGCTGGCCGGTGTTGACCGCTGTATCGGGCACGCGTTCAGGTGGGGCTGACGCTTGAACCCCTAAGCCGCGAGGCGACGGCACATCCGCAAAAACGGATTCGTTGCCCGGCTGGCTTGGCTCGTGCCATCGACCTACCAGGTTCCGCGTTGGTCACCCACGCTCTTTCCGGTGTTCGAGGAGGTGCTCCAGGTCGTCAACCTCCCCGTCCCCCGGCCGAGGAAGGATGTTCTTGCGAGACCCGTCAGCGCGAAATGCCTTCTCAACAAGGGGCTTGGTGCAGCCATCCGAGTAGTGGAGCTTGTGACTACCTGCGCGACGCTGCATGATCCAGAAAGTGACGCCCCATCCGACGAAGAGGATCAGACCCACTGCGATCAGCCACTGCTTCCAGCCCACCACCGGCTCCCTTCGCATTGCGCGCCGACCTGGCGACAGTGACACAGCGTAGTCTCATAGCTACATCTATCAATCGGGAAGGCTCTGGTGGCCCTTACTCTCGTCGTCAAATCCAGCCCCGTTCGGTTGCCGCCGTCAGTACGGGCCGTGGTGCATCTCCTTGCCTAAGTGCCGGCTCAAAGATATAGAGCACTGTTTCGGCCGCCAACAAGCAGCCCTCTAACAGCCTTCGCAAGTCAAGCACTGGAAAAGCGAGACCTTCCAGCGCTTCCGGCCAACTGAAATAGGTTTGTGGCAGCATGAGATTGATTGGCAAATAGCGTTGCAGTAGTTGCGGTTCAGCCCTGGTCGGTGGAGAACCTTCGAATCGCCACTTCGCGAAGACCTCCCCTTCGATTAAGGGGTCATGAATACTGCCACCCGATGTCCGGCAGCCCTCGACTTCAACCGGAGGACCAGACGTTTCCACCACTCCGAGCCTCAAAGGCAGAGGATTGCGATGCTTATCTATGTTGGCAAGCCTGAATAACATCCCAAGGAAGAGCGGGACACCGTGGGGGAACGGGAACGCGTGGCTTTCACCCCAAACCGCCGAGTCGGCCGCATTGTGGATCTGCAATTGCTCGATGCGTCGCCAGTCCTCAGGACGGAAGTATTTGCTAATACTTTTGGCTGACCCCATGAAGGAACTTGCAGACTTAGCCCAAGGAAACTGGATCTTTCGCGCATCGCCTTCATCGAGAGGCATGTAGCAATTGGCAACATGGGCCA
This sequence comes from Micromonospora sp. RTBAU3-60, assembly GCF_054963695.1. NCBI lineage: Bacteria > Bacillati > Actinomycetota > Actinomycetes > Micromonosporales > Micromonosporaceae > Micromonospora > Micromonospora sp. RTBAU3-60. The sequence continues at coordinate 32,062 of NZ_JBUEGB010000025.1, read as the reverse complement.
GAGCGTAGGCTACATGATCCAGCGAGTTCCGAGCGTTCTGCATGATGTCGGCAACCTGGTCTGTCCACTCGTCGGGTATCTGTGGCAGTCGGACCAACCGAAAGGACAGGGTCTTCGTTGCATCGTCGACCTCGACACCAATGGCAACGTTATTTCCCTGCCATTGTGCGACGTCGTTTCCTAGCGAACCGGCAAGCGTGTATGCGCGTCGAAGCTTTCGTGAAGCAATGTCCATCAGATCGGAGGGCATGAGCGAATCATAGGAGAGAACGGCATCCACCCCGAGGAGACATATCCATCCCGATGCTCCTACGGATGTCAACCCGGCGACTTCTTGACCCCTAGGGCAAAGATCAACCTAGGCCAGCCTGCTCCTTCTCACGTCGTACCCTGGACTCTCGGTCCGTCATGGTTCACCGGCGTGCGCGCTGCTCCGCCCCGATCGTCAAGCGCCTCGGCGAATCCCTCGCGCGATGACGGGGCTGCTGTACAAAGCTGCCGTACGGAAGCAGAAAGGCCACCTCCCGAGCCAGGGAAGTGGCCTTTGACCTGCGTGGGCGATACTGGGATCGAACCAGTGACCTCTTCGGTGCAAAGCAAGAGGTCAGCCTCAGCCATCGTTGGCTCATCGACAGCTACAGACGTCAGAAGGGCACCCGGCTTATCGGTCGTGGCAGGGGACGAGGCCCTGCCACGACCTGATCACCGAACGCTAGTCCTGGTCCGCAGACGTCGGCTTGTGACTGCTGAGCATGCGTACGGTGGTGCTGAGTCTGATCGGCGCGTCGCCGGGGCCTCTGAGGAAGGGGTTGATGTAGACGAGGCGGCGCAGGGCTCGACCGGGTCCGTACGGCTGGTTGCGCCAGTGGCCGGATACCCAGAACCGGCTGGCTTGAAGGGCTCCTGGGTCGTTCAACCCTGATGGTGCATTGGGCGGTGTGGCCCTGGTGCTGGTCTTGGCACGGATACTCACGATCCGAACCTCGGGCGCGCGCCGGTTGTTGCGGACGTAGGACTTGGTGGTGGCCTTGTCGACTCCTGCTGTTGTTATCTCGGCGGCCTGCTGTACGACCAGCAGCCAGGTTGCGATGAGACCTGCCACTGGATTTTCGCCGGGCAGCACCTGCCGCTCGTGTACCTCGACGGCGCTCATCGGCGCGAGCCAACCGACCTGTTCACGTAGCCGCTGGAGCGGTGTGCCGCCCAGGCCTCCGCCAATGGTGCGGTAGGTGACGAGTTGCCAGCCACCGCTGGTGGTGGTCCAGGAGGCGGCGGCGATCTGCCGAGTCGTCACCGGTCGCGACCATACGACCAGTCCGTCGGTCGAGGGCATGAGGTCGCGGCTGAGGGTGACGTCGGGAAGTTTCTCTGCGGCGTACTCGGCCAGGTCGGTGAAGTCGCTGTCGATCCAGAACAGGCGTGATCGGTCCAGGCCGGCGGCGATCTGTTGACGTGCGTCGGTGTCCGCCAGCGCGAGTGGGAGGTGATCGCCGCCTCGGTAGAAGCGGGCGAGCCGGTCGCGTACCTTCGGCAGCTCCCGTGCGGTGATGGCGGTGGCAGGCCAGGCGGTCGTGGTGATGAGCGTTCGTCCGGGGACCCGGGCGTTCAGGAACGCCAGGTGCAGTTGCTGGATGCGTTCTCGCGCCTCTGGATGGTTCCCGAGGCCGAGCGTCTGCACTGCCCGGTCGATGACCTTGTCGTTTCTGCCGTCGTCGATGTAGGTCTGGCACGTCGCGCACGCCGCCCATGCATCGCCGAAGTTTTGCACCAGTCCCCCGGCTTCGCCGATGGCGATGGCGGCGACTTCGCCGCCGACGAGCGTCCACGCCGGACGGGAGTCCCCGCAGAAGTCGCAGGTGCGGTGCACGGTGTCGAGCTGGCTGACCGGGACGGGCGCTGGCTCGTGTCCGTCGGTGGCGAGTTGGATCGGGTGCACGTAGGTGGGCGGCGTACCGAAGGTGTTCAGTGGAGCCAGGCAGATCTGGCAGGCCATCTCCTCGCGTGCGGCCGTCATGCCATCGCCTCGTCGTTCAGTTGGCGGTCGCGGAGGCGAGGCCCTCGACGGCTGTCGGCGGCCGGCATCGCCATACCCGGCTCGTAGACGGCGTGGCGGTTCCGGCCGCGGTGTTTGGCGTGATACATCGCGATGTCGGCACGGCGGAGGGCCACCTCTTCGAACGGGTCTGTAGCGTCGGCGAGTGCCAGGCCGACGCTGGCGGTGACGGTGACCGTGACGGGTTTGCCGTCCGCGGTGAGTTTGACGGGCTGGGAGATCAGGGCGACGAAGGTGTCGGCGATGCGGTCCAGGTCGTGGGTGCGGACGGGCAGCAGTGCGGCGTACTCGTCGCCGGAGAGCCGCCCGGCGGTGCCGCCGTGAAGGGCGGCGACGTCGGCGATACGGTCACCAATCGCGACCAGGACGTCGTCTCCCCTGTCGTGGCCATGGGTGTCGTTGACGGGTTTGAAGTCGTCGAGGTCGATCAGGACGACGATGATGGGCCCAGCGTTGTCGGCCTGGGCGAGGGTGGCGTGCGCGGCGGCCAGGCCGGCGCGGTTGAGCATGCCGGTGACCGGGTCGTGTTCCAGCTGCCAGATGGCCTCGGTGAGGTGGTTGCGGAGTCGGCGGATGAATGGCCACATGGTGAGGCCGCCGAGGGTGAACGCCACCAAGGCGGTGGCGATCATGATCAGTTGCAGGGACACTGGGGTCCTCCATCTCGTTGGAGAACCCGGGACGCATACGTTTCCTAGGCGAGGCGTCCCGGGTCCAGATGCGACGACGGCCCGCCTTGTGGCGGGCCGTTCTTCGTGTTAGTGCCGCTCGCTTCGCGGCACTGCTGTGGCTGCCTCCATGGGGAGGCAGCGTTGGCGTGGCTCAATCAGGGGATGCGCCGGCGGTGTGGAGCCGTCGATCCTCCAAGTGGCGCCTGCTTCGGCGGGGTACCGCCCGGCGCTGGATTCGCCCGGCCGGTAGGCGGGCCGGTACGGCTCGTCGGTACGTGGCCGCTGGTCCAGGAGGCGGCTTATGCGCGGGATTCGCGCCAGATGGCCGGGCGACGGCCGGTGAATCGGAAGATGCTGCCGGAGAGTGCGATTCGGCCTCTTGGGCGTCGGTGCGACGGCGGGCCTCGGCTGTTCGTGTTAGCGCACCGGGTGCGCGGCTTGGTCCGCGCGGAGTGTGGCGGCCAGGTCCCCCGGAATGACGGCGTAGGGTTCGACGGCCAGGAGCACCTCGGTCGGGTCGAGAATCGTCTCGACCAGGCCAATCCGAATCGTGTCGGGTTTGTTGTCGGGGTCGGTGACCGGGTCCCAGGCGAAGTCGACGACGGTCGCGAAGAAGGTGCGGTGCGGGTTCCAGCCGACCTGGACGGTGTAGCGCTCGAAGCCGGGTCTAGGTGTGAGGGTGTAGATGCTCATCGTTTCCTTCCATAGGAGTGAACGGCCGAGCCGGCCGACATGAGGTGCGCCGAGTGGGTCCTGCGCGGCGAGGCTCCTGATGAGGGCCGGCGCGAACGCCGGAGGACCGGTTCTCATGCCTCGGGCTGGCGGGCGCGTTGCTCGGCCAGGTCGACGATCTTGTCGCGTCGCGCGGCGGGAAGGCCGGCGAGCAAGTCGACGTACTGCTGTTCCTGCACGGTGACCGGCTGCGCGAACGCCGACTTGTAGGCCAGGCGTGCTGCCTCGTGTGCGGCTTCGATCGCGCCGCTGTGGTCATGGGCGACGGCGACCTGACGCAGCTGCTCGGCCGCGGCAAGCGGGTCGCGGGACAGCGTGAGGTCGTAGATGCGGAAGTTCGCCGGAAGGTCCGCCGCGCCGATCGCCGTGATCAGGCACAGGTTCGCCTGTACGTGGTAGGCGTATGCCTCGCTGCGGGTCGGTGTTTCGCCGCGAGCCCGCACGGCGGCGCGTTCGGCGTTCCAGCGCAGCCGGGCTTCTTCGGCGAGTCTGGCGAGGGCGAGCAGCATGCTGCGAGTGGGATCCACTGGGTTCTCCTGTTGTTGAGGGGTTTTCGGCTACCGGGTTGAGGGGTTGGTTCGGGTCCCGGCGATTGCCTGCTCGAACACCGATGGCGGGAGTCCGGCGTGCAGCGACTGCAGCAGCAGGTCGGCGAGCTGGTACGCGGGATCCACCTGCAGGGCACGGTGCGCTGCCATGGCGGCCAGGGCGCCGTCACCGCAGCGCCACGCGGTGAGCGCGAGCAGGGTGGCCGGTGCCGGCACAAGCGGTTCATGGGCGCGGCGGGTGACGTCGGCCCAGAACGTGACGTGCCGGTCGTGCGGCTGCGTGAGGTCCGCGGCAAGGTCCCGCACCGATGGCCGCTTCAGGAGCACGGTGAGCCAGGCGACCTCGTCGTCGGTGAGGCGCCTGCCGCCGTCGTGCTGTCGCAGCGCGTCGCGGACTGCTTGCGGGCCGGCCTCGTCCACGGCGGCGTTGCCGGCGGCGCTCACCGCCTTCAGGCGGGCGATCGCCTCCCGGGTTGCGCGGCGTATGTCGTCACGGGCGGCGCCGTCGACGGGTGCGAACCGGGCGGCCACGGCGGCCCGGTCCGGTAGCGCGACCAGCCCGGCGGCGGTGGCTTGCACGGCGACGAGTGAGGTCGGGTCGAGCGGGGTTCCTTGGGGTGGGCAGCAGTCGGGGTTGTCGCAGGTGAGGTTGTAGACCCGGGTGCCGCTGACGCGTAGCAGTTGCCGGATGGTCATGCCGCTGGCGGTGAACGCGTCGCCGACGCTGCCTAGTGCCGGGTCGACGTGGTCGGGGTCGCCGTAGCCGATGAGCATGATGTGAGTGATCGGCTGCTGCCGCCGCACGACCGGGACCAGGTTGGCGGCGAGGTCGAACAGGTGACTTGCGGGGGCGCCGGGGGCGGGCAGGTCGGCCCGGGCGGCGAAGACGACGCGGCGGTCCCTGCTGGCAAGAACGACGAGGCTGCCGTCGCTGGGCCGGAAACCGAGGAGGTACGGCACCGCGGTTACCAGGTCGGCTGGGGATCGCACGGTCAGCTTGTTGTCTGGAAACGACATGATGATCTCCACTGCTGGTTGAGGTCGACAATTGGCCGCAGGCGAGCGGGTAGGCGCCGCGCCTGTCCGCGTCGGCTGGGCGCAGCGCGACGCGGCCCCTGCGGGAACAGGCGCACCGATCACCGGATCGGCGCGCCTGAGGTGTTCAGTCGCCGTCGAGGTCCAGGTACAGGTCGATACCGACACCCTCGAGGCTGGTGGTCACTGTGATTGGGTGGTGGTCGATGCGGGCGAGCGCCCGGGTCAGGTCGGCGCGGACGAGGGCTTCGGTGGCTGCGGTAGCGCCGGCTGAGGCGGTGTGGCCGCGCAGCCAGATCTCGTACTCGTGGCGCCCCGGAATCCGCCAGCCTTCGGAGGAGATGGTCCATCGTTGCGGCAGCGGTTCAAGCCCCCATGTGGCGAGGGCGTCTTCGCAGCCGGACCGGCAGTTGACTTCCTCCCCACACCTGCAGGCGGAGGGATTCCCGTGGCCGAGGCGTGTTCACGCCGTGAGCCTTGCGGATGGTTGGCGCTTCGCGGACCGGGTAGCCCCGAGGTCTCCACGCCCTGTTACCGCCAGCCCGGCGGCGAGTATGTTCTTGGCCGCGTTCACGTCGGCGTGGTCCTGGTGCCCGCAGGCAACGCACCGGAAGACCGCTTGGCTCTTGCGGGATTCCGGTGCGACATGCTTGCAGGCGTTGCAGGTCTGCGACGTGTACGCGGGGTTGACCTTCTCGATCTTCGCACCGTGGTAGCGGGCGGCATGTTCCAGCTTGAGCAGGAACCCGCCCCAACCCTTGGACAGGATGGCTCGATTTAGGCCGGCCTTGGCCTTCACATTCCGGCCGGGCTGTTCGACAGTGCCCCGTGCGCTGGCGGTCATGTCCTTGATCCGCAGGCGCTCGACGGCGACCAGCCCATGGCCACGCACGAGCCGCACGGCTTCCTGCGCGGCAAAGTCGACCCGCCGATGCCGTATGCGGGCGTTGAGCCGGCCGATCTCAGCGCGTACCTTGTCGCGGCGCTTCGACCCGCGGTTACGGCCATGAACCCGTAGTGACCGAGACAGGCGCTGCTGCAACCGCTTCAGCCGGACCGCCTCGCCCCGGGTGACGAAAGCCCGATCATCCAGACCACCGTCAGATGTGGCCACCGCGACGGCCACACCCCGGTCGACGCCGATCGGCGGTTTACCGTTCGGCGCGGCCTCGGCAACGCCGTCCTCGACACAGAACGAGATGTACCAGCGGCCACCGTCGCGGGAGACTGTGGCGTTGCGGATGACACCGCCGAGCGGACGGGTCCACCGAAAACGCACCGGCCCGAACTTCGGCAGCCGCACCTCACCCCACCGCCGGCTCAGCCGCCGCACAGCGATCTGCTCTGGGTCGGGGAACCGGAACGACGGCGCGGTGCGTGTCTTGGACCGCCACCGCACCTTCCACGTCCCGTGCGTTTTGCACGCGCGTTCCAGGTCGCGCAGGGTCTGCTGTAACGTGTGCGACGGGGCGTCGGCCAGCCACCCGCAGTCCGGGTCCTTCTTCGCCTCGGCCATCTGCCGGGCCTGTTCGCTGTAGTTGATCCAGGCTCCGCGTCGGCGGTACTCACGGCGCTGCTCCAACGCGGTGTTCCACACCGCCCGGCAGATCGCGCCCACCGTCTCGGCGTAGGCAGCCTGCTCCGGCATGAAGGCGAGCAGGAAGCGGCGGCCGGTCAGCATTCAACGGCCTTCTGCTGCTGTGCCGCCCGATTGCCGGCGGCAGCCGAGTGGATGCCGGTGACCAGCCCGGCGCACGACGCGAGCCGAAACGTGGCCAGGTCGTGGGCTCGGCCGGAGCCGCTGTCTCCGCCGACGACTGGGGTGACACTGCTGAGGAGATCGGGCGGGGTTGCGTTGTGGTCGGCGAGGGGATCACCGCCTGTCAGATACCAGGCGGGACAAAGCATCGGTCCTCCTTGGGACTCGAAGGAAGTCGGCCATCGGGTGGTGGCCGCCTGCAGGGATGGTGGTGTCCTGCCCCGGTCGCAGCTGAGGCGAGGGGCGGGTGATGAGTGCTGAGGGTCTGAGGCTGGCGGACGGCGGCCGACCGGGAGGGTGGGCGCGATGCCGTCGCGGACGTGTCAGATCAGCACATAGAAAAGGAGAAGAGCCCTCAGGCTAACCGCGTCGCTGCCGGTGGAGCTGGGGCTGTCAGGTCCGGCCGTCTGGCAGAACCTGACAGCCCAGCTCACCTGCTGTCAGCCGTCGGCGGGCGTGATGCGGGAGTTCGGCCACGCCGCAGGACCAGGACATCCTCATGCGCGACGAGGTGCACAGGGAGGCCCTCGGCCCTGGACTTGCGTACCGCCATAAGCCCGAACATCGAGGCGCGGTGCACGATCTGGCCGTCGCGGACGGCGGCGAGCATCGCCGCGCACCGCTGCACCGGTATCAGCCCGACCTGCCGCGCGACCGTCAGGAGCTCACCGGGCAGGTCGATGAAGTCGTCCGGGCTGCGGCGTACCGGCCGGCAGGTGATGACCACCGTGCCGCCGGGGCGCAGCAGCCGGTAGCTGGCGGACAGGATCGCGGCGAACCCGTCGAGCAGACCGGACCACCCGGCGTAGGCGAGGTTGCCGCGCGCGCGGTCGCCGTACAGGTGGGCCCGCTTCCTCACTCCGGTACCGGTCATGCGGACAAGTCCGTGGGTGGACCGCCCGTACGGCGGTGAGGTGAGCACGAGTCCGACCTCGCCGACTGCGGACGCGGGGGCGAGATCGAGCAGCCGGGTCGCGTCGCCGGTGATGACCGTGGCCATGCCGGTGGCACCCTGAGACGCGGCGAGGGCGACGTTCGCGGCCGCCAAGGTGGTGAACCGCGGTTCGATGTCCACGCCGAGCGCGTGCCGCCCGAGGTGCATGGCCTCGACGAGGGTGGTGCCCGACCCGCACATCGGGTCGAGCACCAGATCCCCTGGCGCGGTGTAGGCGGCGATGGCGTGCGCGGCGAGGTGGGGCAGCATCTTGCCCGGGTGCGTGGACGACTCCCGTACGTAGCGGCCGCGTCGCTGGTCGCGAGCCGGTTGCTGGCAGGTCAGCCACACGGACGTGATCGGCATCGGCTCAGGCATCGCCGTCGCCTCCCGACTGGGGGACATCCCGCGAGTCCCGCTGGACGGCCGGCCCGGCACCCACGTCGTGCTGTTGCCCTACGCCCGCCGGGTCCGCCATCACCAACTGTTTCTTGCCGAGATGCCTGCACCCCGCGACCTGGTCGGCCAGGCACGCCGGCAGCGCCGCGCCGCAGGCCCGCCCGATCCGCTGTCGCCAGCGGTGGGCCGGCCCGTCGTCACCTGGATCCAGCCGCCGCTGTTCGACCCCCGGCCTCGTGACTATCGGCGCCGTGTCGACTTGCGCACCCGTCCGGCGCTGGATAACCCGTGGTTGGCGGCCGCAGCGCCACACATCGGCGTCGCGGTCGCCTTGGCCGCCGTCCACGCCGCCCGACACGGCGACATCATCACCATGCAGTTGTCCGACGTGGACCTCGCCAACCAGCGGCTCACCGTCGCTGGCCACACCCGCTCTCTCGACGACCTCACCCACGCCGCGTTGACCGACGACTACCGGCGCCGCCGTTGGCCCAACACCGCCGACCCGCACTTGCTGATCAGCAAAGAGAGCGTTGTGCGGCTCGGCCCAGTCAGCTACCCCTGGCTCAACCGAATCCTGCGCGGGCTGCCGGCGCCCCTCGAACGGCTGCGCATCGACCGTCACCTCGACGAAGCCCTCGTCAGCGGCGCCGACCCGCTGCACCTGGCCAAGGTCTTCGGCATCTGCGAGAGCACCGCGATCCGCTACGCGGCCGCGGCGCGACAACTGCTGAGCACGCCAACCGAGCAGACCGACGATCCGGTGGCCCACGCCGGCCGGCACGCACAGCCAACCAGCAACTGACCCGGCCGTCTCGCTCAGCAAAACGGCCCCACACAAGCCGCCATACTGTCGCCCATGAACCTGGACGTGCGCAGCGACGACAACTGCCACCTGTGGGCCGAACAGTCCGGCACCGGGCCGCCGCTGGTGCTCTGTCACGGCGGCCCGGGCCTGTGGGACTACCTCGACCCGGTCGCCCGGCTGCTCGACGATCGCGCCCGCACCATCCGATGGGACCAGCGCGGCTGTGGACGCTCGCAGCGGCGCGGACCATACAGCGTCGCCCGCTTCGTCGCCGACCTCGACGCGGTACGCGACCAACTGGCCGGACCGCGAATGGCCCTGCTGGGCCACTCGTGGGGTGCGCACCTGGCGTTGCGGTACACCATCGAACACCCCGAACGGGTTAGCCATCTGATCTACGTGTCCGGGACCGGCATCGACCCCGAGCGCGGCTGGCACCCGCACTACAAGCGGAATCTGAGGCTGCGGCTCGGGCATCATCTGGACCGGTGGGAGGCACTCGGCGCCCGCACCCGCACCCCCGCAGAGGACCACGAACGGGCGGTCCTGCAGTGGTCGGCCGACTTCGCCGACCACGGCACCGCACTGCGGCACGCCCAACGCATGGCCACCCCATGGCTGGGCATCAACTACGACTGCAACCAGGCCATCAACGCCGAGGTCAAGCAAGAACTCAGCGACCCCGAAATGGCCGTGCAGTGCCGAGCGCTCGACCTGCCCGTGCTGATCATCGACGGCACCGAGGACATCCGCCCCCGCTGGGCCGTCGACTCGCTGCACCAAGCGCTGACCAACTGCCAACGCGTGAGCCTCGCCGGCTCCGGTCACTTGCCGTGGGTCGAGAATCCGCACGACTTCCGCCGGGCGGTGACCACCTTCCTGACGCAACAGAGTCGCCAGACCCTCAGCCAGGTTCACCGCGAACCCCCGGATCCGCGATAGCGTGACTGCACAGACGAACCCTTGGGTTCACGTCGAGAACCCATCAGTTTCCCTGAACCCTCGGGAACCGTCGCCCGGGCAAAAACCAAGACATCGGTGTGGATGTCCAGCTGTGTCCGCTGTCCGCGCGTGGGTGGCTGGTCGGCCGCCACGATGTGCTGCAGGTAGGACAGACCTGCCTGCTTGGCCGCGATGACGACGTCGCCCGGAAGGACCGGGTCGCTGTGCGCCAGCAGCACCGCCAGGCAGCCGCCGGGCAGGAGCTTCGCCCGACCCCGAGCGAAGAACTCGACTGGTGCGCCGGCGTCGGGGGCGAGTGGCCAGCCGGTGACGATCAGCATCGCCGCCTCGCTCCCCCAGCCCATCGAACGCGCCGCCTCCAGGTCGCCATAGCGGTGGGCGGCGAGGATGGCGCCGGCGAGCTGCGGCCCCTCGGTCAGATCGATGATCAGGTCGGACGGGTGGGTGAGGTTGTAGACGAGTCGGAAACCCATCGCGGTGGACATGGTCTCGCCCGGCTGCGGGGCGGGCACCGGCCAGACGGTGATGGGCACGGGCGGGTCGCCGGGCACCACGTCCCCCACGGGAACGGGTGCGCGGTGATGGTTTCTATCGGTCATAGGCACGGTGGCCCCCGGACCGGCGGACGTACTGACGGTCCCCAGTACGCCGCTGACAGGCCCACCGAACCCGCCCCGACCTGACAGAACCAGTCAACCCCGGCGCCTGACAGCCACGTCGGCGGGCGCGGGCAGTCGGCGCACCGGCGAACCTGACACCACCGGGCACGACCTGTCCCGGTCTGACAAACGCTCGTGGTGTCAGGTCGAGCTGTCCCAATCGAGGTCTCGGAGCCATCGCACATCGCGAAGCGCTCCCTCGAAGGGAGACATCACCATGCCAACGACCACCCGAGCGAGGACGGCCGACACGGCCCTGACCACTGCCGAGAAGGCATTCGAGCTGCTGACCTGCGAACCCGCGCCGCTGGTGTTCAACGCGCGTCCCGTGCCCGGTCTGCCGGACACGGCGATGCCGCTGGACGAGCTACGCACACTGCTGGTGTGCGAGCGCTACGACAGCGACACCACCGACGAGCTGTGGCGGCAACTGGCCCACCACGCCCGCGAACGCGGACCAGCCTGGGTCGTCGGCGCGATCGGCGTGGCCCTGCCCGCGCTGACACACCTCGCGGCAAAAATCAGCCGCGGCCATGCCCGGCACGCCGACGACGTGGACTCCGAAGTCCTGGCCGGGTTCCTCCAGGCCCTGCGCACGGCGGACCTCGCCCCACCCCGCCTGTGGCTGCGGCTGTGCTGGGCGGCATGGCGCGCAGGCACCGCAGTCATCAAGGCCGACGATGGCGAGGAACTGCCGCTGGAACTGTCCAGCGGTTCACGCTCGCCGAGGATGCCCTACGGGCACCCGGACCTGCTGCTCGGCCGGGCGGCCGCCGCCGGCCTGATCACCGCCGAAGCCGCCGAGCTGATCAGCGCGACCCGGTTCGGCGACGCACTGATCGAGCACTTGGCCGCCGAGATAGGCGTGACCGCGTCGATCCTGCGGATGCGTAGAAGGAGAGCCGAACGCGTCGTGGCCGCCGCCCTCACACGAGGCGACCTCTCCGGTCCGGTCCGCTCCCACGATGGCGACGTCCGGCAGCGGGCAGCGACGCACCCGAATGCCCATCCAGCCAACGCGCGCTCGTCGGGATTTCCTCACGCTCGCCGCCCTGCCGGTCGGTGGCACCGGTGAACTCGGCTGGCGCACTCGATCCGCGGTTACCAGATGTGCGCACTGGATCATGGCTCGCGGGCGTCGGCTGATCGGGCGCGGGCTATGACGCTCGTCGGTGCTTGAGGAAGGGCAGCATCCGGTTCGCTTCGTCGTTGACGGCTTGCCGTTCGGTGGCCGTGAGAGGCCGAAATGGTACGAGTCGTATGTCGTCTCCGGTGAACGACCAGGTCCCACGGGCGAAGCCATCGATGAGAATGGTGGGGCGTACCAGGGCCCGGCCAGGCATGACCTGCTTGCGGTCTTCGTCGCTGATGATGCGGGTGCGGTCGGCGTGGCCCAGCAGGGCGTTGTCGTACGCGGGTAGCAGTCGCACGGGCGCTGGGATGTGCGGGTCGGGTAGCTGCGTGTCGGGCAGGTCGAGCAGGGTCTGTCCGTCGGATCCGGTGTAGTGGCGTAGTTCGATGCTCATGTCCTCGACGACTTGGTTGAGCCGGGTCAGCCCGCTCCATGCCTGGACGTCGGCCACCGTGGCGGGTCCGAAGGCGGCGAGGTAGCGGCGGATCAGCTCCTGGATCGCCGCGGGTTCGATAGCGTCGGCCGCAAGGGCGGTGACGGTGATGGAAGATCGATTGCCCCAGCTGCCCCAGGACGCGGTGGTGGGATCGTGGATGAGCGGGGTGCGTAGTTCGAATTCGCCGGCGAGGATCCGGCCGTCGCGGCCCGGGTGGCGGGCGGCGAGGCGTTGGGCGAGTTCTTTACGGGCGAACGGTCCGGCGTCCAGCAGCGCACGTCCGTCGGCCATCAGCGCCTCGACAGGTAGCCGGTTTCTGTTGCGCCGGAAGTACGGCGAGTTCGCGGTGCGGTCGAGGACGGGTTGCAGCAGAGGCCGCAGCCGACGGAAATCGTCGGCTGCGGCGATGTGCTGGGTGCTGCGCAGGAGACCGGAGCGCACGACCTGCCCGTCGGTCAACAGGGTGGTCAGGTCGGCGTGGGTGAACCCGCGGATCCGGCTCCACAGCCCGACGTAGGGCCAGTTCGGTTCCTGTGCCTGCAGGGCGACCAGACGCCGGATCACGTCAAGCGGCGCCTGGTCGGTGCGTTCCAGGAGGAATTGGCGCTGCAGCAGTGCCCGGTTGAGGGCGCGACGCGACAGCGGCGTCATGGCAGCCGCACCGAAACGTTGCCGCGGTAGCCGCCTCGCAACAGCGACAGGAAGGCATCGTGCACGGCGTCGATGCCGGCCTCGACGACCGTCTGCGGGAAGACGAACCTTTCCTGGTCGAGCCACGCTTTGAAGTGGGTGTGCCATGCGGCGATCTGGTGGGGCGTGTGGTAGCAGGAGAATGGCAGCAGCTCGATCCCCTTGGCTGCGGCGGCAGCCTGGTCGGGTTCGGGGAATCGCTGGGCCGCCGCACCCAGTTGGGTGGACAGCGATCCGCACAACGCGAACCGCGCTTCCGGCACGGCGACCTCGAGCGCGGCCTCGTAGAGCGTGCCGCCGACGGTGTCGAAGAAGACCGTGATTCCCTCGGGTGCCAGTTCCTTCAGTGCTGCGACCGGATCCTGGTGGTAGTCGAATGCGGCGTCGATACCGAGCTCGCGGACCAGGTAATCCGCCTTGGCTTGGCTGCCCGCGCTGCCGATGACCTTCGAGGCGCCCAGATTGCGGGCGATCTGGGCGGCCAGGGAGCCGACGCCGCCGGCCGCGCCGGAGACGAACACGACATCGCCAGGGCCGACCTTGGCCACGTCTGCCATGCCGTAGTAGGCGGTCGGTCCCTGGCCGAGGTGGTAGCTCGGATCCGGGTACGCGTCGCGGTCCAGCTTGACATACGAGGCGGCCGGCCCGGCGGAATGCGTACTCCAGCCGCTCATCGACTGGACCAGGTCGCCCTCTCGCAGATCCGGGCTGGCCGACCGCAGCACCGTGCCGATGGCCATGACGCCGATGCGCTGGCCCGGCTGCCAGGCCGGGATTGGCAGCTGGCAGTCGGAGCGCATGAGCTCGAGGTATGTGGCGGCAAGCCCCAGGTAGTCGGTGCGGACGACGACCTCGCCGTCGATCTCGGTCTCGACGACGGTGAAGTGCTCCCGGCGGGGTGCGCCGGCGATCTGGGTGGTCAGCTGTATCTCGCGAGTGATCATGTGAATGACCCTAGACCGGCTTCCGGTCACTTTTTGACCGGAAGCCGTGCGAGGATCGCGACATGGCCAACACCAGTTCCCGAACGCTGCGGCTGCTGTCGTTGCTGCAGACTCACCGCCACTGGTCCGGCACCGATCTGGCCGACCGCCTGGGAATCTCGGAACGCACCCTGCGCCGCGATGTTGACCGGCTACGGGAACTCGGCTACCCGGTGCACGCCTCCCGAGGCACCGACGGCGGTTACCAGTTGGCGCCCGGTGCGGTCCTGCCGCCGCTGCTGCTCGACGACGAGGAAGGCGTCGCGCTGGCGGTCGGCATGGGCAACGCCACCCAGAGCGGAATCGCCGGAATCGAAGACGCGGCGGTGCGCGCGCTGACCAAAGTGGTACAGGTTCTCCCGCCGCGCCTCCGTGCCCAGGTCAACGCGTTACGCGCGATGACCATCTCGCCCACGGCCGCGAGACCGGTCGTGCCCGCCGAAGTGCTCACGGTGATCGCCCAAGCCTGTCGGGACGAGGAACGGCTGCGATTCCGCTACACCGCACGCGGCGGCCCCGACACCGAACGAGAAGTCGAACCGCACCGCCTGGTCGCGCTCGGCGGCCGCTGGTACCTGGCCGCCTACGACCTGACCCGACACGACTGGCGCAGCTTCCGCCTCGACCGACTGACCGACCCACGTAGCACCGGAACGAGGTTCCGGCCACGTCCCCTTCCCGCCGGCGACGCCGCCCAGTTCGTGCGCACCTCCACCGGCGTCCCTCCAGCACACACCGTGCAGGCCCTGGTCCACGCATCCGCCGAACACGTCCGCCGGGTCGCCGGGCAATGGGGCACGATCGAACCCATCGACAGCCAACACTGCCGTCTCACCATGGTATCCACCAGCCTGGACTGGCCCACTCAAGCACTGGGCAATATCGGCGCTGAATTCGAGGTGCTCAGCCCACCGGAATTCACCGACCACCTCCAAGACTGGGGAACCCGATTCCTCCGAGCGGCACAAGGATCAGCAGCCCGGACCAACTCCCAACGGACACAACACCAACCCGACGACGCAATCCACCGACCGAAGAAGCGACAGGATCTTGAGAAGGACGGCGCACCATCGGTTCGGCACGGAATGACCTGAAGAAGTGGGCAGAGGAGATCGATCGGGCGGACGTGCGGCTGGGTGGCCGGTCGCGTCACCGCGCTCCGGCCGCCGAGCCACTACGTCGGCACCCGCGTCGGTCAGTGGATCGTCACGGTTCCGGCCGCAGCGTCCACGGTGATGATCTGCCCGGTGGAGATCTTCCGGGTCGCGTCGGGAACGCAGATGACCGCGGGGATGCCGTACTCGCGGGCCACGGTGGGGCCGTGGGCCATGACCGCACCGGTTTCGGTGACCAGCGCTGCGGCGGTGAGGAACAGTGGGGTCCATCCCGGGTCCGTGGTGGCGGTGACCAGGACGTCGCCGGGTTCGATGTGGGCAGTGGCCGGGTCGTGGACGACCCGGGCGGGGCCGGTGGCCCGGCCCGCGGCGGCCCCTACGCCCGTCAGCGCGCCATCCGCGGCGGCCGGTGCCGGCAGGACCGCCTCCAGGTCGGTGCCGTCCGACAGCAGCGCCACTGGTACGGTCGGGCGGCGCAATTCCCGCTGGTGGATGGCTTTGCGGGAGGCGACTGTCTGCCGGTGGTCGATGTTCTGGTGCACGGCGTTGTGCACCTCGTCGAGGGTCAGGAACATAATGTCGCCGGGCTGGTCGAGCAGTCCGGTGTTGGTCAGGTCGACGCCCACGGAGAGCAGTTGCCGCCGCATCTCCCGCAGCCGGTACAGGCCGGCGAACTTGCCCGCCTCCCGCAGGCCCCCCAACGCCCGGGCGCGGCGCAGCAGGAACCCAGCGAGGCGGCCCCGCACCAGCCTGCGGCGGCGGGCCCGGAAGAGGAGCTCGTGGAGGGTGGCTTCCGCCGTAGCGGCCGCGCGTGCGAAACGCCGGTCGGGTGCCTGCTCCGGATCGGTGACCCGTAGGTAGTTGGCGATCATGGTGAAGACCGGTGCAGGGTCTTCGTCCCAGCGCGGCACTCCGAGGTCGACCTCGGCGACACCGCGGTGGCCGTAGGTGTCGAGGAACGCCGCCAGTCCGATGTCCGGGAGCGTCCCCTGTCGGTACCGCGCGGCCAGCTCGTCTGGCGGCATGTGCAGTAGCAACTGTCGGTGGTCGCCGGCCCGCTGGGCGAGCCGCCACAGCGCGAGATCCATCTCGATGGTGACGTTGTAGGGCATCCCGCCCAGGACGGCGTGGATCTCGTCCTCGCGGGCGACGCCCTTGAGCAGGTGAGCCGGCAGCGCGGCCGCGAGCATCCCGGCCACGATGGGTGAGACGATGTCATTCGGGCTGCTCGCCGACTGCTGGGCCTGCACGAAGCACAGCCGTTCCGCAGCGGTACGCAGGCCGTCGGGCGCAGCTGACCGGAGCTTCAGCTGCTCGATGGCGTCGAACATCCGCGTCCGCGCCGCGTCGGGTCGGGCCAGTGCCCGCACGCCACCGGCCACCAGCCGCACGGCCGTCCCCAGCGATGCGGCGTCGGATCTACGCCGGCGTTCCGGGCGCTCCTTACTCGGGGCGAACCGCGGGTCCGCCAGGACCTGCTGCATGACCGCCTGGGCACGAGGTCCGAAGTCGACAGCCATGAGCTTGACCAGCCGCTTGCGGGCGGACCTGCTGCGCGCCAGATCGGTCAGGTCGCCGTAGAGCCGCCCACCGATGTCGACGATCTCGGCCCTGATGCCGAGCGCGGCGAGCATCGCCGCGACCAGCGACTTCAGCGTTGACATGCCCATCGGCGTGACGGGCTGGAGCATGCCCTGGACGTGGCCGAATTCCAGGTAGACGCGCGGAAGAGGCTTGTCGGTGCCCGGCGGGAGGGGGAAGAGTGTGGTGATCGGCCGCGACTGCAGCAGCCACAGCTGCCCGTCCTCGCCGATCGCCCACTCCACATCCTGCGGGCAGCCGAAGTGCCGCTGTAGGCGCTCGCCGACGCCTCGCAGCTCGGCCAGCTGGGCCGTTGCCAGACAGCCGGTGCCACCATCCTGGTCCGACCCGTCGAGGATGTAATGGTCCACGACAGTGCCGCCGTCCACCACCGCCGTGCCAGGACCCGGCGCGGCGTCGACCATCATCTCCGTGCGGCAGCCGGTCAGTGGGTTCGCGGTGAACAGCACCCCCGACACCTCGGCAGCGACCATCCGTTGCACGACGACGGCCATCCGGACCGCATCGTGATCGATGTGGTGGGCGTCGCGGTAGGCGACCGCGCGGGCCCCGTGCAGCGAGTCCCAGCACTTCTCGATCGCGGCGATCAGTTCAGCGGTGCCGGTGACGTTGAGAACGGTGTCCTGCTGTCCGGCGAAGCTCGCGTCCGGCAGGTCCTCGGCCGTCGCGCTGGACCGCACCGCCACCGGGCCCGCACCGAGCCGCTGGTACGCGTCGACGATCTCCGCCTTGGGGATGACGCCCGACCGGTACGCCTCGGTGGTGACGCAGAACCCCGGCGGCACACGCTCGCCCCCGCGGATCAACTCGCCCAGGCCGGCCGCCTTGCCGCCCACCAGATCGGCCATGTCGGCGGACGCCGCGGACAGCGGGATTACACGCATCGGGGGTCACCTTCTTTGCAATACGACTGCATCGCGAACTACCGTAACCTGGTTGGCAATGCAGTCGCAATGTCAACGACCGCCCCTGCTGAGAGCGCGGATCATGCCAACTTGGGACCGGCCTTACGGAAGCGACCAGGAGGATCTCCAAACCCTGCGCTACGTAGTGAGCGGGATGTCGATGGCCGGCCTGTTCCCGCTATGCGGCCTCACCATGAGGAGGTATCTGCGACCGGAGCGACCGCCATCGTCGCCTCCGTACTGCTATGGGAAGTCGTGCTGTGCGGGTAACGCTGCAGACGCCCACGTCTTTCCACTCACCTGCCGCGAACCCTGCGCCTCTTGACCGATCGTCCATGGCAGCGACGAAGCTCACTACGCCGAGGCCAGCGGCCGTGTCCAGCACGCCCGGCTATTGCGGACGCGGCGCGGCAGGTGGACATGCGCCGCGTGGGCGGCGGCGACGGGTCATGGCCCTCCGACCGGAAGTGGCAGTATGAGGTGTGCGTTCACGGGGGCAGGGCGTGGCTGGCGAGGTACGGCCTGGCCGTGCGGCCCGATGGTGGGTCTGGACGGTGCCGGGGACTGCCGGATAAGACGATGCCGCTGGACGAGCTGCGCAAGCTGCTGGTGTGCGAGCGCTACGACAGCGACACCACCGACGAGCTGGGGCCGTAGTTGGCTCACCATGCCCGCGAACGGGGCCCGCCTGGGTCGTCGGCGCGATCGGCGTGGCTCTGCCCGCGCTGACACACCTCGCGGCGAAGATCAGCCGCGGCCACCCGCGGCACGCCGACGACGTGGACTCCGAAGTACTGGCCGGGTTCCTCCAGACGCTGCGCACGGCGGACCTCGCCCCGCCCCGCCTGTGGCTGCGGCCGTGCTGGGCGGCATGGCGCGCCGGCACCGCAGTCATCAAGGCCGACGATGGCGAGGAACTGCCGCTGGAACTGTCCAGCGGTTCACGCTCGCCGAGGATGCCCTACGGGCACCCGGACCTTCTGCTCGGCCGGGCGGCCGCCGTCGGCCTGATCACCGTCGAAGCCGCCGAGCTGATCAGCGCGACCCGCTTCGGCGACGCGTTGATCGAGCGCCTGGCCGCCGAGCAGGGCGTGACCGCGCCGGTCCTGCGGATGCGCCGCCGTCGCGCCGAACGCGTCGTGGCCGCGGCCGTCACGCGCGGCGACCTGTCCGGCCCGATCCGCGCCTCCGGCCGCCGCGAAGCTGCTGTGGCGGCCTGACTACGTGGTCGAGGTTCGCGCCGCCGTTGACGTCTCGGTCGAGCCGTCAGGGCGAAACTCGTCGTCGTGTACCGGGTCGTTGGTCACGGCCTCGGTGAGTCGGGCGGTGAGGCGCCGGATGTGTGTGACGAGTTCGGGTGGCTGGTCGACCCGGAAGCGGAAGCCGAACGATGCGACGTAGACGGCGATCTCGTCGAGCGAGTTCGACCCGGTGTGCAGGAGGCAGGTGTGCGGGTCGACGGCCTCGATGACGCCGACGGTGGGCGGGATCCGTTCGGCGGCCGTCTCGGCAGGCACGTACAGGGTGATCCGGGCCTGGTAGCGGTAGGGGGCGGTGGAGACACCGTGCGTGAGGTAGCCGGCGATGTCGACGTCGGGTGCCTGTCGGGGTGTGAAGCGAGGGCCGGTCGGGATGCGGGGACGGATCCGGTCGACCCGGTAGGTGCGCCAGTCGCGCCGGTCGGTGTCCCAGCCGACCAGGTACCAGCGCCTGCCGGTGTGGACCAGCCGGTGAGGTTCGGTGTCGCGTACCGAGGTGGTGCCGTCGTGGCTGCGGTAGTCGAAGCGGAGCCGCTGGTGGTCGCGGCAGACGGCGGCGAGGACGGTCAGCACGTCAGGGTCCACGGTGGGGCCGGCGGCGGGGACCGTGACGGTGACCGACTGCAACAGGTTGACCCGGTGCCGTACCCGCGACGGCAGTACCTGCTCGAGCTTGGCCAGCGCGCGTAGGGACGTTTCCTCGATGCCGGTGACCGTGCCGCTGGCGGCGGTACGCAGCCCGATGGCGACGGCGACGGCCTCCTCGTCGTCGAGCAGCAGCGGCGGGAGCTTCGTTCCGGCGCCGAGCCGGTAGCCGGCCGCGCCGGGGGTGGCGTGCACCGGGTAGCCGAGGTCGCGCAGTTTCTGGATGTCACGCCGCACGGTCCGCACGTCGACCTCAAGACGCTGCCCAAGCTCTGCGCCAGTCCAGTCACGCGGGGTTTGCAGCAGTCCGAGAAGCCGCAGCAGTCGGGCGGAGGTTTCCAACATGCCCAGAAGTTTGCCACCCGCCTAGGGCGAAAGCTGTCCTAGCTGCCCCGTAGCGTGACTGCCATGAGCGAAGAGATCACCCCGTTCCAGATCAACATCCCGCAGGACGACCTGGACGACCTGCGTCAGCGGCTCGCCCACACCCGTTGGCCGGGCGAGGTGCCCGGCGCCGGCTGGGAGGCCGGGGTGCCGCTGGACTACCTGAAAGACCTGGCCGACTACTGGCAGACCAAGTACGACTGGCGCGCCCACGAGACACGGCTAAACGAATTTCCCCAGTTCACCACCGCCATCGACGAGCAGACGGTGCATTTCCTGCACGTGCGTTCGCCCGAGCCGGACGCGCTGCCGCTCATCCTCACCCACGGCTGGCCCGGCTCGGTCGTGGAGTTCATGAAGATCATCGGCCCGCTGACCGATCCCGCCCGGCACGGTGGCGACCCCGCCGACGCCTTCCACGTCGTGGCCCCATCACTGCCCGGCTTCGGCTTCTCCAACCCGCTCGCCGCCCCGGGCTGGAACACCAACCGGGTAGCGCACGCCTGGGCCGAACTGATGAACCGCCTCGGCTACCACCGCTACGGCACCCAAGGCGGCGACACCGGAGCAATCGTCTCCCCCGAACTCGGCCGCACCGACCCCGACCATGTGGTCGGCGTGCACGTCAACAACCTGGGCACCTTCCCCTCCGGTGATCCAGCCGAGCTGGCCGGCCTCACCGAAGCCGACCAGGCCCGCCTCGCACTCATGACGACCTGGGGCCGCGACATGGCCGGGTACGCCATCGTCCAGTCAACCCGGCCACAGACCATCTCCTACGCCCTCACCGACTCCCCCGTCGGCCAGCTCGCCTGGATCGTCGAGAAGTTCAAGGAATGGACCGATCCGAACGCCGCCCTGCCCGAGGACGCCGTCGACCGCGACCTCATCCTCACCGACGTCTCGGTCTACTGGCTGACCGGCACAGCCGGATCCGCCGCCCGCATCTACTACGAAGACGCCCACACCTGGGGCCAGGCCAAGCCACGCTCCACGGTACCGACCGGGGTGGCGGTGTTCCCCAACGACATCACCATCCGGCCCCTCGCCGAACGCGACCACAACGTGGTGCATTGGACCGAGTTCGACCGCGGCGGGCACTTCGCCGCCCTGGAAGCACCCGACCTCCTCGTCGGCGACGTGCGCGAGTTCTTCCGTAAGCTCCGCTGACCGCACCCAGCCAGGCCGGCCGTCTCGTCGCCCGGACCGCCCGATCCGGGCGGCGAGACGCCACGTTCCGAGGTCATCCGAGCCTGGGAACGCCCACCCGAACCACGACGCCGGGGAGACGTGCTCATGACCAACCTTTCGACGATGCTGCCGCGGCTGTCCTGGCCCGACGTATGGGGCCGCCGGCTCGACCGGCACGGACTGTCCGCTCCGGTACGCGGCCGGCCAGCCGACGCCGTGGCGGCCATGTGCGGCGCGCACGCTCAAGTGCTCTCCGCCGCCGAGGTGTCCATCGGGTTGCGGGTAGCCGGCATCACCCGCAACGACGTTCGAGACGCGCTGTGGAAGGAACGGAGCCTGGTCAAGACGTTCGGGCCGCGCGGCACCGTGCACCTGCTGCCGACGCGTGATCTACCGCTGTGGACCGGCGCGCTCGGCGCGTTGCCACCGTCCTCGAACAGCCTGCCCGCCAACGCGCGGCTGACCAGAGACCAGACCGACGAGGTCGTCTCGGCGATCGCGGAAGCACTGGCCGACGCGGAACTGACCATCGACGAGCTCACCGAAGCGGTTGTCGCCCGCACCGGCTCTTGGGCCGCCGACCCGGTCGTGCCCGGGTTCGGCGGCATGTGGCCGCGCTGGCGGCAGGCGATGCACCTTGCCGCACACCGCGGGGCACTCTGTTTCGGCCCGAACCGTGGACGAAAAGCGACCTACACCAGCCCGCAACGGTGGCTCCCAGGATTCCAGCCCACCCCGGCACCCGACGCCCTCGCCGGCCTGGTCCGACGCTACCTGCACGCGTACGGGCCGGCCACACCGCAGCAGTTCGCGCAGTGGCTGTCCACACCTCGCCGCTGGGCAACCCAGCTGTTCGACTCCCTCACCGCCGAACTGCAGCAGCTCGACGTCGCCGGCACCGTCGCCTGGGTCCCGGCCGGCGACACCGCGCCAGCACCCGAGCCACCGCACGGGGTGCGGCTACTGCCCTACTTCGACGCCTACACCGTCGGCTGCCACCCCCGCGAGCGGCTCTTCCCCGGACCTGCCGCGCAACGCGCGCTCTCCGGCGGCCAGGCCGGCAACTTTCCCGTACTGCTCATCGACGGCACCGTCGCCGGGATCTGGCACTACCGCCGCTCCGGACGCACGCTGCACATCACGGTCGAACCGTTCACCGCGCTCACCGCTGCCGAGCGTCAGGAACTCGACGACCAGGCGAAGCGTGTCGGGGCGATTCTGGAGGGCGAGCCACGGTTGACCATCGGCACAGTCACCACCGGCGGCCACGCGTAGGGCGGCGGGCACAAGGCGATGGGCTGGTAGCGCGAATGTGCCGAACGGACTGCTGTGGGCAACCGAGCCAGGGTTGCCGCCACGGACGATGGTGGCGCTCGCGGTACTGGTAGCTGTGCTGGGCGGCTTTCGGCGGCTGGACCGTGACCCGCAGAACGCCGATGTTCGCTCAGGATTGCGTCGCAACTGTGCGTCATGATGGGCCTCGCTGCTCAGGGCGACCTTGGGCGTAGCAGCCGATCGGAAGGCATCTGTGGTTCATTTTTACGACTACTTCCGCGCCCCAGACGAGGAAGCTGTTGCGAAGCTGATGGCCGATGTGGGCGGCGGCCCGCTGTTGCGAAAGGGGCATCCGCCAGTGGCGGATGTCGTCGGCACCAACTGGATCGACCCGTCTGTAGTCCTCGGTAAGGTGCTGCGGTTTGCCCTCGAGGCAGCCGGGGACGTCGACCTCGTCGGGGAACGACACGTCTGGCCCGATGGTGCCGATGAGGACGAAGAGTACGAAGGCCCGTGGGTCAGCACACTAAGCGAGCGCGCTCGGGATGCGCTTGCCGAGCTACCGGATGACCGGTTGCTGAGCGTCCCTGATCAGCTTAGTGATCCTGAGTCGGATTGAGTTTCCGGGATCGTTTCCCACCGGGGTGGGGAGGCCTGGGCGTGGAAGTGGAATCCTGCGCCCCGGGCGGCTCCTCGCGGCTGGTGGCCGGTGGTGGGTGTGCTGGTCGTGTTCACGCCCTGGTGTCGGTGGGCTGCGCGGGGCAGCCTCCGGTCCGTTGGTGCGTGTCCCTCCGGACGCTTTCCCGCCGGGCCGTGAGGTCGGGTGGGGGAGGGTGCCCTGCGTCGCCTGGGCGCGGGACGTGGTGGCTTGTGCCGGGTGGGGCCGGTCTTCGACCGGTCCTCGCGGCTGGTCTTCGTGGTCGGGGTGACGACGGCTGCGGCTTCGAGTTTGTCGACCACGGCGCGGATGACCATGTGCCCGCTGGTCTTGTCGATGACGGTCTTGGCCT
Organism: Micromonospora sp. RTBAU3-60; assembly: GCF_054963695.1. Lineage (NCBI taxonomy): Bacteria > Bacillati > Actinomycetota > Actinomycetes > Micromonosporales > Micromonosporaceae > Micromonospora > Micromonospora sp. RTBAU3-60. The sequence continues at coordinate 8,874 of NZ_JBUEGB010000025.1, read as the reverse complement.
GATGGGTCAGGCCGCGGGCGGCGATGCGCCGCCATGCCCCGTGGTCGCGGTCGCCCTGCCAGCGGCAGGACTGGTGGGGGCAGACGGCCCACTTCCAGCCCACCACCGTGGGGCGGTCGGGGGCTTTGCGATGCCGCAGCGGTGTCAAGCATTGCGGGCAGTGCTTGGAGGTGTTCCGGGCGGGGACGGTGACCACGGCGATACCCGCCTCGGCGGCGAGGTGCCGCATCCGGTCGACGATCTGCCCGCGCACCTGCTGGGACAGGCGCGTGTTGAGGGTGGCGCCCATGCCCCGTGCTTCCAACGACCGCAGGTCTTCGACGTAGATGACGGTCGCCCGGGCGGCGATGGCCTGGTCCACGGCCCATCTGGCGGCGGCCCACGCGAGGGCGGCGTTCAGATTGGAGCGGCGCTGGGACACGTGGCGGATCTCGGCGCCCAGCACCTCATGTTTCGCGCTCAGGTGCGCGTCGGAGCGGCCGCCGATCAGCCGCACGTACCGGTCGGCCTTGGCGTGCAGCCGCTCTGAAAGGCGCCGCAGGCGGTGCTGCTTGGCCAGAATCCCGGCGGCTCGGAACTGGCCACCCGCCCCCAACGCCGTGATCCGCCCGCCCTCGTGCAGTCGCAGGGCCCCGGCGCTGAGGAGAGTGTTCAGCCCCCAGTCCACCCCGAGCGCCACCGTGTGACCGGTGCGCCGGGCCTTCGGCACGGCGTGCGTGTACGCGAGATCGGCGCGCACCTGCCCGCCGGTCACGCGGAGGGTGGGCAGGTGCAGCACCGCGCCCGCGGGGACCGTGGGCGGCAGGATGATCGGACAGGCCACCCACGTCCAATCCCGATACGATCGCGGGTCCGGGCGGGTGGGCAACTGCAACCGCAGCAATGCCCTCCGAGGGTCGGTGTCGCTGCGTTCGATGGTGGCCTGCTGCCGGTCACACGCGGCCAGCAGCAGCATCCGCGCGACCCGTGGGACACTCTCCAGTTCGAACACATCCACCGGCAGACGGCCGTTGACGGCAAGGAACCTGGCAGCCTGCCGGGTGCGGGACTTGATGACGCCAGATGGTAGATGCTCCCCGCCTGGAACCGCCTGGCGTATCTGCTCCCACTCGTGCGCGGTGCGCTGACGCGGATCGGCTGGCCACGTCGCCAGCACTGCGGCGGTCAATTCAGCACGCCAGGACGCCGAGCGAAGTGCCCGCCCGGCCTGCTCCTGCGCCATCCGCACGATCCGGTCATTGACCTTCACACCCTCCGGTGTGGTGACGATCCAGCCCAGACGCCGCAGCGCCATCCACGCGTTCGACGGAAGCTTCCGACCACCGGCGTCCACGCCGGAGGCGAGCACCTCCACATCGCCCGCGTTCCAACGCTCCGCCAACAACCCAGAGACCATCCCCGCCACCAGATCGGCACACCAGCCGACCCGTTGCGCCAGCACCGCCTGCGACAGGACCTCACCGCTCTCCTCGTCCACCCCTGATCGCAGCAAAGCGCGGGCGCAAGCGGTACGGGAGGCCTCGCCCTCAGCCAGCGGCAGCTTCCCGCTCACCGGCTCAACGTCTCGACATCGATCCAGGAGAACCCGCGATCACGACCGGCCCACCTCACCGGAATCTCCCCCGAACCAGCCCGAAAGGCCAAACGCCACGGTCTACACGGTTAACCTATGATCACCGACGATTCCTAATCAAGTTGGTCAGCCTTTGCGGCGACTCGAAGGTTGCCGTAGGTCTCGTCAAGAGCCGTGCCTGGCTTGCCTCCGAGCGGCAAACCGGCGGCGACGACCCCGTCCGCGAGCGTCGGCAAGTCCGACGTGAGATGACGCAGCTCCATCACCTGGCGCTTTTGTGCTTCCGGACTGCTCAGGCGCTCGGGTACGCCGGTGCCGCGGCTGTGCGCGCCAAGCTGACCAGCTCAGGCCACCGTAGGGGTGGGGCGTAGGGCGTGTGGCTGACCGACTTCGACAGCAAAGGGGAACGCGGGGCTGCGCCGGCAGGTATGGCAGACGCCGCGCGACGTGGCCGGTGACCACAACATCGCCCCCGGACGCCGCCGACCGGGTCCTGCACGCCCTCGACCTGCCCGGACTGCCATGCAGCTGCACGTCCGCCTCACTCTGCCCTGACGATCGAGGTCACCGCCACCAGATGGTAGGACGGCTTCGACACCGCCGAGGGCCTCATCGCCACCTGCCTGAGCGCTAGCGGTCACGACCACCACATCGACTGGCACGCCTGCGCCGACGCCACCCCCGGCGACCTCGGCCCCGCCGCCGACGAGCGAGCTGAGCTGCGATGACCGCCGCCGCCCGACTGATCACATCGGGCTGCGGTTTCCGGGCGGGTCCGCCATTCCTCGAGTGCCGGTGGTCAACGCCGGATCTGGGAGACGATGGTCGGATCGGTAATCGCGCTGTCCTTGGCCAAAAGCAGCGCTTTGCTGAGGATCACCCCGAGCATCCGGTCGCCTTCGAACGGCAGGAATACCTGCCCGCCGGTGGTGTCGATGGTCTGCGTCGGGACGATGCACAGGTACTGGTCGTTCGGCGTCATCAGGATGTTCCCCGAACCGAGGTGGATCTTGTAGGTGCGCAGGTCGCCTCGGACGGTCAGGAAGCGGCCGTCGAGGGCGCAGCGGTCGGCCACGGCGAGGCGGGGTACCAGCCGGGCCAGCAGATCGCGGCGGGTCTCGGCGGTGGCGGACAGCTCCCCGAAGCTGTAGGACTGCCAGTATTCCCGGTACCTGCCGGCCGGTCCGCCGTCCTGCCAGGTGGGGTCGTTGCCGACGCTGGCCACACCGACGAACAGGTCGACGTCGCGCATCACCTCGCTGAACACCAGCGGCGGTATCCGGTCCAGCGGCAGCGGGTCGACGGGCCGTTCACCCACCTGCACCCACTGCGTGTAGCGGCCCTCGCCGGCCTGGGTGCTGTTCTCCGGTGCCTGGATGGGATAGAAGCGCACCTGGTCGGTGCTCAGGCGCAGGTAGGAGCCGGTGCCGGTGGTCTCGTCGCCGATGCCTTCCACCCAGAACTCGGCGCGCAGCCCCCATCCGGGCAGCTCCCGAGTGGCGGGCGGGTAGCTGTCGTCGACCATCAGCCGCAGCTTGTTCCGCCAGCCGCGGACCGCCGCCAGGGCGTGGAACTGGTGTTGGCGCAGCACGTGCGCGGCGAACCGGTTGGAGTACACCCCGGTCTGCTCCTCGGCGGCCGTGAGCAGGTAAACCTCCCGATGTGCCTGCTTGAACGGCTGCACCACCGCGTGCCGCTCCAACCACACCCGCCAGGCCACCACCTCGTCGACCTGCCGGCCGATCGGATGCCACAGCGTGACCACCGCGTCGTCGGCGGGGCAGACGGGAGTGTCGTCGACGGTGCGTAGCGCGCCGTCGGCCCAGCAGCAGGCTGTCCCGTCGACCAGCCAGATGAGCCGGCGGGCCAACGTGCCGACCAGCGGGTGGTCGAGGTACCGGAGCCGCCAGGACCCGTAGGACCAGGTGCGTTGGGCGAGGAACTGCCGGTCGAGCCGCTCGGCCTGCGCGGCCAGCATCTTCTCCACGTCTTTGGCGGTCGTCTTCAGGTCGCGTACCTCGTCGGGGTGGTCCCGTCGAGTCGCGGCCGGCGCTGCTTTCACCGTCCGGCCGGCGGCCGTCCGCCAGGCCAGCTGCACGGTGGGGCCGGTGACGGTCAGCTCTGCGGTCGCCTCGCCGACGGGCTCCACCCGCAGGCCTACCTCGCTGAGCCCGTACGTGGGCACAGCCAGCTCCTCGACCTCGTCCCGGGAGAGCCCGAGCGCCGCCGCGCGCCGGTCCAGGGCGGCGTTGAGCTGGTTGAGCGTCCCCTTGTATGTGACCCGGCTGGCCAGTCGGGCGAGCTGAGCCAGCGCATGCTCCCCGTCGAGTTCGGCGAGCGCGTGTACAGCCGCGTTGGCGATCTTCGGGTTGCGTGGCCCGAGCCCGGCGACCTTACGTAGCGACGTCTCCACCAACGCGGCGAGCGCCCGGGCCACGTCCGCGTCGTTTCCATCGGCGGCCGAGGGCAGCAGCCAGATCAGCCCGCGCAGCGCTGTCGCGTTGAACGGGTCATACGCCTGCCCGACGTCGTACCCCCAGTAACCGCCCTCAACCGGTAGGGTTCGCGGCCGGCCCACCATCGCCAGCCACCCGAGCACCCTCGCCCGGTACGCTGCGGCGCCCACCTCGGCGAGCAGGGTGCGCCCCCGCGTCGTCCAGCGGGCGGTCGGCTTGCCGGCGGTGGCGGTCAGCGCGTGCGCCAGCAACTCCGACCAGCCCTCACCGGCGGCGGGCAGCGCGTCCAGCACGGCGTCGGCCCACGCCTCGCCGGGATTCAGCACCGGCCTCTCCAACGGGACCGTCACGGCGTTCAGTTCCCCGGTGTGGTACCCGGTCAGGACGCTGCGCCGGGCGGTCGCCACCGTCGCCGCTGGCACCGGGACACCTGACTGCAGGGCGAACTTCAGCAGGGCGGCGAAGTCTTCGCAATCCCAGCAGGTCCACAACCCGCCCATGTGTTCGAGGAACCGGCGGAGGTCGGTAGCGGCAGCCCGCCGCTGCTCCGGTGACTGCCGTGACATGAGTCGGGACGCCAGGATCTCCAAGTACTGGGTGTCCCCGGAGGCGATGGGCATCAGCCACCGACCAGCGGCACGAGCTTGAGGAAGGAGATCTCGGTGCCGTTACGCAGCTCGACCTGCGCGTCGAGGTCCTCGACCTGACCGTCGTCGACAAGCACCACGAACCCGTTGCGGCCGAACGCCTCGATGGCACGGCGGAACTGTTCCTCGGCGTCCACCCGCCGCGGCTTCGACATCCGCCAGCCGTTCAGCGTCCGCTCGGTGTCGCCCGGCTGCACGAGCCCGCGGAAGACCTCCGACTGCCGGGCGTTGTGCTCGGCAACCTCCTGAAAGACGCGGCGGCGGATCACCTCCCGCAACGCCAGCCGCTCCTCGAAGATCTCCAGGTGCCACGCCTCGGTGCGATCACCTGCCGTTGTCTCATCCACGAAACTCACCGTCGCCATGGCCGGGGAGTGTAGGGAGCCACACCGACACCGAACCGCTCACCAGGTCATATGCGCCCGCGCGGTCACCCTGCGGCGCAATCCGCGCCGGGGGGCGGCGTGGCTTCTACACGCTGACTGTGCCCGGTGTCGGCGTAGCTCAGCTGTCGGCGGCGCAGACCGGTCTACCTGTCACGGCGTCCCACGCGGCCATCGCGTGTGTGACGACGTCGCTCAGCGCGGTTTGGTCGGCCCCGTCGCGGGCCTGTGCGGACATGCCTTGGAGTACCGCTGTGATGAAACGGGCCAGGGCGGCGGAATCCGTATCGGGTGGTACGTCGCCCTCGGCCACGCCGCGCTCGATGCGCTGCTGCAGGGTGGCCAGGTCCTCTGTCCGGCATGCGGCCATGAACTGCCGGATGTGGTCGTTCTCCGCCGCCCCGGTTGTCGCCGCCAGCAAGACGAGGCAGCCGGTCGGATGCCCGGGCTCCACGTAGGCGTACGCGTTGTGCTGGAGTAGCGCTTCGATTGCTGCACGGGCGGTCGGTGCCTGCTCGAGCGTGCGTTGCGGCACGGCGCCGTGGGTGGCGTTGTAGTGGGCGACTGCCTCCCGGAACAGCGCCTCCTTGTTTCCGAATGCGGCATACAGGCTGGGGGACGCGATGCCCATGGCCGTGGTCAGGTCCGTGAGGGAGGTACCTTCGTATCCGCGTTCCCAGAAAACCTGCATGGCCCGGTCGAGGGCAGCGGTTCGGTCGAAGGTACGTGGCCGTCCTCGCGTTCCCACTGTTTGCGTTCCTTTCCTGGCTCCGAATTACTTGGCCGTGCACCGGTGAACCCGGGTATTCGCTTCACTCTGACAGGATTTCCCGATCCGGCGAACCGCGGGTCGTTCCTGTTCGGCTGCTGCAGAGGACTCTGCCGATCAAGGCCGGCAGGCATCGGCTCCGGTCCCGTGAGCGTCAACCCTCCACGGCCTTGAGTCCGATGATCCCGACGAGGATCAGGGCGAGGAAAGCGAACCGCTGCGGTGAGGCGCTTTCGCCCAGGGCGACGATTCCGGCGATGGTCACGCCGACGGCACCGATGCCCACCCACACCGCGTACGCGGTCCCGATGGGCAGGTTCTTCATGGCCCACGACAGCAGCACGAAACTCAGCACGGCGGTGGAGACGGCCAGCGCCGAAGGCCAGAAGCGGGTGAACCCCTCGGTGTGTTTGAGCGCGGTCGCCCACACCACCTCGAGCAGGCCGGCGGCGATGAGAATGATCCAGGCCACGGGGTGTTCCCTTCGGAGTGGGAGGCCGCCGCGCACGAGTGCCGGTTCGGCACCCCGTGGCCGGCGGCCGTGAACGACGGACTCAGGCGGCAAATCCGCCGTCTACGGCGATCGACGCGCCCGTGATGTACCGGCCGCCCGGGCCGGCGAGGTGGCTCACCGTGGCCGCGACGTCCGCAGGCTCGGCGTAGTGCCCCAGGGCGATGAAGCTGCGTTCGTGGTCGGCGCCGTCGCCGCTGGCCGGGTTCATGTCCGTGTCGGTCGAGCCCGGGTGCACCACGTTGACGGTGATGCCACGCGGGCCGAGGTCGCGGGCCAGGCCCCGGGTCATGCCGACCAGCGCACTCTTGCTCATGGCGTACAGGCTGACCCCCGCGTACGGGACACGCTCGGCGAAGCAGCTACCGATGCTGATGACCCGGCCGCCGTCGCCCATCCGCCGCACCGCCGCCTGGGTGGCCAGGTAGACACCGCGCACATGCACCGCCAGGGTCCGGTCGACCTCCTCGGTCGACACTTCCTCGATCGACGCGTACGGGAAGACGCCGGCGTTGTTGACCAGGATGTCGAGCCGGCCGAACTCGGCGACCACGCGCTCGACCGCCGCCACGACCGCCGCGCCGTCCCCACTGTCGGCTTGGACGGCGAGTGCCCGGCGGCCGTCCTCCTCGATCGCGGCGACGACAGCCTTGGCCTTCTCCCCGGCGCTCAGGTAGGTCAGCGCCACGTCGGCTCCGTCCTGTGCCAGGCGGGCGGCGATCGCTGCTCCGATGCCCCGGCTTCCTCCGGTCACCAGGGCGACCTTGCCGGCCAGATGCGCCACCTGAGTCCTCCTCTCCATCGGTCATCATTTCTGTATCGAACGGTACAGTATTATCGCTGCACGGGGAAGCGGGCTGGAGGCCGACGGTCGCACCGTCCCGGCGCCGCACTACTCGGCTGCAATCCGCGTGGACCGCTCCACTTCATCGGTGGCGGGTAGCGGCACCCCGCTGGGTTGGACACCCACCAGGGCGAACACTTCCCCCAAAACGCCTTCCGCGTCGACTGGCAGGCCAAGACCGCGATCTGCCCACACGGCAAGGCCAGCGCCAGCTGGTCCGCCCAGCGCAAAAGCAACGGGACGCCCGTGACCCGCGTCCACTTCGCCCCGCGGGACTGCGCCTCCTGCCCAGCCCGCAGCAAATGCACGACCGCCGTCAACGGCAAATGGGGCCGCAGTCTCACCCTGCTCCCCGCAGATCAGCAGCAGGTCCTCGAAACCAGGCGCCGTGAACAGGCCACCGAACCGTGGCAGCAGCGATACCGGGATCGAGGCCACGATCTCCCAGACGGTGCGGCGCACCGGCATCCGGCACACCCGCTACACCGGCATGGACAAAACCCACCTCGGTTACCTCTTCGCCGCTGCCGCCGTCAACATCGTCCGCATCGACGCCTGGCTCACCGGAACACCACTCGGCCAGACCAGAACCAGCCACCTCACCCGACTCGAACTCGCCACCTGAAACGGCCTTACACCCCACTTCACGGATTTCCCAAAGTCCTGAAGGACCGGGATTCCTCGCTAAATCACGTTGACTTCAAGCAAGGTTCAGCTTGCAGGCTGATCGTCAATCGTGTGGACGGAGCTATCTGAATGATCGACCCGAAGGCAAGTATTCGCCTCGCCCGGCCCACCCGGGACCTTGCGGCGGCCGAACGTTTCTATGTGCATGGGCTGGGACTGGAGGTGCTCTACCGGGCTGCGGGCAACCACGGGAAGCACGACCTGCTGATGCTGGGCTGGCGCGAGGCGTCGTGGCATCTGGAACTGGTCGGGGGGTCAAGCCTCTCCGTGCAGCCGACGCCGACGACTGAAGATCTCCTTGTGCTCTACCTGTCCGAACCGATCGACGACGCGCTCGTCGCCCGCCTTGAACAAGCTGGCGGCAAGCGCGTCTCGCAGGGCGCGTACTGGGATCGGTGGGGTATCACGATCGAAGATCCGGACAGTTATCGCCTCGTCCTGTCCAGCCGCTCGTGGTCCAACGCCGAGTAGTGCCGGCCTGCCTCCCACCGAGAAAACAACGCTCGCCCTGCGGCAGATGTGCGCACGTGATCTTGGCTGACCGGCGCGTTCAGGGGCAGGAGCGGTGCGGTCCGCTTCGACTTGCACGGGAGCAGTGACCTTTGGCGACCCGAGACGTCGGCGCGTCGGCAGGGCGTGTGTCCATACGTACCAGCGGGAGACTGCGACCGCACCAGGCGGCGCTCGGTCAGCGCGTCGGCCAGGTCGGCGGTGGCGAACTTCCGCAGTCTGCTCCAGAGCCCGAAGTAGGGCGCGTACGGCGTCTGCGCCTGCATGCCGACCAGCCGGGTGACCGCCTCCTCGGCGGTCGCGTCGGCACGTTCCAGCAGCATCTGACGGGCCAGCAGGGCTCGCCCCAACTCCCGTCGTCCCAGCACCTGTGCCACCGTGCCGTCCTTTCCGTCCACACGGCAGGGGCGGCGGATGCCGCCCCTGCCTCGTTGATCAGCCGCCGAAGTCGGCCCGGTGATCGGCGGCCCACCGGGCGTAGGTGCGGGCGGGGT